>JAIYAA010000114.1 GCA_027489295.1 Sphingomonadales bacterium | reverse complement strand
GGATCGCCGCGGAAGTCCTGGCCGAGCTTGTCGATCTCGTCGAGCAGGAACAGCGGGTTCGAGGTGCCGGCCTTTTTCAGGTTCGACACGATCTTGCCCGGCAGCGAGCCGATATAGGTGCGGCGATGGCCGCGAATCTCGGCTTCGTCGCGAACACCGCCCAGCGACTGGCGGATGAACTCGCGGCCCGTCGCCTTGGCGATCGACTTGCCGAGGCTGGTCTTGCCCACGCCCGGCGGGCCGACAAGGCACAGGATCGGCCCCTTCAGCTTGTTGGTGCGCGCCTGGACCGCGAGATATTCGACGATCCGGTCCTTCACCTTCTCCAGGGCATAATGGTCCTGGTCGAGCACGCCCTGCGCCTCGGCGATGTCCTTCTTCAGCTTGGACTTCTTGCCCCAGGGCAGGCCCAGCAGCACGTCGAGATAGTTGCGCACGACGGTGGCCTCGGCCGACATCGGCGCCATCGTCTTGAGCTTCTTCAGCTCGCCCTGCGCCTTGGCGCGGGCTTCCTTGGAAAGCTTGAGCGTGGCGATCTTCTGGGTGAGTTCGGCAACCTCGTCGCCCTCGCCCTCTTCGCCCTCATTGCCCAGCTCGCGCTGGATCGCCTTGAGCTGCTCGTTGAGATAATATTCGCGCTGCGTCTTCTCCATCTGGCGCTTGACGCGGCTGCGGATCTTCTTCTCGACCTGCAGCACGCCCAGCTCGCCCTCCATGAAGGCGAACACCATCTCGAGACGCTTCTGCGGATCGTTCTCGACCAGCAGTGCCTGCTTGTCGGCCACCTTCACCGAGATATTGGCGGCGACGGCGTCGGCAAGGCGCGACGGATCGTCCAGCTCGCCCAGCTGCACGGCGGTTTCGGCGGGCAGCTTGCGGTTGAGCTTGGCATAGTTCTCGAACTGGTCGACGACCGAGCGCATCAGCGCCTTGAGTTCGGGGCTCAGATTTTCCGGCGTAAGCTTGGAAACGGCCTCGTCCACGCCTTCCTGCGCGGCTTCGAGCGAGGTATCGCCCGCTTCCACCGGCTCGACATGCGCGGTGAGATAGCCGCCGGTCTCCTCGATCGCGGTCAGGTTGCCGCGCTCCTTGCCGGCGACCAGCACGCGCACGGTGCCGTCGGGCAACTTCAGCAGCTGCAGCACTTCGGCGGAAACGCCGGTATCGTAGAGATCCTCGCGGCCGGGATCGTCCTCGGCCGGATCGAGCTGCGCGACGAGGAAAATTTCCTTGTCGGCAGCCATCGCCGCTTCCAGCGCCGCAACCGACTTATCACGGCCGACGAACAGCGGCACGATCATATGCGGGAAGACGACGATGTCGCGAAGCGGCAGGACAGGATAGGACTGCTTCATGAAAACTCCGGGTCAGCCCCGTGAAGGGGCACCATAGGCCTTATATATGGGGCCCGGAACGGGCGCATCAATCTGGTGACGGCATTAACCCAGATTGCGGTGGAAAACGCCAGCCCCCGCCGGGGCTTCCCCCCCTCGCTTCGCGAAGCGGCATCGGTATCATGCTGGCGTTGCGCAGGTCGATTCGGCGGCGTGACGGAGACACAAGGCTTTTGGGGGTCGCTTTGAACATTTCGAGAATCGCGTTCGTCATGGCCGCCATGGCGGCGATGACGGGCACTGCGCAGGCACAGAAGCGCGGGGAACCGCCGATCACCCCCACGACCCAGGCCTCGGGCGGCCCGATCGACCCCGCGCGCGCCGCGCTGCGCCTCGAACATGCCGATCTCGCGATCGAGGTGGAGCCCGCCACCTACACGCTGCACGGCACCGCCACGCTCACGCTGCGCACCAGCGCGCCGCAATCGGTTCTGCAGATCGATCTCGACCGGAACCTGCCGGTGCGCACGATCCGCATCGACGGCAAGCCGCTCAAGGCCGATCAGTGGCGCAACCCCGAAGGTCGGCTGTTCGTCACCCTGCCCCGCCCGCTCAAGGCCGGCGACAAGGTGACCGCCGAGATCAGCTATGGCGGCACGCCCCACGTCGCGGTGCGCGCACCCTGGGACGATGGCCTGGTCTGGTCGACCACGCCCGGCGAGAAGAAGCCCTGGGTGGCGACGACCGCGGAGGGCTATGGCTGCGACCTGTTCTGGCCGTGCCTCGACTTTCCGCAGGGCGAGCCCGAACTGGTCGACCTGCACATCACCGTGCCCGCCGGGCTCAAGGCCCCCTCCAACGGCAAGCTGCTGCGGGTGCAGACGCTCGACGACGGCCGCACCATCTGGCACTGGCGCGCCAAGAGCCCCAATCCGTACGACGTGGCGCTCAACATCGCGCCGTATCAGGAGCTCAGCGCCGAGTATAAGAGCCGCTTCGGCAACAGCTTCCCGCTGCAATACTGGTACCTGCCGGGCCGCGAGGAGAAGGCGAAGGGCCTGTTCGCCGAATTCGCACCGACGGTGGACTTTTACGAAAGCATGATCGGCCCCTTCCCCTGGGGCGACGAGAAACTGGGCGTGGTGGAGACGCCGCATCTCGGCATGGAACACCAGACGATCAATGCGTACGGCAACAACTATCGCAAGACGCCGTCGGGCTATGACGAGATCTTCCAGCACGAGCTGGGGCATGAATGGTTCGGCAACCAGCTGACCGCCGCCAACTGGGACGATTACTGGCTGCACGAGGGCTATACCCAGTACATGCAGCCGCTCTACGGCCAGTGGCGCGAGGGCGATGCCCGCTATGCCGCGATGATGGACCAGTTCCGCCTCACCATCATGAACAAGGCGCCGATCGTCTCGGGCAAGATCCGCACCGAGGAAGAGGTATACGAGGACGAGAAGGGCGGCCCGGGCCAGGACATCTATTACAAGGGCGCCTGGGTTCTCCATACGCTCCGCTACCTGATCGGCGACGACCGCTTCTTTGAGGCGACGCGCCGCATCGTCTATGGTCGGCCCGATCCCAAGCCCGGCAACTTCAAGCCGCGCTTCGGCACCACGCCCGAATATATCGGCATCGTGCGTCAGGTGACCGGCGAAGACCTGCAATGGTTCTTCGACGTCTACCTCTATTCGGCCGCGCTGCCGCAGCTGACCAGCACGCGGACCGGCGACCAGCTGGTGCTGCGCTGGAAGACGCCGGGTGACCGGCCGTTCCCGTTGCCGGTGGACGTCGCGATCGACGGCAAGGTGCAGCGCGTCGCGATGCCGGGCGGCACCGCGACACTCACCGTCCCGGCGGGGGCGCATGTCGTGCTCGATCCGAACGCGCATGTGCTGCGCCAGTCCGACGCGGTCGATGCCGTCCAGCGCGCGAGCCGTTCGCGATGATCGCGCTCGTCGCCCCCGCACCGGTCGGCAAGCCGGCGCTCGCCGTGCTGCTGGTCGGGTTGCTGCTGTTCGTCGCGGCGCTCGTCTTCGTGCGCTTTCGCGTCGGTCGCCGCAAGGAAAGCGGCGCGCAGACCGGCGGACGCGCCCGCCTGGGCATCGCGCTGCAGGCGCTCGGCTTCTTCGCCGTCGCGTTCGGCCCGCAGCAGCTGACCCTCCAGACCGGATCCGCCGCCGCCTGGGGGCAGGCCGTGATCGTCGCGGTGCTGATCGGCGCGTGCATCGGCACCTTCCTTTCGGCGGCTTTCGCGATGGGGCGCAACTGGAGCTTCGTTGCCCGCACCCGGCGCGATCATGACCTCGTCACCTGGGGACCGTTCGCGACGATCCGGCATCCGATCTACACGGGGCTGGTCGCGATGCTGTTCGCCCTGGGGGTCGCGTTCGGCCACTGGCGGGGATTGCTGGTCGGCTTTCCGCTGTTCGCACTCGGCACCTGGATCCGCGTGCGCGAGGAGGAAAAGCTGCTCCGCAGCCATTTCGGCGAGGAGTATGAAGCCTATGCCGCACGCGTGAAACGGTTCGTCCCCAAGCTGTTCTGAGCCGACGCGGCGGCAATACGACACCCCGCAGCTTGCATCGGCTGCGGGGCTCTGCGACCTTCTCCCCCGGCACGATGCGATGCCAACATCACTGGGGTGAGGAATGACGATCTTTCGCAGCCTGATGCTCGGCACGGCGCTCGTGCTGGCAGCGCTGCCCGCCCGCGCGCAGCAGGACCTGCGGGTCGAGGGCGACTGGACCCATGCCGCCACGGGCATGGTCTTCCCCGAACGGCTGGCCAACGCGCTGCGCACTCGCATCCACCTGTTCGATGCCGAGGCGCTGGACGTCAGCGCCGGCTATGTGCTCCGCCGGGGCGGCGATCTCGGCCTGGTCACGCTGTATGTTTACCCCGCCCCGCCCGAACGCGACTGCGCCGCCAATTTCGCCGAGATCGAACGCAACGTCGTGTCGAGCTATGCCGATGTGAAGCGGGTGGAGAGCGATCGCTGGCCCTCGCCTTCCGGCCGCGCACCGGACACCGCCTATCATGCGCGCTTCACCCTTACGGGCACGCTGGAGGGCAAGGAGCAGCCGCTGACGTCCGAAAGCTATCTGTTCTGCCCGGCCGGTGGCGCGTGGCTGGTCGCAGCCCGGGCCAGCTGGGGGCGCGACAGCGATCTGCACCAGAGCTTCGTCGAGTTTCTGCACGCGCTGCCCTGGCCGGCCCTGCTCGATACCCCAGCCGAATGATCAGCCGGCCGCGCGCCGCATCGACCAGAGCGGCGGACCCTCCGGCACCCGCCAGCGTTCGGTAACGACGAAGCCGAAGCGCTGGTACAGGCCCAGATTGGCCTCGGTCGCCGTCTCCAGATAGATCGGCAGCCCCGCCGGCGCGGCGGCAAGCCCCGCCCGGATCGCGGCGCCGCCATGCCCCATGCCCTGCGCGGCTGGATCGCACCCGGCGATGTGGAGATAGAGGAAGGGCTCGGCCGGGAAATGCGCCTCGACCGCGGCGCTTGCCCGCAGCGCGCGGAACAGCGATCCGCCCAGTACCCGGACCAGCCCGGGCGCATGCGCCACCATCTCCAGCCAGCCGACCCTGGCCTGCCCCGGTGACCGCCAGAGCGTCACCGCCGCGCCGACGCCGGCGACCATCCCGAAGCCGCCCTTCAGATCGGACTCGACCAACAACGAAAAAAGACGCGGCAACTGTCGCTGCCGCGTCTCTGTATCCGGAAATATATAGGCGAAGACCGGGTCTTCGGCGAAGGCCCGGCCGAGCATCACAGCGATGCCAGCGCGGTCTTCGCGAACGGCCGAACGGGTTGCGATCGGCCCTTCCAAAGGATCAGGCGGCGCTGCCGGTCTTTTCCTTCTTGGCGTAGATGCGGACGGGCTCCTTGCGGCCCTCGACCACGTCCTTGTCGACCACCACTTCGTCGACGCCGTCCATGCTGGGCAGGTCGAACATCGTGTCGAGCAGGATGCCTTCGAGGATCGAGCGGAGGCCGCGCGCGCCGGTCTTGCGCTCGATCGCCTTCTTCGAGACCGCGACCAGCGCGTCGTCAGTGAAGCCGAGCTTGACCGCCTCCATGTCGAACAGCTTCTGATACTGCTTGACCAGGGCGTTCTTCGGCTCGGTCAGGATCTTGATCAGCGCGTCGACGTCGAGATCCTCGAGCGTCGCGATCACCGGCAGACGGCCGACGAATTCAGGGATCAGGCCGAACTTGAGCAGATCTTCCGGCTCGGTCTGGCGGAGCAGTTCGCCGGTGCGGCGCTCGTCGGGAGCCGCGACATGCGCGCCGAAGCCGATCGACTTGCCCTGCAAGCGATCCCCGATGATCTTCTCGAGGCCCGAAAAGGCGCCGCCGCAAATGAACAGGATGTTGGTCGTGTCCACCTGCAGGAATTCCTGCTGCGGATGCTTGCGGCCACCCTGCGGCGGAACGCTCGCGGTGGTGCCTTCCATCAGCTTCAGAAGCGCCTGCTGCACGCCTTCACCCGACACGTCGCGCGTGATCGACGGGTTCTCGGCCTTGCGGCTGATCTTGTCGATCTCGTCGATATAGACGATGCCGCGCTGCGCCCGCTCAACATTGTAGTCGGAGGCCTGGAGCAGCTTGAGGATGATGTTCTCCACATCCTCGCCGACATAGCCGGCTTCGGTGAGCGTGGTGGCATCGGCCATAGTGAACGGCACGTCGAGGATGCGCGCCAGCGTCTGCGCCAGCAGGGTCTTGCCGCAGCCGGTGGGGCCGACGAGCAGGATGTTCGACTTGGCGAGCTCGACATCGGCACCCTTGGCGCCGTGGTTGAGCCGCTTGTAGTGGTTGTGCACCGCCACCGAGAGGACGCGCTTCGCCTTCTTCTGCCCGATGACGTAATCGTCGAGCACGTCGCAGATTTCCTGCGGCGAAGGGACGCCACCGTCCTTCTTGGACACCAGCGAGGACTTGGTTTCCTCGCGGATGATGTCGTTGCACAGCTCGACGCATTCATCGCAGATGAACACGGTCGGGCCGGCGATGAGCTTGCGCACCTCGTGCTGGCTCTTGCCGCAGAAGGAGCAATAGAGCGTGCTCTTGGAGTCACCGCCGCTGAGCTTAGTCATTCAATCCATCCTTCGCGCCTCGGGCGCGCTACGCTCGCCTGCCATCCTACACGCAGGCGAAGTTCCGGCAATCCATAATCGCCCCGCCCGCCTGACGTTCCATGCACCGGGAATCGTCAGGCGGCCGAGGATAAACGTATAGTCTTAATTAGCCGCTGCCGCATCCTCGCTCGGCACCGGGCGCTTTTCGTACACCTCGTCGACGATGCCGAAGGCCTTGGCCTCCTCGGCTTCGAAGAACGAATCGCGGTCCATCGTCGTCTCGATCTTCTCGATCGGCTGGCCGGTGTACTTCGCATACAGCGCGTTCATGCGCGCGCGGATGCGCAGGATTTCCTTGGCCTGGATCTCGATGTCCGACGCCATGCCCTGCGCACCGCCCGAGGGCTGGTGCAGCATGATGCGGGCGTTGGTCAGCGCCACGCGCAGGCCCGGCTCGCCCGAGGCCAGCAGGAACGACCCCATCGACGCCGCCTGGCCGATGCACACCGTGCCGACGCGCGGTCGGATATACTGCATCGTGTCGTGGATCGCCATCCCCGCCGTGACGACGCCGCCCGGCGAGTTGATGTACATCCAGATGTCCTTCTTCGGATTCTCCGATTCGAGAAACAGCAGCTGGGCGGTGATCAGCGAGGCCATATGGTCTTCCACCTGGCCGGTGACGAAGACGATCCGCTCCCGCAGCAGGCGCGAATAGATGTCGAAGCTGCGCTCACCGCGGCTCGACTGCTCGATGACGATGGGAACGAGTGCGCCAGTAACGGGATCGATGGTCATTTGACCGGAAAGCGGATGCATGTGGGATGATCTCGTGGTTGTTGTATTGCCCACGCCAACATCGGCGCTCCGGCAGCGCAGCGCAAGAGGGGCTTTGCCGTAGCCGGTCGTCAGGCCGATTGCAGCGCCGCCGCCGGCTGCCGCGCGCGGGCGATCAGATCGAGCACTTCCGGTGCCGTGGCAAAGGCTTGAAGGGCGGATTCGAGCGACGGCATGCGCTGGCTCACCAGCGGGACATGGGGCGGACGGGCGGCTTTCCACCCCAGCGCCGCGCCGGGCACGGCATCGACCAGCGCCGACGGCAGTCCGCAGGCATCGGCGATCGCGACGGCGAAGTCCGCCCAGCCGATGCTGCCCCGATTGGCCAGGTGCAGCACGCCGCTGGTGCCGTCGATCAGTTCGTCGAGCACCGCGTTGGCAAGATCGGGGACATAGGCCGGCGACACGATCTGGTCCCCGGCCGCCGCGAAGCGCTGGCCCGCCGCCAGCGCGGTCACCGCCTGCACGGCGAAATTATACGGGTCCCAGGGCGAGAAGAACGCGGCGGTGCGCACGATCAGGTGCCGCCCGGCGAGCGCGCCGATCGCCGCCTCCATCGCGGCCTTGCTGCGGCCATAGGCGCCGAGCGGGCTGCAAGCATCGATCTCCGCATATGCGCGGCCGAGGCGCCCGTCGAAGACCAGGTCGCTGGAGAAGCTGACGGTCGGTATTCCTAGCCTCCCGGCAGCGGCGGCAAGGTCGGTCGCCCCCCGATGATTGGCGGCGAAGCAGGCCGCTTCCGCATCCTCGGCATCGTCCACGCGGACCCAGCCCGCGGCGTTGATCACCGCCCAGGGCCGATGCGCCTCCAGCGCTGCCGATATCGACGACGCGTCGCCCAGGTCGAGCATCGCCCGATCTGCGAGTACGAACGCCAGGTCGCGCTTTTCGCAGGTCCGGGCGAGCGCCTGCCCCAGCGTGCCGGTCGCCCCGACGATCAGCAACGGCCGGCGGGGCGCAAGCGCAAGCGCGTGCGGCGCGCCCGGCTCGGGATGCGGCCGGCGGCGATGGAGCACCCGCAGGTCGCGCCGCCACCAGCCCTGCCCGTCCAACGCCGGATGGGCGGGCGGCGTGCCGCTCGCCAACGCCTGCAGCAGCGGTACCATCGCCGTAGGCCTCGGCACCGCGCCGCGGACATCGAACACGCCGGGCTCGTAGTGGCCGGGTCCAGTCAGCAGCGTGTTCCAGCCGGAGGCGCCGAACAGCGACCAGGCCGTCACCGCCCGCACGTCGATCCCCGCCGCCCGCGCCGCGCCGGCATCCGCCCAGGCGTCGCGCATCCAGCGCATCTGCTCCTCCCGGGTGCAGCCATTGTGCACCTCGGTGATCGCGATCGGGATCGCGTAGCGCCCCCACGCCTCCGCCACCGCGTTGGCGAGCCCGGTCGGCGCCGGATCGAGTACGCGCACCGCTTCGGTATCGACATACGGGATCTGGCCATTGCCCCCGCGCATCGCCGGCGGATAGGCCGAGACGCGCTCGTCGAGAAACCGGTCGCTGGTCAGATAGTGGTTGATGCCGATCACGTCAGGCGGGCACGGGGCGTCGGCGAGTGCCTCCAGCCGGCGGGCGAGGCCATGGCCGGCCAGCCGCTGCCAGAGCGGGTGCCCCGGCACCACGCGCCCACAGAGGAGGTCCCAGCCCATCCAGCGGCGGTCATTGTCATGGGCGACCTGGGCGTGGGTGCCGGGCGTGCCATAGGTCTTGCCGAGATCGTCGGTCTGGATCAGCCGCGCCGCCGGCACCACCGCGCGCGCCGCAGCCATCGACCGCACCACGCCTTCGATCTGGCCGACCAGCGCGCGCCAGAAGCTGCCCTCGTCGCGCAAGTGCGGATACCAGTGGCCGTAGAGCGCCGCGAACCGGGCGGTAGTCAGCGGCTCATTGACCGGAGTCCAGTCGGTGATCCACGGATACCGCTCGGCGACGCGCGCGGCATAGTCGCCCAGCTTCACCGCGAAATCGGGATCGAGCAGGTCGGTGCGCCGGGGGCCGCTGCCGTGATGGACCAGACCCGCGATCGGCCGCAATCCGAGCGCCCGCAGGCGCGCCAGCCGGCTATCGCTCCACGTCCAGTCGCAGGTCGCGGAGTCCTCGGGGCACACCCGCTCCCACAGCACGGGGAAGCGCACCGCGCGAACGCCCAGCGCGGCGATGCGGTCGACATCGTCGAGCCGGTCGTGATGGCCGGTCTCTACCGACTGGTCACGGTACCGGTCGCCGACGCGATTGACGGTGCATTCGGCACCGCCCCAAAGCTCAAGTGGTTGCAATCCGAGCCCCCTGATGGCCGCAGGAACAAAGGGTTGCGGCGGCGTTCACGCGGGATCGGCCGGCCGCGCCACTCGGCTCGTCGCAAAATTGCCCCCTGCCCCTCCGAAGAAGCGCGTAGCGGATACCTCCGCAATTCCCTTCGCCGCCTATAAAAATCACATTGTTATCAGGGGTTGTGAAGCGATGTCGGTACAGGCGTTGGTGGAGTTCGAGGCGATGGTCGGGCGTTGGACGGAGACCGAGGCAAAGGCGTGGTTCGCACGCCAGCCCTGGGTGATGGGCTGCAATTTCACGCCCTCCAACGCCATCAACCAGCTCGAGATGTGGCAAGCCGAGACGTTCGACATTGAGGCCATCCGCGCCGAGCTGGCGCTGGCGGCCGATGTCGGCATGAACGCAGTGCGCGTCTATCTGCACGATCTGCTCTGGGCCGAGGATCCGGACGGGTTTCTCGACCGGATCGACACGATGCTGGCGGTGGCGGACGGATTCGGCATCCGCGTGATGCTGGTGCTGTTCGACAGCTGCTGGCACCCCGATCCGGCGCTCGGGCCGCAGCCGGCGCCCAAGCCGGGCGTGCACAATTCGGGCTGGGTACAGTCGCCGGGCATCCCCGCGCTCCGCGATCCCGGCCAGCGGCCGCGGCTGGAGCGCTACATCAAGGGCGTGGTCGGGCGCTTCCGCAAGGATCGCCGCGTGCTCGCCTGGGACATCTGGAACGAGCCCGACAACGGGCCCGAAGTATCGCTGTGCGACGCGGGCGAGCTGAACGCCAAGGCGGATCTCGTCCTGCCGGTGCTGATCGACGCGTTCGACTGGGCGCGCAGCATGCGGCCGGTGCAGCCGCTGACCAGCGCGATCTGGCTGGGCGACTGGTCGTCCCCCGACCGGATGACGCCGCTGCAGCAGGCCCAGACCGGACTTTCCGACGTGATCTCGTTCCACAATTACGGCACGGCGGACGACTTCGCGCAGCGCATCGCCTGGCTCAGCGTGTTCGACCGGCCGATGTGGTGCACCGAGTTCATGGCCCGCCCGGCTGGCAGCACGTTCGAGGCGATCCTGCCGGTGGCGAAGCTGCACAATGTCGGTGCCTTCTGCTGGGGCCTGGTCCGCGGCAAGACGCAGACACACCTTCCGTGGGCGGCGTGGGAAAACCCCAACCTCGCCGGCCTGAAGGACAAGTGGTTCCACGACATCTTCGACGTGGGCGGCGTGCCCTATGACGCCACCGAGGTGGAGTTTCTCCGCCTGCTGCGCACGCTCGACGACAAGGCGCCGCACTGGCCCATCATCGGGATGGAAGCGGGCAAGGACGGCGCCGCGCGGGCCGGCGGCGCTGCCAGGGCGGCCTGAGGCCTGCCCCTTCCGCAGGCGTGCGAAAGGGGCATCCAGCAGGATCACTCCGCCAGCGCGGCCGCCGCAACGGGCTCGACCGCGCGTTCCTCGGCGACATGGCGGCGATAGGTGGCGAGCGCCTGCCCGACGACCTGGTCCATGTTGTAATAGCGATAGGTCGCCAGCCGGCCGACGAACAGCACGCCCTTGGTCGCCTCGGCCAGCGCCTCGTAGCGCTTGAACAGCGCCTGGTTCTCCGGCCGCGGGATCGGGTAATAGGGGTCGCCTTCGGCGCTCGGATATTCGTAGGTGAGGCTGGTGTTCGGCGCCTGCTGGCCGGTGAGGTGCTTGTATTCGGTCACCCGCGTGTAGGGCACCGCTTCGTCCGGATAGTTCACCACCGCCACGGGCTGCGCCCATTCGCGGTCCTCGTGGACGTGCTCGAACCGCAGCGAGCGGTAGGGCAGCCGGCCGAAGCGGAAATCGAAATATTCGTCGATAGGGCCGGTATAGACGATCTGATCGAAGCTGAACCGCCGCTTCGCCTCCTCGAAGGTCACGCCCAGCTCCAGGTCGATGTTCGGATGATCGAGCATCCGCGCGAACATCGCCGTATAGCCATCCCGCGGCATTGCCTGGAAGCGATCGGCGAAATAGCGGTCGTCGATGTTGGTCCGGGTCGGCACGCGCGCGGTGACGCTCTTGTCGAGTTCGGAGGGATCGATGCCCCATTGCTTGCGGGTATAGCCCCGGAAGAAGGTTTCGTAGAGCTCGCGCCCCACCGCAGAGATCACCACGTCTTCGGAACTGCGGATCACGGCCACCGGCTCCGCCCGCGCGGCGAGGAAGTCGGCGGCCTCCGCGTCGGTGGCGAGCGCCAGCCCGAACAGCGCGTTCAGCGTCGTCCGGTTGATCGGGATCGGCACCAGCTGCCCGCGCACATCGGCCAGCACGCGGTGCTCGTACGGGCGCCACGCGGTGAAGCGCGACAGATAGTCGACGATGTCGGCGCTGTTCGTATGGAAGATATGCGGGCCGTACTGATGAATGAGGATCCCTGCCTCGTCCTGGTGATCGAACGCATTGCCGGCGATGTGCGGCCGCTTGTCGATCACCAGCACGCGCTTGCCGGAATCGGCGGCGAGTCGCTCGGCCATCACCGATCCGGCAAAGCCGGCGCCGACCACCAGATAGTCGTACTGCGTGCTGCGGACCGGCTTGAGCAGCGGCTGGTCGGGCTCGGCGACCTGCCGGATCAGCCCGAGCATCCGCGCGGCGACCTGGTCCCAGCTCTGGTCGGCGAGCAGCGCATCGGCCTCGGCGCGCCAGGCATCGGTACCGCCGCGCAGCGCCAGCGCCTGTTCGCAGGCCTCGACAAAGGCCTCCGCACCGGCCGCCACGAACACGCCGGCCACCTCGCCATAGTGCCGGATCACATCGGTGATCGGCGTCGATACCACCGGCAGGCCGGCGGCGAGATATTCGGGGGTCTTGGTCGGGCTGATGAAGCGGGTCGCCTCGTTTATCGCGAACGGCATCAGCGCGACGTCCCAACCGCCGGCATAGCGAGGCAGTTCGGCATAGTCCTTGGGGCCGAGCCAGGCGATGTTGGTCCGCTGCGGTAGATCCGACGGATCGATCTTCACCACCGGGCCGACCATCACGATAGTCCAGTCCGGCCGTGCATCGGCGATGCCGGCGATCAGATCCAGATCCATCCGCTCGTCGACGACACCGTAAAAGCCCAGCCGCGGGCGCGGCAGCCCGGCCTGATCCGGGGTTTCCCGAATCGGGCCGCGCGCCTGCGCGAAATGCGCGGTATCGACGCTCGACGGGAACGGATGCACCGAGCCATGGCTGTCGCGCTTGGCCTCGTAGAGGCTGTAGCCACCGGTGAAGACGAGGTCCGCCGCGCCGAACAGTTCCTGTTCCAGCGGCATCAGCTCGGGCGGCGCGAAGCGGAAATTCTTCAGCTCGTCCATGCAGTCATAGACGGTGCAGGCCGCCGCCAGATGCCGCGAGAAGGGCAGCATCATCGGCGTGTAGTACCAGCGGATCGGCTGCGCCGCCCAGCCCGCGACATGCGCGTCGAGCAAGGCACGCAGCGCAACCACCCGCGCATCCTCGGCCAGGCCCACCGGCAGATGGGGTACCGCCACCGTCACGCCCGCCCCTTCGTCCCGCAGTTCCAGCCAAGGGGCAGGCGCATCGTCGTCGATCGGCTCTTCCCAGAACAGCACGTCCATGTTGCGCGCGAAGCGGGTCATGAGGTGCTGCGGCCGCTGGAAGACGAAGTTCCAGCGCAGGTGCGAAAAACAGATCAGCGCAAAGTTGCTGCTGGGGCGGGAGATTGCGGCATGCATGGTCAAGGATGGTTTCCCCGTTGCGTTCAACAGGACAAACCCGCGCTTGCTTTGCGCCGTTCCGGGACCTTCACGGATATCTTTTTAAAAGAGCATGATGCAAGTTAATGCAAAGTGTTCATCTTGGGTATTGGCGGGCGACACCATCGTGCCGCCCGCTCGCCGTCTTCACGCCGCGTCGACCATCACGATCTCGCTGTCCTCAATCGCGGTGATGCGGACCAGCTCGACATCCTTGATCGCTGCGCCGTCGCGCGCATTCACCCGCACGCCGTCGATCTCCACCGCGCCGATCGCCGGCACCAGATACGCGCGGCGATCGCTGCCCAGCGCATATTCCGCGGTCTCGCCGGCGCGTAGCGAGGCACCCACCACCCGGGCATCGGTGCGGATCGGCAGCGCATCGCCATCGCCCTCGAAACCGCTTGCCAGCACCACGAACTGGCCGGCGCGATCGGTCTTCGGGAAGGGCCGCGTGCCCCAGCTCGGCTTCTCGCCGCCGCGGGTCGGCTGGATCCAGATCTGGAAGATGCGGGTGGTCACGTCCTCGCGATTATATTCGGAGTGCGCGATGCCGGTGCCCGCGGACATCACCTGGACGTCGCCGGCGACGGTGCGGCCGTGATTGCCCAGATTGTCCTGGTGGGTGATCGCGCCGTCGCGGACATAGGTGATGATCTCCATGTCGCGGTGCGGGTGCGGCGGAAAGCCGGTCTGCGGCGCGATCGTGTCGTCGTTCCAGACGCGCAGATTGCCCCAGCTGGTGCGGGCCGGATCATAATAGTTGGCGAAGGAGAAATGATGCTTGGCGTCGAGCCAGCCATGGTTGGCACCGCCGAGGCTCGAAAAGGGGCGAAGTTCGATCATTGGGGGTCTCCCTGTGGGGTGGCACCGGATCGCGGCGCCGCTTCGATGACCCGGATATAGGCGGGCTCGACATCGCCACTCAGTGGGATAAGTTTGGCGCAAACGTTCCAGGAAATAGAAATGTCAAACCCCGGCACCCCCACGTTCGACCAACTCCGCATCTTCCTCGCCGTGGTCGACAGCGGCAGTTTTGCCGGCGCCGGACGCCAGCTCAATCGCGCGGTCTCGGTAATCAGCTACGGCATCGCCAATCTGGAGGCGCAGCTGGGCGTGCTGCTGTTCGACCGCGAAGGCACCAAGAAGCCGCGCCTCACCACCGCCGGCGAAGCCGTGCTGGCCGAGGCGCGGACGGTGTCGCAGGGCATCGACGGCCTCCGCGCCAAGGTGAAGGGGCTGCTTGACGGGCTGGAGGCGGAGGTGAACCTCGCGGTCGACGTAATGCTGCCCACCCGCCGGCTGGGCGAAGTGCTCCGCGCCTTCCGCGCCGAATTCCCGACGGTGACGCTGCGGCTGCATGTCGAGGCGCTGGGCGCGATCACCAGCCTGGTGCTGGAGGGCAAGGCGGTTCTAGGCCTTTCCGGACCGCTGGCGCAGGGCGTCAACGGCATCGAGTGCGAAGCGGCCGGATCGGTGGTGATGGTGCCGGTGGCGGCCCCCGACCACCCGCTGGGCCGGATGGACCCGATCCCGCCGGGTGCGGGGCGCGACCATGTCCAGCTCGTCCTTTCCGATCGCTCGCCGCTCACCGCCGGCCGCGACTTCGCGGTGATGAGCCCGCGCACCTGGCGGCTCGCCGATCTCGGCGCCAAGCATGCGCTGCTCCGCGAAGGCATCGGCTGGGGCAACATGCCGCTGCCGCTGATCGAGCCGGACCTGGTCGCGGGAACGCTGGTGCGGCTGGCGATGCCCGAGAGCCCCGGCGGGATGTATCGCTTCAGCGCGATCTGGCGGCGCGATGCCCCGCCGGGCCCGGCGGCATCTTGGCTGCGGGCGCGGTTCGTGGAGGTGGGCCGCGGGGATGCGGATCTGGAGGAATTGGGCGAAGTCTAGATCGTGCAGGGGACCACGGGCAGCAGCCTCGGCACCCCGGTCCATGTGAACCCGGGGATTAGCGCCGGTCGCCTTTGCTCACTGCGACGGATCGAAGAAGAAATAATGCTCGATCAGCTTGCCGTCCTTCGCCCGCGCGACATCGACGCCGCTGACGATGGTTGCGCCGGGAGGTCCGCCCTTCCACCGCGCCGTGGCGACGTCATGATGGCCGAGGCCCGGCCCATCGATATCGAACCGGAAGCCGGGCGGCATGTCCGCAAGGACGCCCGAGACCACTTCCGAGATGGCCTGATGGCCGCTGACCGCGCGTGCCGGTTCGAAAATCGTCGCGTCGACATGATAGATCGCATCGATCGCGGCAAGACGGAGGGCATCATCGCGCTCGTTCCACACGCGCTCGATGCTCGCGTGCAACAGATCGACTGCGGAAGGATCGGACAAAACTTGCTCCTGTGTTGACAAGCTCACCCATTCTTCCGGTGCAGCGCATCTTCTATTTGACGAACTTGCCGCCCGGTCACAAGTCGATTTGCCACACGTCCGCCAGCGGATGGAGAAACGGGGAGATCGGCGGCATGCACCGGATATGGTTGGTCGCGCTTCTATCCGGGGTGCCGGCGCCGCAGAACCAGACGCCCGCGGTCGCCCGGCAGGAAGGCGGACAGCAAAGCGAGGAGATCGTGGTGACCGGCCCGCGTCTGCGCACGACCAAGATCGATTATCGGCTAAGGGGCACGACCGTCATTTATTGCGGCCCGAGAAACGCCCGGCAGGATCCTTCCGCGGTGACCGCAATCTGCAGCTTCGTGGAAGCGTGCGTCTCCCATGGGCAGCGAACCCCCTCCACACTGTCGGACTGCGTGGAGGCCAGAATCGCCGATCGGGAGCGGCGATCTGCCGATCCGGTCGACCCGCGAAGCCGCTAGAACAGGATCGCCCCGCCGGTCACCAGCCGGAAGTCCGGCGAGTTACGGTTCAGCCCGGCTACCGCCAGCACGTCGAACTGCAGCGTCTTGGTCGGCCGCCACGCCGTCGACAGTGCCGCCAGCGCATGGGTTTCATGGCCCTCGGGATCCTGGTCGCGCTCCAGCGAGAATTCGGCGGTGGTCGAGACCTGCTCGCTGAATTTGTAACGCAGGCTGGTGATGCCGCTATAGGCGAAGTGCCGACCCGCGCCGCTCTGGTTCGCCGCCGCGTCGACTTCGCCGGTGAAGGCGACGGCAACCTGCTCGGTCAGGTTATACTGCACCGGCACGATCACCCCCGCCCCCCAGGTACCGTCCCCGACCGGATATTTGCCGGTAGGCGCCGTGACGAAGGCCTCGACACCGGCGGAAAAGGGCTTCCCCTTCTCCCCCGCGAGGTGCTGGCGCACGGCGAAGCGGAGGTCGCCGGTGCCCCGGATCGTGTCGATCGCGCCGGTCGACTTGTCCCGCGTCCGATCCTGGCCATAGGCGGTCCAGCCCAGCTGCACCTCGGTCTTCGCAGCAATGCCGAGGCGCACCAGCAGGTCGGACGCGACGATGCGGTCCTCGCGCTGCGATGCCTGGTCGTCCCGCTCCCAGTCGAGAAAGGAGGCCTCGACATGGACCCGCCCCGGCTCGGTCGTGCAGCTGGATCCGCCGATGCTCGGCCGGGTGGGGCAAAAGCGCGGATCGTCGTCGTCCGCCAGCGCCGATCCCGCTGCGAGCAACGCCGCCGCCATCATCCCTGTTTTCAGCATAGCACGCTGCATATCGTCCCCCATTTTTTCGGTATGGGGGCCCAACGAGGCGCGTTACAAATTGTTTCTGGCGGCGGCGCTCAGCGATCGCGGATGGCGTGTTCCAGGTCCGCGGCGTGGGCGGCGGCGGGCTCGGTCGGCGCGGCGGCATCGGCAAGCTCGGTCTCGACACGCGCACCACCGCTGAGCGTGCGATGCACCGGGCAGCGATCAGCAATCTCCAGCAGCCGCGCACGCTGGCCATCGTCGAGGCTGCCCTCGATCTCGATCCGCCGGGTGAACAGGTCTGCGGGAACCACGCCGGCCTGGCGCTGGTGCCCGGCCAGCGTACGGATGCCGGTAACCGGCCAGCCCTTCTGCAGCGCATAGACGCGCAGCGTCATCGTCGTGCAGGCAGCCAGCGCCGAGGCGAGGATCTGGTAGGGCGTCGGTCCCGATCCGAGGCCGCCCACCGACACCGGCTCGTCGAGCATCAGCGCCACGCCGGCGACCTGCACCGCCACCTGGAACTTGCCCGCCCCGGTATCGCGCGCCACCGCGTCGAGGGCCACTTCGCTGCTCATGCACTCTGCTCCGCCAATCGGGTTTCGATCGCGATACCCTGTTTGAGCGTGAGCGTCACCGGCGTCCGCTCGGCGATGTCGGCCAGCCGCGCGCGGCCGGCCTCGTCCGGCCCGGTGATCGTCAGCGTGCGCTTGACATGGCGCGCCTCCGGGGTGCCGATGATCCGGAGATCGACATCGAGCGCCTCGATCCGCCAGCCCTTGCGATCGGCGTACATGCGCAGCGTCATCGCGGTGCACGCGCCAAGCGCCGCGAGCAGCAGGTCATAGGGCGCAGGCCCCGCGTCGCGGCCGCCATTGCTCGGCGCTTCGTCCGCGAGCAGCGGGTGATGCCCGGCCTGGATGCGGGTTTCGAGCAGATCGGGGCCGATATGGGCGGTGGCATGGGCCATGACGGGCGCTCCTTCAGATCGACAGCAGCGCGATCGCCTGGATCTGCGCGGGGTTGAAGCCATGATCGGCGAGCACCGGCACCAGATCCTCGGCCGGGCGGCGCTGCCGCCGCGTCGTGCAGACGAATTGGCGGATCGCCTCCAGCCGCGGGTTGGCGAGCGGCGTCGGCCGGCGCGCACCGAACAGCGTGTCGGCAACCCGCCCGAACAGCGACGGCCGATCGGTTGCCGGAACGGCGGTGCAGCCGCACGCCGCGGCATCCTGGAAGGCAACGGAAACCGCGGCCCATTCGGTCTGGCTCAGTTCGGGCGCTGTGAGACGATCCATCGAAACCTCCTGTGTTACCGAGGTGCTAGCCCTGCGCGGCCGTTCGGATCAGCCGGATAGTTCTGTCAATTTCGTTCGAAATTCTGGAAAAGCATCTTTTCAATTCGATCGAACGTTTCGCGTGATTTTATTCCGCTCCCCAGCGAGCCGGGGAGCGCGCATTTCTCCACCACAAGGCGAGGCAGCTTGGTCCCCGCCACTTTTCTGGAGACACATCATGGCTACCGCACCCTTCCCCACCACTGCCACCCCTACCAACGTTCAGTCGGCCCTGCCGCTGGTCGGTCGTATCGGCATCGCCGCGATCTTCGTGCTGAGCGGCCTGTCCAAGCTCGCGGCACCCGCGGCGACGATCGGCTATATCGCCGCCTCGGGCCTGCCGCTGCCGCAGCTGGGCTATGCGGTCGCGCTGCTGGTAGAGCTGGTCGGCGGCGCGGCGCTGGTCCTCGGCTATCGCACCCGTCTCGTCGCGGCCATCCTCGCCCTCTTCTCGCTGGCCACCGCCTTTGCCTTCCATTCGGCGCTGGGCGACCAGAACCAGTTCATCCACTTCTTCAAGAACATCGCGATGGCAGGCGGCCTGCTGCAGGTGGTCGCCTTCGGCGCCGGCGCCTGGAGCCTCGACGCGCGTCGCTGAGCGAGCGTCCTGCACCATTTCCGAAGGGGTCGCACCGTCGGTGCGGCCCCTTTTCGCATCCCCATCCAATCGTACAGGCGAACCTCGGCGGCGACGCGGCTACAAGGGCTTCGGAGGAGACCGCCATGACCCGCTGCAGCCACATGAATGCCGAAACGGTGCGCGAGGTTACCCCGAGCGCCAAAGGCTGTGAGGAATGCCTGAAGACCGGCAGCTGGTGGGTGCATCTGCGGCTGTGCCGGGAATGCGGCCATGTCGGCTGCTGCGACCAGTCGCCCAACCGCCACGCCACCGCGCATTTCCGCGAGACCGGCCACCCGATCATGGAAGGCTATGACCCGCCCGAGGGCTGGGGCTGGTGCTATGCCGACGGCATCGAGGTGGACCTACCCGACCAGACGCCGCAAGCCGGGCCAATCCCCCGCTTCTTCTGAGCGGCATGGACAGCGGGAGGCGGCGTGCTGAGAGGCTGTTTGGAAATGCGCCGCGGCGCATTTCGCTGCACCGGCCCGCTCCCCCAGCCGGCCACCCAACGGCAGTATTCTATGGGTGGTCGGGTGGGGGAGCGGGCCGGTGCCGACTTGAAATTCGCTCTTTCGCGAATTTCCAAACGGGCTCTAAGACGGCGGCCATGGTCGCGGTCCTGCTGCCGGCGTGAGCGAAACGCCCCCACCCGCCCCGCGCGCGGCGCTGCTACTGTTCGGCGCGGGCGATTTCGCGTTCAACCTCTACTGGCAGGCGGTCAATCTCTACCTGCTGTTCTTCTATATCGACACGCTGCGGCTGGCGCCCGCGCTGGCCGGCACGCTGTTCCTGATCGGCGCGGTGTGGGATGGGGTGGCGGATTTCGTAGCAGGCGTCGTCGCCGAGCGGATGCGCCGCCCCTATCGCTGGCTGGTCGGCTGGGGCGCGCTGCCGCTGGGGCTCTCGTTCGTCGCGATGTTCGCCGCGCCTGCCGGGGCCTGGGCGCTCGCGCTGGCGGGGCAAATCGCCTTCCGCACGCTCTATGCCTTCACCAACATCCCCTATTCGGCCTGGACGACCCGCCTGGCCGGGACCAGCGCCGAGCGTTCGCTGCTCGCCGGCCTGCGCATGGTCTTCGGCGCCGTTGCTGCCACGCTGGTCGCCGGCGCCCTCCCCCGGCTGGTGACCATGCTGGGCGGCTATGGCCCGGCGAGCGCGGCGCTCGCCGCGTTGGGGGTGCCAGCACTGCTGGCGATCGCCTGGCGCGTGCCCGAGCGGCGCCCCGCCGTCGCGGCAACGCTCCGTCCGCGTATCGGTCCGGCGCTCGCCCTGCTTGCCCGCAACCGCGCGTTCGTTGCGCTCAACGTCGCGGCGGCGGCCGGTGCGGCGGCGGCGGCGCTGACCACCCAGTCCGTGCTCTATTACTTCCGCTACGTGCTGGCCGACGATCCGGCCGGGCCGCGCGCGCTTGCGGCGATGGCCTTTGCCAGCCTGATCGCGACGCCGGTCTGGACGATCGCGGCGCGGCGCGCGGGTGCCCGCGCCGCCTGGCTGATCGCCTGCGGGCTGGCGCTTGCGCTGCCGGTCGGCTTCGTGCTCGTGCCGGTGCCGGGCGTGGCGGCGGCAACGCTGTTCCTGCTCGGCATGCAGGTGGCGTTTGCCGGCTTCGGCCTCGCGGCATGGACCCTGCTGCCGGACAGTGTGGACTGGGGCGCGGCGCGGACCGGCGTGCGCGTGGAGGCGATCGCCTTCGGCACCTTCGCGCTCGCCCAGAAGGCCGCGCTGGCGGCCGCGGGCTTCGCGATCGGCGCGATCTATCAGGCGAACGGCTTCGTCGCCGGCGCGGCGCAGGGGGCGGCAAGCCTGGCCGCGATCCGGTGGCTGATGCTGGCGGGGCCGGCGCTGCTGCTGCTCGCGGCGCTGGCGGCGGTGCTGGCGCTCCCGCTGCGGAAGGACACGCTGGCGACGCTGGCGGCGGACCGATAAGCCCGCCGCCCACGCGCCGGGTCACACCAGTTCGAAGCAGCCCGAAACGCCCTCCGCCTCGGCTGAGGGAGCGATCCACAGCTGGAACCTGCCGGGCTCGACCGTCGGCTTCAGCGCCTGGCCGATGAACAGAAGGTCGGCCCGGGTGAGCGTGAACTCGACCCGCTTGCGCTCGCCGGGCTTGAGCGCGACGCGGCGGAACGCCTTCAGCTCGCGCACCGGACGGGTGACGCTGGCCGCCACGTCGCGGATGTAGAGCTGCACCACTTCCTCGGCCGTGCGCGAACCGCTGTTGGTGATCGTCGCCGCCACGGTCAGCTTGCCGTCGGCCGTCAGCCTGCCGCCACCCAGATCGAGATCGCTATAGCCGATCGTGCCGTAGGTAAGCCCATGGCCGAACGCGAACAGCGCCTGGTTCGGGAATTCGCGATAGTGGGTCTTGTATTCCTGCAGCGGCCCCGCCGGATTGGGGCGGCCGGTCGGCTTGTGGTCATAGTGATAGGGCTCCTGCCCGGTCGCCTGCGGGAAGGATACCGGCAGCCGCGCCGAGGGGCCGACCACGCCGAACAGCACGTCGGCGATCGCAGGCCCGTCCTGCGAGCCGAGGAACCAGGTGACGAGGATCGCCGGGGCCTTCAGCACCGCGCCTTCCAGCGCCAGCGCGCGACCGTTGCGCAGCAGCACCACCATCGGCTTGCCCGTTGCCGCGACGGCCTCGGCCAGCGCCATCTGCGCCGGCGGCACGACGATGGCGGAACGCGACTGCGCCTCGCCCGACATGCGGGCATGCTCGCCCACCGCCAGCACCACCACGTCGGCGGCGCGCGCCGCGGCCACCGCCGCCTCGATGCCGCCCGCGATCGGGCCGTCGAGCCCGGCGCCTTCGGTGACGCTCACCAGGGACGGATCCTGGACCAGCGCCTTGACGCCCGTCGCCAGATCCACCGCCTCGGCATCCGTGCCATAGACGTTCCAGGTGCCGATCAGATCGTGCAGGCCGCTGGCGAACGGGCCGATCAGCGCGATCTTCTTGCCCGAACGCGGCAGCGGCAGCAGCTGCCCCTCGTTCTTGAGCAGCACGATCGACCGCGACCCCGCCTCGCGGGCGAGCGCCAGATGCTTGGCCGTGCGGACCCGCGTCTTTTCCCGCGCCGGATCGATACGGCGGAAGGGATCGTCGAACAGCCCCAGCTGGACCTTGAGCGCCAGCACACGCCGCACCGCCTCGTCCAGCCGCGCCATCGGCACCTCGCCCTTGGCGACCAGGTCCGGCAGGTGCTTGATATAGAAGCCGCTCTGCATGCTCATGTCGACACCGGCCAGGAAGGCGAGCCTGGTCGCCTCGCGTGCATCGGCGGCGAAACCGTGCGCGATCAGTTCCTCGTCGGCGGTATAGTCGGAGACGACGACGCCGCCGAAGCCCCATTCGCGGCGCAGCACGTCCGTCAGCAGCCACGTGTTGGCGGTGGCGGGAATGCCGGACAGTTCGTTGAACGAGGCCATCACCGTCGGCGCGCCGGCCGCCAGCGCGGCTTCGAACGGCGGGAAATAGGTCTCGCGCAGCGTCCGCTCGGAGATGTCGACCGTGTTGTAGTCGAGCCCCGCCTCCACCGCGCCATAGGCGGCGAAATGCTTGGCGCAGGCGGCCACGGCGTCGGCGGAGTCGAGGCCCTTGGCGCCCTGGAAGCCGCGCACCCGCGCCGCCGCGATCAGCTTGCCGAGCAGCACATCCTCGCCCGCACCTTCGACGCTGCGGCCCCAGCGGGCATCGCGGGTGATGTCGACCATCGGCGCAAAGGTCCAGTCGATGCCCGCCGCCGCCGCCTCGACCGCCGCGACCCGCGCGGTGCGCTCCGCCAGATCGGGATCGAAGCTCGCCGCCTCGCCCATCGGCACCGGGAAGACGGTGCGGAAACCGTGGATCACGTCGGCGGCGAACAGCAGCGGGATCTTGAGCCGCGACTCGCGCATCGCCACGATCTGCATCCGCTTGGCCATCGCGGCGCCGTTGCCGTTGAACACGCCGGTCAGGCGCCCGGCCCGCACCTCGGCCAGCTGCCCGTCGAAATTGGACGAAGCGCCCGCGGGATTGAGCGTCACCGCCGCCCCGCCGGACCAGGCCGCCGCCATCAGCGTCAGCTGCCCCGCCTTCTCCTCGACCGTCATGTTGGCGAGCAGCGACTCGACCGCGGCGGGCAGCGTCTGCGCGCCCGCCTGCAGCAGCATCGCCCGCGCCGGGCTCGCCGCCCAGGCCGCGGCGGCGCTCGCCCCGATCAATACCGCACGCCTGGAAATATGGCCGTCTTTCACGCGTTTCCTCCCTTGGCACGACCGCGTTTAGGCCGCCGCATCCTAAATCTTGCAAGCCGCTATTGCTTCATGTAACCGGTTACATCAAGAGCTTCAGGCCGCCACCTGCAAAACGAGCGGCCGCAACCGAGACCAGGGAGGGGACGAACCACGCCATGCCGAACGCAACGATCCGTGATGTCGCACGGGAAGCGTCGGTGTCCGTCGCGTCGGTTTCGCGTGCCCTGAACGGCGCCACCAACATCCGCCCCGAACTGCGCGACCATATCCGCGACGTGGCCAATCGCCTGGGCTATGTGCCGCATGCCGGCGCGCGCAACCTCAGCCTCGCCCGCTCCTCGACGATCGGCGTCGTTGTCCCCGACCTGCACGGCGAGTTCTTCTCCGAACTGCTGCGCGGGATGGACCGCCAGGCCTCAGAACTCGGCCTGCACCTGCTGCTGATGGTGATGCACGGCGAAGCCGATCGCGGCGTCACCGCGCTGCACGCGATGCGCGGCCGTGTCGACGGGCTGGTGGTGATGGCGCCGCAGATCACCTCGGACGAGCTGTTCGCGCATCTGCCGCGTTCGATGCCGTCGGTGCTGGTCAACTGCGCGCCGCACGAAGGCGTGCGCCCCGAATTGCGCGTCGACAACGTTGCCGGAGCGGTGGCGGTGATCGCGCACCTCGCCGCGGGCGGGTGCCGGCGGATCGTCCACATCGCCGGACCCGAGGCCAATATCGACGCGCAGGAACGTCTGCGCGGCACCCGCGAGGCCTGTGCGCGGCTCGGCCTCGATCTCCGCGTCGTCCAGGGCGACTTCAACGAGGATGCCGGCACCGCCGCGATCGCCACGCTGGAAGCCGAAGGGGCCGCTTATGACGCGATCTTCGCCGCCAACGACAATATGGCGGTGGGCGCGCTGATGGCCTTGAAGCGCGCGGGCATCGCGGTGCCCGAGCAGGTGGCGGTGGCTGGGTTCGACAACATCCCGCTCACCCG
>JAIYAA010000277.1 GCA_027489295.1 Sphingomonadales bacterium | reverse complement strand
TTCTGGGCACGGCGCAGCGCGAAGTCGAGCATGCCGGCACCGACCGTGGCGTTGGTCAGCTTGTCGATCAGGATGAAGCCGCCGAGATCGTGGCTGTCGGCATAGGGCTCGAACACGATCGGCCGGTCGGTCGCCACTTCGGCGACGCCGATGTCGTTGAGCGCCAGCGTCTTAGCCGCGTTGCGCGCCATGGTGTTGACGTCGATCGCATATTCGGGCGCGCGGACGACCGCGCTGACGGTCTGGGTACCGATCTTGAGCCAATAGGCGCGACCCGGCAGCAGTTCGGCAGGGTCCATCCAGACGAGCGTCGCCTTGAACTGGTCCGCCGCCTGCGGGGGCGCGTCGGCGGCGGCGATCACGTCGCCGCGCGAGCAATCGACTTCGTCGGCGAGGGTAAGGGTGATCGATTCGCCGGCGACCGCGACCTCCTTGTCGCCGCCCATCGCGACGATCCGCGCGACGGTGCTGGTGCGGCCCGACGGCAGGATGCGTACCGGATCGCCGGGCCGGACGGTGCCACCGGCGACGAGGCCGGCGAACCCGCGGAAATCGAGATTGGGGCGGTTCACCCATTGCACGGGCATGCGGAACGGCTTGGCGCGATCCGCCTCGGCGTCGACGTCCACCGTCTCCAGATGCTCGAGCAGTACCGGCCCGGCGAACCACGGCATCGCATCACTGCGCGTCGTGACATTGTCGCCCTGGAAGCCGGAGATCGGGATCGCGGTGAATGCGTCTATGCCGATCGAGCGGGCAAAACCGGTGTAGTCGGCGACGATGCGATCGAAGACGGCCTGATCATAGCCGACCAGGTCCATCTTGTTCACCGCCAGCACCAGGTGGCGGATCCCGAGCAGGTGGGCGAGATAGCTGTGCCGCTTGGTCTGCGTGAGCACGCCCTTGCGCGCGTCGATCAGGATCACGGCGAGGTCGGCGGTCGAGGCGCCGGTCACCATGTTTCGGGTATATTGCTCGTGGCCCGGCGTATCGGCGACGATGAACTTGCGCTTCTCTGTGGCGAAGAAGCGATAGGCGACGTCGATCGTGATGCCCTGCTCGCGCTCGGCGGCGAGGCCGTCGACCAGCAGCGCGAAGTCGATCGCCTGGCCCTGGGTGCCGACACGCTTGGAATCGCTCTCCAGTGCCGAGAGCTGATCCTCGAAGATCTGCTTCGAATCGTAGAGCAGCCGGCCGATCAGCGTCGACTTGCCGTCGTCGACCGAGCCGCAGGTGAGGAAGCGCAGCAGCGACTTGTGCTGGTGGAGCGCGAGATAGGCGGAGATGTCGGAGGCGATGAGCGCGTCGGGGCGATAGGCGGTCATCAGAAATACCCCTCCTGCTTCTTCTTCTCCATGCTCGCGGCCTGGTCGTGGTCGATCGCGCGGCCCTGGCGCTCGCTCGTGGTGGTGAGGAGCATCTCCTGGATCACGCTCTCCAGCGTGTCGGCCTTGCTCTCCACCGCGCCGGTGAGCGGATAGCAGCCGAGCGTGCGGAAGCGGATCGAGCGTTCGACCGGCACTTCGCCGGGGTTGAGCCGGAAGCGTTCGTCATCGACCATCAGCAGCATGCCGTCGCGCTCCACCGTCGGGCGGGGGGCGGCGAAATAGAGCGGCACGATCTCGATGCCCTCGGCGAGGATGTACTGCCAGATGTCGAGCTCGGTCCAGTTGGAGAGCGGGAACACCCGGATGCTCTCGCCCTTGGCCTTGCGGGCATTGTACATCCGCCACAGCTCGGGCCGCTGGTTCTTCGGGTCCCAGCGATGGCTGGCGGTGCGGAAGCTGAAGATGCGCTCCTTGGCGCGGCTCTTCTCCTCGTCGCGCCGCGCGCCGCCGAAGGCCGCATCGAAGGCGTATTTGTCGAGCGCCTGCTTCAGCCCCTCGGTCTTCCACATATCGGTGTGCAGGCCGCCATGGTCGAACGGATTGATCCCGCGGGCGATCGCCTCGGGGTTCTGGTGAACGAGCAGCTCCATACCCGCAGTGGCGGCCGCGCGTTCGCGCAGCGCGTACATCGCCTTGAACTTCCAGGTCGTGTCGACATGGAGCAGCGGGAAGGGCGGGGGTGCCGGGTAAAAGGCCTTGCGCGCGAGATGGAGCATCACCGCGCTGTCCTTGCCGATCGAATAGAGCATCACCGGGCGTTCGGCCTCGGCAACGACCTCGCGCAGGATGTGGATGCTCTCGGCCTCGAGCCGCTGGAGATGGGTCAGCGGCGGCGGCGATGCGGTGGCGGAATCCATGACGCTCGTTTGCAACATGGAAGGGCATGTAAAAAGCCCCGCTCACACACGCGATCTAGTTATTGTTTAGCGCGGCATACCCGCTCCCGCCGATCGTTCGGCGGGAGCGGGCAGGCGGATCAGTCGCGGCTCGGCTTGCCGACGCCGGTGTAGTGCAGGCCGGCACGCTCGAGTTCGGCCGGCGGATAGATGTTGCGCAGGTCGACGAGCACCGGCGCATTGAGGCTGTTCTTGATGCGCGAAAGGTCAAGCGCGCGGAACGCGTCCCACTCGGTCACGATCACCAGCGCGTCCGAACCCTCGGCGGCCGCATAGGGATTGGCGACGAACTCGACGTCGGTCAGCAGCTTGGCAGCCTGCTCGACACCCTCGGGATCATAGGCCTTCACCGTGGCGCCCGCATCCTGCAGCGCGGCGATGATCGAAAGGCTCGGCGCGTCGCGCATGTCGTCGGTGTTCGGCTTGAAGGTGAGGCCGAGGATGCCGACGGTCTTGCCGCGCACGTCGCCGCCCATCGCCTTGATGACCTTGCGGCCCATCGCGCGCTTGCGGGCATCGTTCACCTGCACCGTCGCCTCGACGATGCGCAGCGGCGTCTCGTTGTCGGCAGCGGTCTTCATCAGCGCCAGCGTGTCCTTGGGGAAGCACGAGCCGCCATAGCCAGGACCTGCGTGGAGGAACTTGCCGCCGATGCGGTTGTCCATGCCGATGCCGCGCGACACTTCCTGCACGTCGGCGCCGACCTGCTCGCACAGGTCCGCGATCTCGTTGATGAAGGTGATCTTCACCGCGAGGAAGGCGTTGGCTGCGTACTTGATCAGCTCGCTGGTGCGGCGGCCGGTGAACAGCACCGGGGC
Organism: Sphingomonadales bacterium; assembly: GCA_027489295.1. Next base: position 12,034 of record JAIYAA010000277.1, on the reverse strand, counting down.
CGACTGGTTGAGCGACAGCGGGCGGTAGATCTCGCGCATCACCTGGCGGGCGAACTCGTCTTCCGTGCCCACGACGACGCGGTCGGGGCGTTTGAAATCCTCGATCGCCGCGCCTTCGCGCAGGAATTCGGGGTTCGAGACGACCTTGGCGCCGCTATCGGGGGCGACTTCGGCGATGATCCGCTCGACCTCGTCGCCGGTGCCGACGGGCACGGTCGACTTGGTGACGATCACGCTCGGCTTGGTGAGGTTCTCGGCGATCTCACGCGCGGCGGCGAAGACGTAGGAGAGATCGGCATGGCCGTCGCCGCGACGGCTGGGCGTGCCGACCGCGATGAACACCGCATCGGCATCCTTGACGCCCTCGGCGAGATCGGTGGTGAAGGAGAGGCGGCCCGCCTTGACGTTGCTGGCGACCAGATCGGCGAGGCCCGGCTCGTAGATGGGCATGACGTTCTGGTGGAGAAGCTCGATCTTGCGGGCGTCCTTGTCCACGCAGATGACTTCATGGCCGAAGTCCGAGAAGCAGGCTCCCGATACCAGGCCGACATAGCCCGTGCCGATCATCGCAATGCGCACGATTTTCCCCTGTGACAAGAAGGCTGTTTCCAGCGGTCTGCCATGGCTCTTAACCGAACCTGCTGCGACCGCAACCCTTCGCAGTGCAGCATTTGCCTGAGGCCGCGCTTCCGAAAAGAAAAAGGCCCGCCGGGGACGGGCCTTTTCTTTTCCGTTTATTTCGGCCGGCGACGGATCGTCGCCGGCCGGTAACGGGGTTCAGAGCGGACGGATCTCGGTGCCGCCAGCGCCATCACGGAAGAAGAGGTTGAAGAAGGTCATTTTTTTGGCTCCCATTTCTGCGCTGTTACGCGCAAGTCATTTCGTTAATGAAAAATTTACCTGTCCGCAATCGGGGATTCTGCGGAGTATAAGGCTGCAAGGGTCTGCAGATTTGCATTTACCATTCGTTTATCGACGGGTCGGTATTCTCGGCAATCAAGGCGCGGGGGTGGGGTCGCGATGAGAGATTTGGGTCAGCAACCAGTGTCAAATCCCTGCAAATACGGGGATTTGAGCAGTTTTCGGCAGCTACCAGTAGTTTTTCGCGAAACTGTCCTTTATTCGGTGTGTGGCCGAAGCAGGCGGCAGGAGGGCAGTCGGTGAGCCATGGCTTGATGGTTTTGGCATTATGCCGAGTGACCAATTTCGAGACAGTGCGGCGCATTTTGGGAAAAGCGGCCCTGCAGGACGCGATGTCGGCGATGGGTGCCGGCCTTGGCGAGATGCTGTGCGCCGTCGATGCCGCGGCATCCGGGCGGGACCTGATCGAACTGAGCTTTCGCGCGACAGACGACGAAGCCGCCGCCTCGCAGCTCCAGCTTTTGCGCGACGGGCTGGGCACGCGTCAGCGTGCGATGGCGCTCAATGCGCGGATCGAGTTCGAGATCGGCGCCGCCTGGACAGCCGAGGACTCTCCGGACCTGCTGCGTCTGCTCGAAGCAGCCGAGACCGCGCTGGAGCGTGCGGGCGCCGAAGGCGGGCAATGCGTGATCGATCTGTCGGTTGCGGATCGATCGGTCGATCGCCTGACGCTGATTGCCGAATTGCCGCGGGCGATCGCGGCCGGCGAACTGTTTCTCCACTATCAGCCCAAGATCAACGTTCGTCAGCAACAGGTTGCCAGCGCGGAAGCATTGATACGCTGGCAGCACCCAGAGCGCGGCCTCGTGCTTCCCGGCGACTTCATCGCCGCGGCGGAGGAATCGGGCCAGATCGGTGAACTGACCCTCTGGACGTTGCGGCAGGTGATCGCCGATCAGCGCGCGCTGGCGGCCAGGGGCCATGACATCCCGTTGTTCCTCAACATCTCGGGGATGCTGCTCGCCGATGTCGGGTTCATCGACGAGGCCTGCGCGATCATCACCGCGCACTCGGAGGCCAAGCTGGGCTTCGAGATTACCGAGACGGCCGTGATCCGGGATCCGGAGAGCGCCATTCGGCATCTTCAGCAATTCGCCGATCACGGCGTCGTGCTCGCGATCGACGATTATGGCGCGGGCCTTTCGTCGCTCGCCTATCTCAAGCAGCTCCCCGCCAAGGAGCTGAAGATCGACAAGATGTTCGTGACTCAGCTGACCTCGAGCCATCGCGATCCGTTGATCGTCCGCTCGACGATCGACCTAGCGCATGCGCTGGAGATGGAAGTGACGGCCGAGGGTGTCGAAACCCCGGCAGCGCTTGCGCTGCTGAGCGTCATGGGCTGCGACCTAGTGCAGGGCTATCTCATTTCTCGGCCCGTGCCGTTCGCTGCGTTCTGCGACTATCTGGGCGAGGAAGATCGGCTGGCGGAGACGATGACCAGCCGCCCGATCTTCCTGCGTGCGGGAAGTACGTGGAAGCGCGCGTGAACGGACGTGCCGGGCGGACACTCGCCCGTCTTTTTGCCGGGACCGTGATCGCCTTCGGTACCTTGCCTGCCGCCCAGGCCCAGCAATTGCCCAAGGATGTTGCACCGCTCGTCAGCCAAGCGAGAGACCGGATTGTAGATCAGTCCGCAGACCCGGTCCCGCTGATCGACCGGATCGCGCAGGCGGGAAAGCGGGACGTCGATCCTGCAGAGCGCGCGCTCATCCTGGGTACGGCATTGTGGCTGCGTGCCGAGCTGCAACTGCGAACCGATCAGGTAGATGCCGCCAAGGCCTCGCTGGAAGAAGCGCAGCGCACGGTTGCGCGGATCGGGCCGCCGGTGCGTCTGAAGGGCGATCTGCTGGTCGTGCTCGGCAACCTGTACATGATGCGCGATCAGGCGGCCGAGGCGCTCGCGGCATTTCAGAACGCCTATCGCATTTTCGAGCAGTTGCATGAAGTTCGAAGTCAGGCGCTGGCGCTGCAATCGATCGGCTCGCTCTATGTGCTGGCCCGGGACGAACGCCGGGCCGAGCGCTATTTCCGGCAGGCATCGCTGCTCTATGGCGGTGACGACATTCTATCGCTGACGTTGCACAATAGTCGCGGCAACGTGCTGCTCGTGCTGGAGCGCTACCGCGAGGCGGCTACCGAATATACCGCCGCGATTGCACTGGCGCGGAAGCTGGGCAAGCCCATGCTGGAAGTCCGCGTTCTCGACAATCTGGCCCGCAGTCAGGTCGAGTCCGGCAATCTCGATTCCGCCAAGGTCACGCTGGCCCGCGCATTCTCGCTGGCGAACGGCAGTGATGCCAGCGGCCTGCGGCGGCTGCTCAACGCAACCGCGGCGAGGGTGGCCAATGACGAAGGGAATACCGGGCGCGCTGCGGCGCTGATCCGGGAAACCTTCAAGGGGATGGATCTCGCCACCACCACCCAGCCCTATCGCACGCCGCACCTCTATGCCTACCTCATCTACCGGCGCCTCGGCGATGATCGGCTGGCGTTGCGCCACCTGGAAGCGCTCAAGCGACTGAACGAAGAGGGCGCCAAGGTCGCGACCACGAACAGCGCGGCGCTGATGGCGGCCCGGTTCGATTATGCCAACCAGGAACTCACGATCCAGCGGCTCAAGACCGAGCAGTTGCGCAAGGCCGCCCAGTTCCAGCGCGTGCTGTTTCTGTCGCTTGGCGCTGCAACGCTGATTGTCATCGTGCTGCTGAGCGTCGGCCTGTTCACCATCCGTCGCAGCCGCAACCAGGTGCGGGCCGCCAACGCGGTGCTCGCCGGTACCAATGCGGCGTTGGAAAAGGCGCTGCAGGCCAAGACCGAATTCCTGGCGACCACCAGCCATGAGATCCGTACCCCCCTCAACGGCATCCTCGGCATGACGCAGGTCATGCTGGCGGACCGGGCGCTGGCGGCGGAACTGCGCGAGCGGCTGGAGGTGGTGCAGGGCGCGGGCCTCACCATGCGCGCGCTGGTCGACGATATTCTCGACGTCGCGAAGATGGAGAGCGGGAACCTCACCATCGATCCGGTGCCGATGGATTTCCGGACGATGGCCTCCGAGGTGGTGCGGCTGTGGTCGGAACCCGCCGCGGCCAAGGGCCTGCACTTTGTCAGCGATCTGGATGGCGCGCCGGAGTGGATCGTCAGCGACCCCAGCCGATTGCGCCAATTGCTCTTCAACCTGCTGTCCAATGCGATGAAGTTTACCGCGGACGGCGAGATCGGATTGCGCGCCGGCGTGCATGCGGCGGCGGATGGCGCCGAGCGGCTGCAGATCGGGGTGTTCGATACGGGCATCGGCATCCCCGCCGACAAACTGGACGAGATCTTCGAAAGCTTCCGCCAGGCGGATTCGAGCACCACCCGTCAATATGGCGGGACGGGGCTGGGCCTGACCATCTGCCGCAATCTGGCGCAGGCTCTGGGCGGGGCGATCCTCGTCTCCAGCACCCCGGGCGCGGGCTCTCTCTTCACCCTGGATCTTCCTCTGGTCCGAGCGGCGGCGCCGGACCGGTCGGCGGAAGCGCGTGCGGGCGAGGGTGGCGTGCTGATCGTCGAGCGCAACCCGATCACCCGCGCCATGCTGCGAGCCGTTTTTGAAAAGGCAGTTTCCCGCCTGCACTTTGCAGCCGATCCTGCCGAAGCGCTGCAGCTACTCGAATTGGAGCAGTTCGCTGCACTGATCATTGACGAAGCTGCCCTTGCCACCGCAACGGGTGAACTGTTGGAAACTATTGCCACCCTCTGCCGGGCGCAGCCCAGGATCCACGCCACGCTGCTCGTGGCAAATGGCAATGCCGTGCGGGCGGCACAATTTATGGACGCTGGAATAACGCAGGTTATAGAAAAGCCAATCGCTGGGGGAGAATTGCTGGAAACGGCGGTTCCATTCTCCGCGCGGATAACGGACATTGCGGGGAAAGACCCGCTTGTAACGCAAGCGGCTTAAGGCGATAATACACTTCGACATGCAGACTATGGCCGAAACGTTGGTATTTTCCCTGGTGGGCGCGCGTCGATGAACATCCTGTTCATCGAGGACGACCCGATGAATCGCCGCGTTGTCAAGGACATGCTGGACGTTGCGGGCGCGACCATGGCCGAGGCAGCCTGGGCCGAGGAGGGACTCGCTCGAATCGAATCCGAAACGTTCGACATGGTGCTGGTCGATCTGCGCATGCCGGGTACCGACGGGTTCGAGACGATCCGCCAGATCCGCGGGCGGCACGACGCCAAGGCAGAGCTGCCGATCATCGTCGTCACCGCCGACACGGCGGTCGATCTGCGCGAACGATGCCTCGCCACCGGCGCCGACGATGTACTGTTCAAGCCGGTTGCCATGGACGCGCTGTTCGATGCGATCGGCCGCGTGCTCGCCAAGCGGGGGGGCGCTATCCTCGCCTGATCAGTCCTCGGCGATGCGGCTGTTGCGGGCGGTGTCGCGCATCGTCGCATAGGTGATCAGCGAGATCCCGATCATCGCGGTGACGTACCAGTAGAAGCCGCGCTCCCAGCCTTCCTGCTTGAACCACAGTGCCACCGACGGCGCGGTGCCGCCGAAGAGGGCGTTGGCCAGCGCATAGGGCAGCGCGACGCCCAGCGTGCGGATATGGGCGGGGAACAGCTCCGCCTTCACCACTGCGTTGATCGCGGTGTAGCCGGTGACGATCAGCAGCGCCGCGGTCATCAGCAGGAAGGCAGTGACGCCGTCGCGCACGCCCTCCAGCGCGACGAAGATCGGATAGGTGAAGAGCAGGCCGAGCACCCCGAACCCGATCATCAGCGGCTTGCGCCCGATCCTGTCCGACAGCGCGCCGGCGAGCGGCTGGACCAGCATGAACACGAGCAGCGCCGCTGCGTTCACTTGGGTAGCGGCCGCATCGGAGAAGCCGGCCGTCTTCTTTAGGAAGGTGATCGGGTAGATGGTGTAGGCGTAGAAGGCGAGCGTGCCGCCGGCGGTGAGCAGCAGCACCAGCAATGCCTCGCGCGGGTGCTGGCGGAACAGCGCGAAGGCGCCCGAGGCGGCGGCGCGGTCGCGCTTCGCGAAGCTCTCGGTCTCGGCCAGGCGACGCCGCAGCCAGTAGACGAGCAGCGCCAGCGCCCCGCCCAGGGCGAAGGGCAGGCGCCAGCCCCAGTCGCGCAAGACAGCCTCGGGCATCACGGCCTGGAGCGCGAGCAGCGCGACGAGCGCGACCAGCTGACCCGAGATCAGCGTGACATATTGGAAGCTGGAGAAGAAACCGCGGTGCCGCCGCCCCGCCATTTCGGAAAGATAGGTCGCGCTGGCGCCATATTCGCCGCCCAGCGACAGCCCCTGGAGCAGCCGGGCAACGACCAGCGCTGCGGTCGCCCAGCCGCCGATCGCGGCATAGCTGGGGGTCAGCGCGATGATCAGCGAGCCCGCGCACATCAGCGTCACCGACAGGCTGAGGCCTGCCTTGCGCCCGTGCCGATCGCCATAGACGCCCATCAGCCAGCCACCGATCGGCCGCATGAAAAATCCGATCGCGAACACGATCCAGGCATTCAGGTCCTGCGCGGTGCCGGGCGCGAAGAAGTGGGGGGCAAGGTAGCTGGCCAGCGCCGCATAGGCGTACCAGTCATACCATTCGACCAGGTTGCCGGCCGATCCGCCGAGGATCGAGCGCAGCCGCGTGCCGCGGTCCAGGGCGGGTTCGGAAGCAGGGGCCATGCCCCCGTCTATAGCAAAGCGTCGCCCGCCGGAAAGGCGCGTGCAGGGGGACGTTCCCCTCGGCGGGCGACGTCGATCGCGCGGGATGCCTCAGCGCGCGATTCCGATCACCGCGGTTGCGGTGTAGCCTGTGTCGATGCTGCCGCTGAGCGTCGGCGTCTGCTGCGCGATCTGCGCGGAGGTGTTGTCGCCGAACACATTGTCGCGCGCGATCGAGATGTTGCCGAGATTGGTGAGGCTGGTGTTGTAGCCGCTGGCGGTGCTGTAGACCGTGGTGCACGCCGCCGCCGGCATCGCCAGCTGCGAGATCAGCGTCGCGTAGCGGCCGCCGGTCGCGGTGGCGAGGCTGGAGAACAGCTCGAAATGGATGTGCGGCCAGCGCCCCGCATAACATCCGGGGAAGATGGTGGTGAAGGTCAGCTTGCCGTTCGCATCGGTAACGCCGACCCCGCGCAGATAGCTTTCGTTCGGCAGGTCGTAGAGCGAGTATTTCCCGTTGCGGTCGCAATGCCAGATATAGACGGCGTAGCCCGCAAGCGGGGCGCAGCCGCTGTTCACGTCGACGACCGTCAGCGTGAGCGTCAGCTGCACGCCGGCCGCAACCGTGGTCGAACTGCCGATGAAGCTAGGGCGTATGTCGCTGCGGACCACGTTTGCGGCGGTCAGCGCATTCGATGTCAGGCCCGACGAGGTGTTGGTGCCGTCGGCCGGGTAGGGTCCGTTGGTCTCGGTCGGGTCGAGCACGCAGCTGCCGCTCGCGGTTGCCGTGGCGGTGGGTGTCGGGGTGGGCGTTGGCGTGCTGGTCGGCGTTGGCGTCGGGGTTGCGCCCGTGCTGGTCGCCGTGGCGCTGCTGCTCGAGCCGCTGCCGTCGCACGCCGCGAGAATGGCCGCCGTGCCGGCACCGGTGAACCAGCAAAGCGCCCGCCGCCGGCTGGAAAGTGCTGTCATCGCGCGCAGATCCGCTGCCAGCCCGTGATCATGATCGTCCTGCAAACTTCCCTCCTAATCGTGAAGGCAAGATGAAGCGGGCAGGTCGCGGGGCGATGTCAGCGCGTGGCGAAAGATTGCATCAGGTTGCAAGCGGCAGGCGGACGCGCACCCGGCCGCCCGCGCCGCCAGGGCGATTCTCCAGCGTCACCTCGCCGCCGTGCAGTTCGGCGATCGAGCGCACGATGGCGAGCCCCAGCCCGGTGCCGCCGGTCGCGCGGTTGCGCGAGCTCTCGCCGCGGACGAACGGCGCGAACAGCTTGTCGGCGCGGACGGGGTCGAAGCCGGGACCCTGATCGTCGATCAGGATCTCGCCATGCCCCTCTTCCACCGCCCACCAGATTTCGGCCACCCGGCCATAGCGCAGCGCATTCTCGACCAGGTTGCCGAACAACCGCCGCAGCGCCTGCGCGTCGCCAACCAGCACCATGCGCGGGCCGGGCTCGACGGTAACCGGGTTGCCGGCGGCGGCGAGATCGTCCGCGAGGCTCTCGATCACGCTGCCGAGATCCAGGCGCACCATCTCGCCCTGCGCCCGGTCGTCGCGGGTGAAGCGCAGCGTGGCGGCCAGCATGGCGCGCATCTCGTCGATGTCGGCGGCGGCGCGGTCGCGCGCGGCATCGGGCAGCTGCTCGATCCAGAAGGCTAGGCGCGACAGCGGCGTGCCCAGGTCGTGCGCCATCGCACCCAGCATCACGGTGCGGTTCTCGGCCTGCTGCAGGATGCGCACCTGCATCGCCTCCATCGCCTTGCCCAGCTCGCGAATCTCGCGGGGGCCCTGCAGCGGGATCGCCTCCGGTGCCCCCAGTCGGGCGCGCTTCGCTGCTTCGGCCAGCCGCCGAATGGGGCGCGAGATCCGCCGGGCCGCCGCCCAGGCAAGCAGCGACAGGATAAGAAGGGTCACCAGCATCGATTGCAGGATCGCGATTCGCCACCGGCCCAGCCCGGGCGCCCGGCTGGCGGAGGCGACCAGCCAGCCATTGTCGGTGCGCCGGCCGATGGTGAAGCTGCCATGGATATCCTGGTCGGGATCGTGGACCGGCCATTCGTAATAGCCCCGCACCTGGTCCGCCGGGGCGGGGATGAGGGCGGCGATCGCCCGATCGCGTTCCGGCGATGTCCGCTCTTCGCTGCGGCCGAAGCGATCAGTCGTCGAAAAGCTGAGCACGATCACCTCGCCGCGCCCGGTAACGGGTGCGTGCCCGGTGCGCAGCGCCTGCGCGATCCGCGCGATCGGCACCGGGCCAAAGCCGGGTGGTGGCCCGCGGAACACCATGGCGAACTGCACCAGCATCACGACCGCCGCGGAGGTGATGGCGAACAGCATCATCGGTACGACGATCGAGACGGGCTTCCGAATCACTTGGTGGTGACTTCGGCGACGAACATATAGCCTTCATTGCGGATGGTGCGGATCAGTTCGTCGTCGCCGGGCCGCGCGAGTTTCTTGCGCAGCCGGCTCATCTGCACGTCGATCGCACGATCGAAATGCTCGGCATGCGCGCCACGCGAATAGTCGAGCAACGCGTCGCGGGTCAGCACCCGGCGCGGGCGCTCTACCAGCGCTAGCAGCAGCCGGAACTCGCCGTCCGACAGGTTGATCAGCACGCCCTCGGGATCATAGAGTTGGCGGCCCACCGGATCGAGCCGCCAGCGGGCGAAGCGCAGGAAGCTGCGTTCGGGCGCCCCGGGTGCCGCCGGAACCGTGGCGAAGCGGCGCAGCACCGAGCGGACGCGGGCGAGCAGTTCGCGCGGGTTGGCCGGCTTGGCGACATAGTCGTCCGCGCCCATTTCCAGGCCGACGATACGGTCGATGTCCTCGCTGAGCACCGAATGGAAGATCACCGCCGGCCCCGCTTGGCGGTCCATGGTGCGCAGGATCGAAAGGCCGTCCTCGCCCGGCATCATCAGATCGAGCACGACGAGCGCATATTCGTTCGCGGCGAGCGCGGCGCGCATCGTGACAGCGTCCTCGGCGGTATCGACGACATAGCCGTGCTGCGACAGGAACGCGGCGGTAAGTTCGCGGATCCCGGGGTCGTCGTCGACAATCAGAAGGCGGGTTTCGAGATCCACGGCGTGGGCTAACTGCATCATGAGAGGGTTATTGCCCGTCGAATCTATCGGGCGGGTTGCAGCCCTGCAATCTGGTGTAATGTACGAGGGCGTGGCTTTCCGGCAACAACGGCCGGGGCCGACCGGCCGTGCACGCTTTTGCTTGAAGAATCACTATAGCGCTGATAGGAGGCCCGTTCGACGCCGCAACTATGGTTTCGGCGGCCCCTTGCTATTGAGTTTGATCGGAGCTGTACGACTTTATGCAAATCATCGTTCGCGACAACAACGTCGACCAGGCGCTGCGGGCGCTCAAGAAGAAGCTGCAGCGTGAAGGCGTCTATCGCGAGATGAAGCTGCGCCGTCATTACGAGAAGCCGAGCGAAAAGCGTGCGCGCGAGCGTGCGGCGGCGGTTCGTCGTGCCCGCAAGCTGGAGCGTAAGCGCATGGAGCGCGACAGCGCCCGTTGAGGCCTGCCCGGCGCGCGTTTCCATGACGCGCGCCGACGTTTCTGTTCTTTCATAACGGGGATGCAAATCCCCGCCGGAGTCCGATCATGTCGGTGACCGCCGTTCCGCTCCAGCCCGTCAAGGGCAGCTACAAGCTTTGGATCTGGTTGGGGGTGCTGGCGGCGGCCGGCATTGCTCTCGCGCTTGCCTGGAGTGGCACTCGCACGTCCGTCTCGTCGCATCTCGACGCAGACGGGTTCCTGGCGTGGCACAAGAACCAGTCCGGTATCCAGACCACCCCGTCGGGCCTGCAATATCAGGTGATCGAGGCCGGTAGCGGCGCGACTCCGGCCGAGCAGGACGGCGTGGTGGTCGAGATCCACGGCACGCTGCGCGATGGCAAGGAATTCCAGCCCAAGACGCCGATGCGCTTCCAGATCGGTCAGCCGATGATCCCCGGTTTCACCGAGGGCGTGAAGCTGATGAAGAAGGGCGCGCACTATCGCTTCTGGCTCCCGCCGAAGCTGGGCTATGGCGCCGCGGGCGGCCAGCAGAACGAGCTGTCCGACCAGGTGCTGATCTTCGACGTGACCATGCAGGAACTGGTGCCCGCCGCGGTCATCCGCCAGATGATGCAGCAGCAGGGCGGTATTCCGCAGGGTGCCGGCGAGCCTGCCGGCCAGTAACCAGCTCTCGATCAACCAGGTTTCGAAAAGCCCGCGAGCGATCCTCGCGGGCTTTTTCGTGCGCGTTACGCGTCCGTGGCGAGGAAGCGGCGCGCGGATCCGTCCAGGCACAGCGCGGTGAGCCGGCCGGTCGCGCTGGCGCCGGTATCGATCGCGATACGATTCGCCTGAATGTCCGGCTCGGCGACGACGGTATGGCCATGGACGACCAGCACGCCATGGTCCGCCGCGCTGCGGAGGAAGGGGAGGCGGATCCAGCGCAGGTCCTGCGGGTCCTGCTCGTCGATGGCGACGCCGGGCCGGATGCCGGCATGGACGAACAGCACGTCGCCGACGCGGTGCGAATCGGGCAGTGCGCGCAGCAATGCCTGGTGCGCCGCCGGGATTGCAGCGCGCAGCAGGGCGGCGGCGCGGTCCGGCTCCGCGAGCAGCGCGATCGGATCGAGCCCATAGCTCCTCGCGCACTCCTCACCACCGAAGTGCAGCCACGATTCGAGGTGCCACATGTCGCCGTCCAGCAGCGTGACGAGCATCGATTCGTGGTTGCCGCCCAGGATCGTCAGCGTCGGGTCCGCGGCAGCCCGTGCCAGCACCAGATCGAGCACGCCGCGCGAATCGGGGCCGCGGTCGATCAGGTCGCCCAGCAGGATCAGGTGCTCGGCCGCGCGCGGATCGGCGGCGCGCTCTGCATCGATTCGCGCAAGCAGCGACTCCAGCAGGTCGCGCCGGCCATGGACGTCGCCGATCGCATAGACTCGCGTATCCGCGGGCACCGCATAGACAGGCGGCTCGGCACGGCGGAAGAGCGACCGCAGCACGGATCAGCCGGCGAGGCGCAGGCCGTTCGCGATGCTGTCAGGTGCAGGCTGGTCGGGCCAGATGCCGCGCGTGTCGTAGACCAGCTTGCCCGATCGCTCGTCGAGCGGCACCGATTTGAACAGGTCGTGATCGACCAGCACGATGAAGATCGGGCAGCTCTCGATCGCGCTGTCGATATCGGTCAGCGTGGCACCCGTGGCGGCGAGGGCCGGGGGCAGCGTCTGGGCATAGGGCTCGACGATACGGACGCGGGCGCCGTGCCGCTCGGCGATCGCCTGCGCCACCTTGAGCGCGGGGCTCTCGCGAAAGTCGTCGATGTTCGCCTTGAAGGCGAGGCCGAGGCAGGCGATCGGCGCGCCCGGCAGACGCTCGATCAGCGCCTCGGCACGTGCGATGCTATGGGCGACCTTGCCGTCGTTCACTTCGCG
>JAIYAA010000057.1 GCA_027489295.1 Sphingomonadales bacterium | reverse complement strand
TCGCCGCCGCCGCCGGCGTCGAGCAGCGGGTTGCGCTCGACTTCCTCGGCGATGAAGGTCTCGATCTCGAGGTTCGACAGCGCCAGCAGCTTGATCGCCTGCTGAAGCTGCGGCGTCATCACCAGCGATTGCGACTGACGCAGATCGAGGCGAGGCGCGAGACTCATGGCATTTAGAGCGAGAAGCTCTCGCCGAGATACAGCCGGCGGACATTCTCGTCGCGCACCAGATCGTCGGGCGAGCCGGCGAACAGCACGCGCCCGTCATAGATGATGTAGCCGCGATCGACGATTTCGAGCGTCTCGCGCACATTGTGGTCGGTGATCAGCACGCCGATGCCGCGCTGCTTGAGCTGCTTCACCAGGTCGCGAATGTCGGCGATCGAGATTGGGTCGATACCGGCGAACGGCTCGTCGAGCAGGATGATCGTCGGGTTGGCCGCAAGCGCACGGGCGATTTCGGCCCGCCGCCGCTCGCCGCCGGACAGCGCCATCGCCGCCGAATTGCGCAACCGGGTGAGGCCGAACTCGTCGAGCAGCTCGTCGAGCCGCGCCTGGCGCGCGTCGCGATCGGGCTCGGCGAGTTCGAGCACCGCGGAGATGTTCTTCTCGACGCTCAGGCCGCGGAAGATCGAAGTTTCCTGCGGCAGATAGCCCAGCCCCAGGATCGCGCGGCGATACATCGGCAGGCGGGTGATGTCCTCACCGTCGAGCATGATGCGGCCGCTGTCGGGCTTCACCAGCCCCATCACCGAATAGAAGCAGGTCGTCTTGCCGGCGCCGTTCGGGCCGAGCAGGCCGACCACTTCACCGCGCCCGACCGAGACCGAGACGTCGGTCAGCACGGTGCGCTTGTCATAGGACTTGGCAATGGAAACGACCGCGAGCCCGCGATCGGGCAGCGGCATCGGATCCGGCGCGGACATTTCGGGGGCGGCGATGGCGACGTCGGTCATGACGGCTCCTGCAAGGTAAACACGGTCCTGGTCCCCACCCTCGGCGTCGCCGCTTGGCAGGGTTCCTGCATGATAACGCGCACAAAGGAAAGACTTTGCACGGCGCGGCGCGGCATTGCCCCGGCTTACTGCTTCGGTGCGGCGCTCGAATCGCGCTTCGGCACGGTGAATCGGCCGGTCACGCGGCCGCCGCTGCTCTGCGTGTTCGGGCCCGAGGGTGCGCCGCCGAAGGTCGCGCGGCTGGTGTCGAGGTTGATCGTCAGCCGCGGGCCTGCCGCGCTGGCGGTATTCGATCCGGCCTGCTGCAGCGTGACGTTGCCGATCATCGTGATGATCCGCCGATCGACATCATAGACGGCGTAGCTGGACCGCGCGGTCTGGCTCGGTCGGGTGACGGTGACGCCGCCGCTGGCGTCGACGCGGGTCGCCTGGGGCGAGGTGCCGCCCACCGCGCTGCCGGTATAGGCGATGGTCACGCGCGCGGCGCGCAGCGTCATTTCCGCCTGCTTGATCACCACGTCGCCGCTCAGCAGCGCGCGGCTGGCCTTGTCGTCGAGCTGGATGCTGCGCGCGTCGAAATCGAGCGGCGCATCCGAATTATGCTTCGATTGCGCCGTCGCCGGAACGGCGGCGAGCAGCAGCGGCAGCCCAAAAGCGAGCGGAGCGAGTGCGCGGTTCATCAGGGCCTCCTTGCTGGCTTCGGCATCATCCGCAAGTGCGCATTGCCGTCGAGCGAAATCACGCGCTTATCGAGATCGGCACGCAAGCGATCGGCGCGGAAGGTGCCGGTGGGGGTGTTGCCCGTCACCGCACCGCCGCTTTCCAGCTGGCGCGTCTTCAGGTCGATCGTCGCGTCATGGGTGTTGAGCACATAGCCGTCGGTTGTCTGGAACCGGATCGGGCCGTCGATCATCACCAGATCGCTGTTGAGATTGTAGCGCCCGTGATTCGCGACCAGTGTCGCCGGCCCGTCGGTAAGGCTGAGCCGGGCGTTGAGCTCGTTCAGCTGGACCACCGGCTCGGCCGAGCTCTTCTGCACGGCGGAGCCCGCATGCAGCTCGAACTGACGGCCCTTCGAATCCTCGCCGCGATAATCGGCGGCGACGATCTTCAGCCGCTCGGGCGACATCGCCACCTTGTTCTTGTCCAGCACGAAGCTGACGTCGCCGCCCATGAACAGCGGCGCGCTGACGAGAAACGCCGCCAGCGCGCCGATCAGGATCGGCAACGCCACCAGCGCGACGCGCACGCCGCGGTCGTGATGGCTCCCGGGATGGGCCCAGGCGCGGCGCTGGGTGCGCAGTCGTGCGGCGATCTCAGACATGGGTTCCTTTGTGGGAAGCCCAAACGACCGAGACAACCGCGCGATCCGCGCCGCGATCATGCATGCGCAAAGATATCCACTTCCGGCCAGCCGGCGATGTCCAGCTCGGCGCGCCACGGCAGGAAATCGAAGCAGGCCTGCGCCATCTCGACGCGGCCCTCGCGCTCGAGTCGCTTGTCGAGCTCGACCTTCATCGCGTGGAGGAAGCGCACGTCGGAGGCGGCATAGTCGCGCTGCGCGTCGGACAGGTCCGGACCACCCCAGTCGGACGACTGCTGCTGCTTGGAAATCTCGGCACCGACCAGTTCGCGCGCCAGGTCCTTGAGGCCATGGCGATCGGTGTAGGTGCGCACCAGCCGCGAGGCGATCTTGGTGCAATAGACCGGTCCGGCGGTGACGCCGAGGTAGAAGCGGATCGCCGCCAGATCGAACCGGGCGAAGTGATAGAGCTTCAGCCGCTCGGGATCGGCCAGCACCGCGCGCAGGTTCGGCGCGGCATAGTTCGACTGCGGGCCGAAGCGCACGAGGTGCTCGTCGCCCGAGCCATCGGAGAGCTGGACCAGGCACAGCCGGTCGCGCGGCGTGATAAGGCCCATCGTCTCGGTATCGACGGCGATGGAGGCGCCGGGCGCGAACACGCCTTCCGGCAGGTCTTCTTCGTGGAAATGGACGGTCATCGCGTTCGCGTAGCGGGGTTGGCGCCGCACCTCAATGCTTTGCGTTGCCTGCACGGCTTTGCATTCGCCCGATTCGCGCGCTAAAAGCCCGGCAACGACAGCCTGGTTTTGGATCCAAATCGCGATCCCACCGACAGTCCGCGCCTTGAAAACGTCACCACCGTTGCCCTGCGGACACTTTCCTGCCGCAAACCCGGCCAGCGCGCGAATTTCGTTCGCGCCCCCTGTTTTTTTGGAGTATGAGTCTGACTCGGGCGCTACGTTAGCGCCGGAAGACCTGCGTTTTTCGTCCGGCGCTCGGGTTTTGATTGGTAGTTTGAGGGCGAACCGGGAAGACGAACAGGGCATGAGTTTCGATAGAGGACGTC
>JAIYAA010000354.1 GCA_027489295.1 Sphingomonadales bacterium | reverse complement strand
GTCCCGGAACTTGTGCGCAAAGTCAACGTTCTCGCGATCGGACGGTACGGCCATGAGTCCCCGGCAAATTCATGGAAGCAAACACCGTAGCGACCCGGCGCACGCTTCAAGATGATGCATGGCGGAGGGTCAGCCCCTGTCCTCTCCGTCGTGCTTGAGGACTCTTTTGGAGGATAATCAGCCGTCGGCAAGCGCTTGGTAGTAAGCGCGCGTCAAACCGGCTGAGTCGCGCGCCGAGTCGTTGAACGGCGGCTTAATGGCACCTCTGAAATGGGTACGGACCAAGTCTTGCCAAGTCGTTTCCGGCGCGCAACTAGCCGCTGCGCAGGCGGATTCGAACCAGATTGTCCCCGCCCTGACGTGGCGCACTTCATCGTTGACAATGCGGGTGAGAATCCGCGCGGTGATGGCATCGCCGGCGGCCTCGAACCGCTCGATCGTCGCCGGCGTCACGTCCAGCCCGCGCGCTTCCAGCACCATCGGCACGATCGCGAGGCGCGCCTTGGCGTCGTGCGCGGTTTCGGTCGCCGCATCCCACAGCCCGTCATGCGCGGGCAGCGCGCCATAGTGGCTGCCAAGGGTACGCAACCGGCGATCGAGCAGCGCGAAATGCATCGCCTCGTCGGCGCCCACGCGCATCCACGCATCGGTGAAGCCGGTGGGGAACTGCGCACCGAACCGCCCGATCAGGTCGAAGGCCAGATCGATCGCGACGAATTCGATATGCGCCAGCGCGTGGATCAGCGCGATCCGTCCGCGCTCGGAGCCGCCGCGCCCGCGCTTGGGCATGCGGTTCGGCGGCAGCAATTCCGGCGCCGCCGGCCGGGCCGGGCGATCGGGCATCGCCACATCGAAGCGGAAGTCGAGCCGCCCCAGCCGCCAGTCGCGCGCCGCCGCCCGCGCCGCCATCACCTTCTCGGTCGGGTCGGCGGCGTCGAGCACCGCCCGCACCGCCGCCGCAACGCTGCGTCGTTCGCTCACCCGAGCGCCTTCGCAGCATCCAGCACATCGGCGGCGTGACCCGGCACCTTCACCTTGCGCCAGGCGCGCACCAGCGTGCCGGCGGCGTCGAACAGGAAGGTCGAGCGCTCGATGCCCATATATTTCTTCCCGTACATCGCCTTTTCGACCCACACACCCAGCGCCTCCATCAGCGCGCCGTCCTCGTCGGTGGCAAGCGGCACGGTGAGGTCGTACTTGGCGGTGAACTTCTGGTGCTTGGCGGGCGGATCCTTCGAGATGCCCAGGACTTTGACGCCGGTCGCCGAGAATTCCGGCATCAGCGCGGTGAAATCCTGCGCCTCGCGGGTGCAGCCAGAGGTATCGTCCTTGGGGTAGAAATAGAGGACGAACGGCGCGCCCGCACCCCAGTCGGGCAGCGCGAGCGCACTGCCATCCGCCGCCACCAGCACGTTGTTGGGGAGCACGTTGCCCGGTTCGATGGTCATTGCCTGGTCTCCGTCAGCCACGGGCCTGGATCTCGGCCCAGCATTGCCGCACCTCCTGCCGCGTCGCGTCGAGTGTCGCAACCACCGCTTCCCAATCGGGCAGGCCGAGCGCGCGGGCGATCAGCACGCGGGTGCGCTCGCCCGGGGGCTGGGCGTCGGGCGCGACCAGCCGCAGCGTCACCAGCAGCCGGGTGAGAAAATCATGTGCATGCCGGAGCGCCGGCGGCAGCAGCCCCTGCCCGACCAGCGCGTCGATCGCGCTGCCCAGCCGGGGATCGAAGCCGGTGCGGTGGCAGAGCTGCTGGACGTGCACCGCGAACTCCAGATCGACCAGCCCACCCGGCAGCAGCTTGGCGTCAAGCGGCCCCGCCGGCGGCTTGTGCGCGGCCATGTCGGCGCGCATCTTGGCCGCATCGGCGAGGATGTCGCGTACGGGCCGGGCGCCGTGCAGCACCTTGTCGATGATCGCCTGCACCTGCGCGCGCGCCGCCGCCGATCCAAACACCGGCCGCGCGCGGGTGAGCGCCATATGCTCCCAGCTCCAGGCGTCCTTTTCCTGATAGCCGGCAAAGCCCTCCAGCGACACCGACAGCGGCCCCTGCGTGCCCGAGGGACGCAGCCGCGTATCGACCTCGTAGAGCGGCCCCGCTGCCGTGGGCACCGAGAGCGCCGCCGTCACCCGCTGGGCCAGCCGGTTGTAATAGGTCACCGCGCCGAGCGGCCGCCGCCCGTCCGATTCCGCGGCATAGTCGCCGGTGAACAGATAGATCAGGTCGAGGTCCGAGGCATGGGTGAGCGCCCCGCCCCCCATCCGCCCGAGCGCCAGGATCACCAGCTCGCTACCCGGCACTGCCCCATGCTGGGCAGCGAACTCCTCGACCGTGGCGGCGGCCAGCACCGCGATCGCCGCCTCCGCGACGCGGGCATAGCCGGCGGAGACGTCGAGCGGATCGCTGACCCCCGCGACGATCTGCACGCCCAGCGCGAACCGCCGCTCGTTGACGATCCGGCGGACATGTTCGAGCCGCCACTGATAGTCGACCCCGCGCTCTTCCGCCGCCATCGCCGCCACCAGCGCGGGCACGTCGCCCACGGGAGCGAGCGCGCTCGCGTCGATCAGCCCGTCGAGCAGCTCGGCCCGGCGCCCCAGCTGCTCGGCCAGCGTCGGCGCGTGGCTGAGGATCGCACTGAGAAGTCGGGTCAGCGCCGGCTGGGCCTCCAGCAGACGGAAGATGTTGACCGCGCTCGGCAGCCGCTTGAGCATCGCATCGAACCGCGTGATCGCGTGCTGCGGATCGGGCGCGCCGCCGAACCCTGCCATCAGCGTCGGCAGCACCGCCTCCAGCGCGCTCTGCGCCGCCGGGCTGCGCAGCGCCGGATAGGTGGCGCCGCGCCAGCCCTCCACCACCCGCCGCGCGGTATCGGGATCGGGAAAGCCGGCCTGCGCCAGCCGTTCGCCCAGCAGATCGGGATCGGTCGGCAGGCCGGTGCCGCCGGCCTCGGCCAAGGCGTCGTAGATCCGCCCCACCCGCTCGACGTGCGGCTGGAGCAGCGCGATCAGCGCCGGACCGTCCTCCAACCCGTGCAGCCGCGCGACATTGTCCAGCGCGGCCGGATCGCTCGGCAGCGTGTGGGTCTGGCGATCGTCGATCATTTGCAGGCGATGCTCGATCGTGCGCAGCAGCACATAGGCGTCGTCGAGGATCCTGGCCTCGTCGGCGTCGATCCGCCCCGCCGCCGCCAGCGCCGCCAGTGCGTCGCGGGTGGCGGGCACGCGCAGGGCGGGATCGCGCCCGCCATGGATGAGCTGGTGGATCTGCGCGAAGAACTCCACCTCGCGAATGCCGCCGCGCCCGCGCTTCAGGTCGTAGCCGGGGCCGAAGCGCTGGCCCTGGTGGTGATGGTCGCGGATGCGGCGCGAGATTTCCTGGATCTCGCGGATCGTGCCGTAGTCGAGCGCGCGGCGCCACACGAACGGCCGGATGGCGTCGAGAAAGCCCTGCCCCAGCACGATGTCGCCGCCGGCGGCACGGGCTCGGATGAAGGCGGCACGCTCCCATGGAAGCGCCTGGCTCTCATAATAGCTGATCGCCGCCTCCACCGGCAGCGCGATCGGCGTCACCTCGGGCGAGGGGCGCAGCCGCAGGTCGACGCGCAGGACATAGCCGTCACCGTCGCGCGCCTGGAGGATCTCCAGCACTCGCCGCCCGATCCGTACCGCCGCTTCCTCGGGCGCCTCGCGCGGCCGGCACGGCAGCGTCACGGGATCGAAGATCAGGATCGGATCGATGTCCGACGAGTAATTAAGCTCGCGGCTGCCCTGCTTGCCGAGCGCGATCGCCGCAAAGCCGCGCGGTTCGGCATCCGGCGTGCGCTCGCGCAGCGCGGCGACGATCGCCCGATCGAGCGCGTCATCGGCAAAGTCGCTGAGCAGCTGCGTGGTCCGCCCGAAATCATAGGCGCCGGAGAGGTCGCCGATCGCCGCGATCAGCGCCAGCCGCCGCCGCTGGACGCGCAGCGCCTGCGGCACCGGCATGCCATCGGTGGGCGCCTTCGCCACCCCGATCGGGTCGGCCAGCGCCGCCGCCGGGTCCGCGGCGATGTCGGTCTCGCGCCCCAGGACGAGTCCAAGAAACGGAGAATGTTCGGAAATCCGCGCGAGCGTGGCGGCCAGGGAGAATGCAGTCACGTTTCCCGCCTATCGTCCAAAAACCGTACACATGCGGCGAACCGCATTACAAACAGGCAACGAATGCGTCACATGACCGTTTTGTGGCCGTGGTTCATACGGCATCCCCCAAGGCCCAAGAGGCCAATGTGGCGACTCCCTATCGCATCGAGGCACCGTGCCCCGGCGACGATATCGGTCGGGCACTGTCGAACGCCTATGCGCGCGACCTCGGGCTGCCACAGGATATGGCGGCGCTGCTCGCCAAGCTGAACGACCGCGATCCCCGCTGCCACTGGTAAACTTCACCGGCCCTGCATGTCCCGGTGGGCCGAGGGCATACGGACCGTAAGCCCGTCCAGGGCCTCGGTAAGCACGATCTGACAGGCCAGCCGGCTGGTACGTACGGCTCCCATGGCAAGATCCAGCATGTCTTCCTCGTCCTCGCTGGCGGGGGGAAGCCGATCGAAATCGCCGGGCGCGACGATCACATGGCAGGTGGAACAGGCCATCTGCCCCTCGCAGGTGCCCTCCAGCGGCTGGCCGGCATTCTGCGCCACCTCCAGCAGCCGGGCGCCGGGCGGCGCCTGCACCTCCTGCACGGCACCGCCCCGCGCGCCTTCGAACCGCACGCGGATCATGCGGCGACCCGCTGGGCGTCGGCAGCGGCGCAGATGCGGTCGAGTGCGGTCATCAATTCCTCCTCGGTGGTCATGCGGCCGAAGCCGATGCGGATGCTGGAACGCGCGGCGGCATCGGACAGCCCCAACGCGCGCAGAACATGGCTGGGGCGACCCGACCCGCTCGCACAGGCCGAGCCCGCCGAAAAGGCGATATCGCGAAGATCGGACATGAGGCGCGCAACGTCGAGGCCTTCGCGGCGAAGATTGAGATTGCCGGCGTAGCGCTGGGTGGCGGAGCCGTTCAGCTGCCAGCCATTGCCCAGCCGAGCGATCGCCGCGGCGTGGAGCCCCGCGACATGGTCCGCGTCCGCCACCGTCCGTGCCGCCGCCACCTTCGCCGCGGCGCCGAACCCCGCGCACAGCGCCGGCGAGAGCGTGCCCGACCGGCCCAGGGCCTCCTGCCCGCCGCCATGCAGCAGCGGGGCGAGCGTCACGCCGTCGCGCACCCACAGCGCGCCGATCCCCTTGGGTCCGTGGATCTTGTGCGCGGAGATCGCCACCAGGTCGCAGGTCGCCGGAATCGGCACCCGGCCATAGCCCTGCACCGCGTCGCACAGGAACAAGGCCCCCGCCGCATGGGCCAGGTCCGCCAGCGCGGCGATCGGCTGGATAACCCCGATCTCGTTGTTGACCAGCATCGCGGCGACCAGCCCTGTGCCGGGCGCGATGGCGGCACGGGCAACGTCCAGGTCGACCAGCCCGTCCACCCCTACCGGCAGCACCTTCACCGGCCGTCCGGTCGCCGCGACCGTATCCAGCACCGCGGCATGTTCGGTGGCGAGCGTGACGATTGGCCCGGTGGTGCCCTTGATCGCCCAGTTCAGCGCCTCGGTGGCGCCGCTGGTGAACGCCAGCTGGCCCCCGGCCGGGAGCAGCGCCCCCACCTGCCCGCGCGCGACCTCCACCGCCGCCTTGGCCGCGCGGCCGGGAGCGTGGGGTGAGTGCGGATTGGCATGCTGCGATTCGAGCCAGGGCAGCATCGCCGCCAATGCTTGCGGGGCGAGCGGCGTCGTCGCCTGATAGTCGAGATAGATCATGCCGCCCGCGCCCGCGCCTCGGCGAAGGTCGCCCGCCACAGATCGGCGAAGCGATCGACATCGGCTTCCGTGGTGGTTCGCCCGAAGCTGACGCGCACCACCTCGCGCAGTGCCGGCTCTGTCCAGCCCATCGCGGTCAGCACATGGCTCGGCCGCATGCTGCCCGACGAGCAGGCGCTCCCCGCCGACACCGCGATGCCCGCCAGATCGAACCGGATCAGTTGCGCTGCCGAGGACACGCCCGGCATCCGATAGGCACCGATCAGCGGGCTGCGCGGGCTCTCCGCGCCCACCACCCCGCCGCCCTCGGCGACGATCACCGCCTCCAGCCGCGCCCGCAGCCGCGCCATGTCCGCCAGATCCTCCGGCACCGCCACGGCGGCCGCATAGCCGAGCGCACCGGGCAAATTCTCCGTACCGGCGCGATAGCCCTTTTCCTGCCCGCCCGTCGGCAGCAGCACGCCCAGATCGCGCACCAGCAGCGCGCCGATCCCCGGCGGGCCGCCGCGCTTGTGGGCGGAAACCGCCACCAGATCGGCGTGGCGCAGCACCTCGGCATCGGCATGTGCGGGCATCTGCGCGGCATCGACCAGCAGCAGCCCGCCCGCGCCGTGCACGGCGGTCGCGATCGCCGCGATCGGTTGGCGCACGCCGGTTTCGCTGTTCGCCCATTGCACGCAGACCAGCGTCCGCCCCGCGCCGTCCAGCGCCGCCGCGAGGGCCGCCATTTCGACGATCCCGCCGGAGGTCACCGGCAGCACCTGCGCGCCCTCGCCCAGCCGCAGCACCGCGTCGTGCTCGACGGCGGTGATCAGCCGCCGCTCGACGACGCTCCGGTTCATCGCGATCGCCAGCGATTCGCTCGCCCCGCTGGTCAGCAGCAGTTCGTGCGCCCAGCCATAGGCCGCCGCGATCCGCCGCCGCGCATCCTCCAGCGCCGCGCGCGCCGCCCGCCCGTCGCCATGCGGCGAGGAGGGGTTGGCCCAGCGCTGCATCCCCTCGACCACCGCCTCTATCGCCTGGCGAAGCATCGGGGTCGTCGCGGCATGATCCAGATAGAGTCGAGCGGCCAATGGCGTTCCAATTTGCGTGAAGGGACCGGCTGCCTATATAGCGGCCAAGTTCCTGCGCTCCACCGCGCATCTCCCTATTGAACAGGATCCGCCTTGCCCGAAGTCATTTTCCCTGGACCCGAAGGCCGCCTCGAGGGCCGCTTTGCCCCCGCCCCGCGCCCGCGCGCGCCGGTCGCGATGATCCTCCACCCGCATCCCAATGCGGGCGGTACGATGAACAACCGCATCGTCCAGGATCTCTACAAGACCTTCCAGCGCCGGGGCTTCGCCACGCTGCGCTTCAATTTCCGCGGCGTCGGCAAGAGCCAGGGCGTGTTCGACAACGGCATCGGCGAGCTCTCGGATGCCGCCAGCGCGCTCGACTGGGTGCAGAGCTTCCACCCCGAGGCATCGTCCACCTGGGTCGCCGGCTTCGGCTTCGGCGCCTGGATCGGCATGCAGCTGCTGATGCGCCGCCCGGAAATCCGCGGCTTCATCTCGGTCGCGCCGCCGGCGAACATGTTCGACTTCACCTTCCTTGCCCCCTGCCCCAGCTCGGGCATCATCGTGCAGGGCGAGCAAGATGAGGTCGTCACCCCCGGTGCGGTGCAGAAGCTGGTCGACAAGTTGCGCACCCAGAAGCACATCACCATCCACCACGACACCATCCCGGGCGCGAACCATTTCTTCGAGCACGAGATGGACCAGCTGATGGGTTCGGTCGACCGCTATCTCGACATGCGGCTCGACCCCAACTGCCCGATCCGCTGATATCGACGCGGCTCAGCGCGGCGCGAACGTCGCGCTGAGCCAGCGATCGACCACGGCGGTGGCGGGATAGTCCGCCTCGCCGAGCTGGCGGTTCATCGCCACATGGCCGCGCAGGCCGCGGCCCTCAAACCCCTGCACCTCCACCTTCGAACCTTCCGCAAGCAGCGCCGCCGCCAGCGCCTCCGACTGGCGCGTGCCGTCATCGCGCTGGACGTGGAGGATCAGGAACGACAGCACGTTCGGCCCTGCGGTATGCGCGGTCGGCGAGAGTGCCCGCTGCCGCGCCGGATCGCTGCCGAACGCCTTGGTATAGATCGGCCGCATGAAGCGCCCGGCCTGCGCGACCTGCGCGGGCACGTCATAGGCGGCACCGTCCAGCAGCACCACGCCGCGTAGCTGGTCGAGCATCAAGTCCTGCTTGTGCATGTACTGCGGATCGGTGCCGACCAACGCGGCGAGATGCGCGCCGGCACTGTGCCCCATCAGCACCATGCGCTTGGGATTGAAGCCGAGTTCCTTTGCATGCGCCACCAGCCAGGCGATCGCCGAGGCCACGTCCTGCGCCTGCTGCTCCACGGTCGCGCC
>JAIYAA010000066.1 GCA_027489295.1 Sphingomonadales bacterium | reverse complement strand
GTAGCCGAACACGACTTCCACCCCGAGGTCGGTCAATGCCTCGATCAGGATGTCTGCGCCGCTTTTCTCGGTCACCTTTGCCTCCACGCCTTCGCAAAATGGTTTACAGAACGGATAAGTCCGTCGAAGTGGGGCTGCTACCCGCACGAAAATGATGCGTCAACCCCTAAGGAAATAATTTCCTTTCAATATGGCCTAGGTTTGTGTATGTATCTGTCTCCGCCGTCACCTCCCATCCCCCTGGAGGCTGGCGGCGGAACCAAGTGTACTGGCGCTTGGCATATTGGCGGGTGGCGGTAGCCCCTGCGGCAAGCGCCATCTCCGTACTCCATTCTCCGTCCAGCAACCGGCCGATCTCGTGCACGCCGATCGCCCGCAGCACGGGGGCGTCGGCGGGGATGTCGGTGCGGGCGCGGAGGGCGCGGACCTCGTCTTTGGCGGTCGCCAGCATTATGCCGAAGCGACGATCGATCCGCGTGCCGAGCCAGTCGCGATCGGGCAGCAGGATCAGCGGGGCAAGGTGGACGGTATCGCCAATCCCGCCCTCACGGCGGTCCTGCCAATCGGCGAGCGTGCGGCCGGTGGAGCGGATGACCTCCAGCGCGCGCGCGACGCGGGTGGTGTCGGTGGCATTCAGACGCGCCGCCGCAGCGGGATCGGCAAGGGCAAGCGCTGCATGTGCGTCGGCGACGGGAAGCGCCCGGACCGCTGCGCGGATTGCGGGATCGATCTCCGGGATCGGCGCGATGCCGTCGATCAGCGTGCGCAGATAGAGGCCGGTGCCGCCCACCAGGATCGGCAGCCGGTCCTCGGCATGGGCTTCCGCGATCGCGGCGCGCGCCTCGGCGGCCCAGCGGGCGGCCGAGCACGCTTCGGCGCCGTCGATATGGCCGAACAGCCGGTGGGGCGCGCGCGCCTCCTCTTCCTCGGACGGACGCGCGGTTAGGATGCGGAGATCGGCATAGACCTGCATCGAATCCGCGTTGATCACGGTGCCGCGATGCTTTTCGGCGAGCGCGAGCGCCAGCGCGGACTTGCCGCTGGCCGTCGGCCCTGCAATGAGCGCCACGCGCGGTAGCCCAGGGGAAATCATGTTCATTGCGACGCTGATAGCAGAAGGTCTTTCGTCAGGGCAGCTCGACGCGGCCGCCGATCGCCTGAAGGCAGCAGGGTGCGCACCCGGCCGTTGGCGCTGGCTCGACGAGGGCATCGCGGCGGACCTTCCCTTCGATGCCCGGCCCGATGCGGCACGCACCGCGCTGGAAGGCGCGATCGCGGGCGCCGATGTGATCGTGCAGGTGGAGGCACACCGCGAGAGGAAGCTGCTCGTCGCCGACATGGACTCGACGATGATCACCGTCGAATGCATCGACGAGCTGGCCGACTATGCCGGCATCAAGCCGCAGATCGCCGAGGTGACCGAGCGGGCGATGCGCGGCGAGCTGGACTTTGCCGAGGCGCTCGATGCGCGCGTGGCGCTTCTCGAGGGCCTGGCCGAGACGGCGATCGACCAGTGCCTCGAAGAGCGCGTGCGGTTGATGCCCGGCGCCGAGGCGCTGGTGCAGACGATGCGCGCGCGGGGTGCGCACACGATCCTCGTCTCGGGCGGCTTCACGCGCTTCGCCGAGCCGGTCGGCACCCGCATCGGCTTCGATCGCCGCATCGCCAACGTGCTGGAGATCGCGGACGGCAAGCTCACCGGCACCGTCACCAAGCCGATCGTCGACAGCAGTACCAAGGAAACCACGCTGCTCGGCGCGATGGCGGAACTGGGTCTCGCGCCGGAGCAGACCATGGCGGTGGGCGACGGCGCTAACGACCTGGCGATGATCCGCAAGGCGGGGCTGGGCGTCGCCTATCACGCCAAGCCGATCGTCGCGGCCGCCGCCGGCGCCCGCATCGATCATGGCGACCTGACGGCGCTGCTCTATGCCCAGGGCATCGCACGCGCCGATTGGGTCACCGCCTGAAGACTTAGCGCACGCCGCGTCCGAAGGTGTAGCTGAGCGCGAGGCCGCCGGAGAGCTGGTTCTTCGATCCCAGCCGCTGGGTGATCGGCGAGCGGGCGGCATCCCCGGTCAGCCGGTCATAGCCGAGATAGCCATAGAGGCCCCAGCGGGTCGTCAGCTGGCGCAGCCCCGTCGCGGTGAGGCCGATGCTGTGCACGACATTGCCGCCCACCCGGTAGACCGGGATGCTCGCCGCCGTCGCGTCGCGCTGGCTGACGCCGAAATAGGCGCGGCGATAGCGCGCGTCGGACAGGTTCACCCGCGGGCCGACCGCGACCAGCCAGCGATCGCCGTCGCGCTGGACATAGTCGAGCGCGAGCATGCTCACCACGCCCTCATGCCCGTTCACCCCCTTGCGCAGGTCGGCATAGGCCCGAACCTGCGGCGTCAGGTAATAGCCGGCGAACACGCCCGGCTCGACGGTGAAGCCGACCTTGGTGAGGTCTGCGCCGGCGCGCTTGGCGGTGCGGGCGCTCTGAAGGCCGATCGCGATGCCTGCCTCGAGGCCATCGTGATTGTACAGCGTGATGTTGGGGCTCTCGTCGGCCGCTTCATACTCGAACTGGGCGGCGCCCCGCGCGCTGACGACATCGAATAGCGGCCGCACGGCGTTGTGATCGGCGCCGGGATAGCTGGGTACCGCCTGTGCGCCGATGGCCACGCGATAGCGGCGCGGACCATCCCCGTCATCCCCGGATTGCGCATGGGCGGGCAGGGCAAGGGCGAGCATGGCGCCCGCGGCTAGAGCTACGCGTTGCATCGACTGTCTCCCTCTAGCGCTGCACTGCCACGCAGGGCTTTACCGCGCCACAGGCTTTTTCGGCCTCCGCCCTGGTGGCGAAGGGGCCGACCAGCAGTCGCGTCAGCGCGCCGGACTTCGGATAGAAGGGCTGGCGGCCGGGGAAGCGGCCCCGGACCTGGCCCCACAGCTTCTCCGCATTGCCCGGGGTGGCGAAGGCACCCAGCTGGACGCGCCACGGTCCGGCGGCGGCGGACGCCGCGGGCGGCTTGGCCGGGACGGCGCGCGCCGGGCGGGGGGCGCGGGCAGGGGCCGTTTGAGCGGACACGACGCTGGTATCGGCACTGAGCGCCGGCCCGCGCGCCGGGACGCCACTGGTGGGGGCGGCCGCGCGCTCGTCCTTCTCGTACCGGACGGCCAGCGCCTTGCCGGCCTGGCGATCGGCGAGCGGGATATACTGGTCCATCTGCCCCAGCGTGCGGGTGGCGGCGTCCAGGCCGCCGGCGGAGGCGCGCAGCATCAGCGCATAGGCGCGCACCCAGTTTTTCGCGACGCCGTCCCCGTTGAACAGCATCACGCCCAGCAGATATTGCGCGCGCGGCTCGCCATGGCCGACGGCCCGCTCCAGCCACGGCACCGCGGCCTCGCGCTTGCCGTTCTCGAACAGCACCATGCCGTAATTGGCCTGGGCGAGCTCGTGCCCCTGCTGGGCCGCGAGGCGGTACCAGTTCTCCGCCGCGGCCAGATCGACCGGCACGCCGCGGCCGAGCTTGTAGATCTGGCCCAGATTATACTGCGCGTCGGGATCGCCCTTGGCCGCCGCCGCGCGCCAGTGCCGCATCGCCTCGGCGAAATCCTGCCGGTTATAGGCTTCCACCCCAGCCTTCACGGCAGCATCCTGGGCATGGCCGATCCGCGGCGCGCCAAGCAGGGCCAAGAGCAGAAGGGCGGCAGATGTGCGCATGCGCGAAGTTTCCCCATGATCTGATGCCGAATGCGTCGGCGCCAAGGACTTAGCGACTTAGGCGGGCTGCGTTAACCCGATCTTATCCGCAACCGTGGCACCTGTTCCTTCACATTCCGGTGATTTCGAGAGGATTGATGCGCGTCCTGGCGCTGGCTTCGCAAAAAGGGGGATCGGGCAAGACGACCTTGTCCGGCCATCTGGCGGTGCAGGCGCAGCGGAGCGGCGCCGGCCCGGTGGCGATGATCGACCTCGATCCGCAGGGCTCGCTCACCGACTGGTGGAACGAGCGCGAGGCGGAACTGCCGGCACTGGCCCAGACGACCGTTGCGCGGCTGGCCGCCGATATCGAGACGCTGCGCCAGCAGGGCTTCAAGCTGGTGGTGATCGATACGCCGCCGGCGATCACCCAGGCGATCCTCACCGTCATCCAGGTCGCCGAACTGATCGTGATCCCCACGCGGCCCAGCCCGCACGATCTGCGCGCGGTGGGGGCGACGGTCGAACTGTGCGAGCGGGCCCACAAGCCGCTGCTGTTCGTGGTCAACGCCGCCACCCAGAATGCGCGGATCACTACGGAAGCGGCGCTGGCGCTGTCGCAGCATGGCACCGTCGCGCCGATGATGCTCCACCACCGCACCGATTTCGCCGCATCGATGATCGACGGCCGGACGGTGATGGAGGTCGATGCCGGCAGCAAGTCGGCCGCCGAGGTCGAGAGTCTGTGGCGCTACGTCTCGGACCGGCTCGAGAAGAATTTCCGCCGCACGGTGTTCGCGGCACCGGCAGCCGCCGCGTCCTTTGCGGGCGCCCGGCCGGCGGGCGGCTTTGGTCGCCGGGTGATGCCCTGATCATGGTGGACATGGCGCCCAAGCCGGTTGCTGCGCTGAGCGCGGGGCTGCTCGCCCGCAAGGGGCTCGCACGCACGCCGCTGCCGGCTGCGGAGATCTCGGACGCGCTGGCGCTGCAGCGCGTGCGCGCCGACCGCGCGACCAAGGACAAGGCGGCGTTCACCCTGCGGCTCGATGCCGATCGCCGGTTGCGGCTGCGGCTGGCCGCCGCGGTCACCGGACGATCGGCGCAGCAGCTGGTGACCGACGCGATCGACACGATGCTGGCCGACATGGCCGAGCTGGAACCGCTCGCACGCCGGCTCGGCGTGGGCGAGGGATGAGGATGCATATGAAGTCGCGGACACTGGTTTCGATCGGCGCGGCGCTGCTGGCGCTCGGCAGTGCTGCCGCGACCGGCATGGTGGTGCACGGCGCCGCCTTCGCCACCGCGGCGCCGAACGCACAAACGGCCGCGCACGAAGCCCGCGCGGCGCAGAAGGCGCTCGCGGCGCGCAAGGCGGAAGTGGCCGTCGCCCATGCGGAGCAGGCGGTGGCCAACGATCCCCAGCGCGGCGCGTATCGCGCGCTGCTGGGCCAGGCTTATTTGCTCTCCGGCCGCTTTACCGCCGCCACCCAGGCGCTGCGCGACGCGCTCGCGCTAGATCCCGAGAATGGCCGGGTGGCGCTGAACCTCGCGCTTGCCAGCATCGGCAGCGGCGACTGGGCCGCCGCCCGCACGCTGCTCGAAACCCATCAGGCGCAGATCCCCGCGACCGATCGCGGGCTCGCGATCGCGCTTGCGGGCGATCCGGGCGGGGCCGTCGAGATCCTCGGCCCCGCCGTGCGCGCACCGGATGCCACGGCGCGCACCCGGCAGAACCTCGCGCTCGCGCTCGCGCTGGCGGGCCGCTGGGGCGAGGCCAAGGCGGTCGCGGCGATGGATGTCGCGCCCGATCAGCTCAATGCTCGGCTGATGCAATGGGCCAACTTCGCCCGGCCTGCCAACGCCTATGATCAGGTAGCCGCGCTGCTCGGCGTGCGCGCGGTGCAGGATGGCGGGCAGCCGGTCGCGCTGGCACTCGCGCGGCCGCCGGCGGTCGTCGCAATGGCGCCGGCACCCGCGCCGGAACCGCTCGCTGCCCCCGAGCCTGCGCTGACGCCGGAACCGCTACTCGAATCGCAGCCGGCGGCGGTGGTCAGCCCCGCGCCGGTGCGCGTTGCCTCGGCCAGGCCGGCCAAGCCGCTTGTGACCAAGCAGGTCGCGGCCAAGCCGGCCAAGCCGGTTGCAGCAAAGCCTGCGCCCGTTCGCGTGGCGACCGGTCCCTTTGTCGTCCAGCTCGGTGCGTTCGCCAATGCGGGCGTCGCCCGCGATGCCTGGCAGAAGCTGAGCGGCCGTGTCGCGGCGCTCACCGGGCTCAAGCCGCAGGGGTCTGCCGCACCGAGCGCTGGCGCGGCGGTCTATCGCCTGTCGGTCGGCGGCTTTGCCCGTACCGATGCAGATGCACTGTGCCGCGCGGTGAAGACCGGTGGTGGTACCTGCTTCGTCCGGCTGGCGTCCGGCGACGCTGTGGCGAGCTGGTACAAGCCCGCCCCTCGCGTCGGCCTCGCCGCGCGCTGATCGCTCAGACCAGCGCGCCGCCCTTGTAGAGCTGCAGCACGCGCCCTTGCGTGGGCAGGCGATCGAACGGCGTGTTGCCGGCGCGCGCGTTCATCTTGCGCGCATCGATCACCCAGGGCGTTTCCGGATCGAGGACGATCAGATCGGCCGGCAGGCCGGGCGTGAGCGAACCGCTTTCCAGCCCCAGGATCTTCGCCGGATTGGCGGCGAGCAGCGCAAACAGCCTGTCGAGGCCCAGCTTGCCGTCGCGGACCAGCGTGAGCGAGAGCGCCAACAGAGTCTCGGCACCCGCCATGCCGGGTTCGGCATCGGCGAAGGGCAGCCGCTTGGCCTCGGGACCGCGCGGATCGTGGCCGGAGGCGATCACGTCGACCGTGCCGTCTGCCACCGCTGCCAGTGCCGCCTGGCGATCGCTCTCGTCGCGCAAGGGCGGCGAGAGGCGGGCGAAGGTGCGGAAATCGCTGATCGCAATGTCCGAGAGCAGCAGGTGCGCGGGCGTGATGCCGCAGGTGACGTGGACGCCGCGGCGCTTGGCGGCGCGGATCAGGTCGAAGCCGGCCGCCGTGGTGACCTGGCGGAAGTGGAGCTTGGCGCCGGTTTCCTCGGCCAGCATCAGGTCGCGGGCGATGGCCAGCGCCTCGGCGATCACCGGCGCGCTCGGCAGGCCGAGGCGTGCGGCGGTCTCGCCGGCGGTCGCGACCGTGCCGTCCGCCAGCCCGCCGTCCTCGGCATGGGCGACGACGGTGAGGTTCAGGTCGCGCGCGTAGAGCAGGGTCTTGCGCATCGTGCCGGCACTGGCGATCCAGCGCCGCCCGGTGGCGATGGCGCGGGCACCGGCCGAGGCGTTGAT
>JAIYAA010000310.1 GCA_027489295.1 Sphingomonadales bacterium | reverse complement strand
GCCTGCGCGTGCAGCTACGGCTGGCGCTGGCGGCCTGACGATCGATCGGAGGATGGGATAAAAGGGCGGCTGGTGGAGCTGAGGGGAATCGAACCCCTGACCTCTGCAGTGCGATTGCATTCTGCCATGAACAGAATGGCTGATTTCCGCCAGTTACCTCTCAGAAAATCCGCGAACAAGCCGAGAACATAAGGCTGTTTGCGATACCAGCGCGATACCAGAACCAGCAACGACATTTCAGATCGAGCGGGGCCTCGCTTGCTACTGCTGCCGGCGTGCTTGAGCAAGGCCGATAGCGTGTCGCCCTTAGGCCGGATGGAGAGTAGCACGCGGGACGGATATAACTTCCATAACATCGGCGGTTTTCTGCCGTTTTCGACCTAACAATCCGGCTGACCTCGATATAACAGCGTTATGGTTGGGTGATATAATCTTTCTGAAAATTATAATCGTTTGTTCTCAATGCATTGGCTGAGTTTGGGGGCTCAATATTAACAAACATTATGGGTCCGCCATGATATTTTTATGTTTTGAAATCATGTAGATAGCGGCCAATCGAACGCCTTATTGCCGATATTATGCCTTCCCGCCCCCCGTAGGGTAGGGACAGCGTCGACAAAGTAGTTTTGGCTGTGCGAGCAGCGATGCCCCTGGGGCGCCCTAGCTGCATCAAATCGCATCACGCGAATGGCCTTTCCCCTCTGGGGAGGCCCCAGGGGCGATCTACTGCATCAAAAGGGACACGAAAAGGGGGCGGGCGAGGTGGGGGGAAAAGCGCTCTTTTTGGGTCGCGAACAAGAATGACGCACTGACGTAACAATGTTACATGAAACTTTATTACACGCTGCGTAAGATTGTTGCGCGTAATATTGTTACATCAAAGCGGAGGTTCCTGGGAGGTGAGCAGGTCTATCGCGCTGCTCGCGAACTCGTGAAACACGTGTTGCCAATGCTCCGCGGCCTGGTCGAGCGGGACGTCGTCGAGCGTGCCGCTGCGCCTGCTGTCCCATAGCGCTCGCGCCAGATCCTCAATCAGCGCCTCGCGATCGTTCGCGGTGCAAATCCGGCAGCGGCCGGCGGAATGATCGTGCGGGTTGTCGACTCGTGAACGCATGGCCTAATAGTGTTCTAGTTATGTTCTATTCGCAAGCCGCCGCCGGGGCAAAGCCGTGAGCGCGAACCATCGCTATGAGACGCTTGGCGACATCACCCGGCGCGGGTTCAACGTGCTGGTGCAGTGTGGCTGCGGGCACAGCGCCGTCATCGACGCACGACGCCTGGAGCGGTGGTATCGCTGCCACCGCTGGTCGACGTCGCTGCATATGCTGCGCGATCATCTCTATTGCCTGCAGTGCGGCGGTCGGCCGGCCAGCGCGAAGGCTCGGCCATGTGCGCAAGATCCAACCGCCCCAAACCGTTTCCCGAACTCGGAGGAGCAATGGGAAAGGCTGATCCGCGGTTTGCGCAGCTGATACGAAAAGAGCCCGGATGCGGTGCACCCGGGCTCGTGTCTCTCCCCTCGGTCGGGGTGGTGGTCAGGTGGGCAGAGGGAAGTTGCTGATCAGCAGTTCGCCGGCCTTGGAAGCGGCCCCCTTCGCCAGAGTGTACGTCGTGTCGACCTCGACCATGGCGAACCCCCCGAAGACCTCTCGGACCCCGGGAGTATCGTTCAGCGACAGCAGGCACTTGCCCTTGATGCCGGCGAGCTGGGCGGCAAGCCGCTCGAAGTCGTCGCGGCCGAACACGTCCTGGCCATAGTCGGTCTCGCAGCCCCAATAGGGCGGATCGAGGTAGAAGAGCGCGCCAGGCCGATCATAGCGGTCGATGAAGGCAGCATAGTTCAGCTGCTCGATCACCACCCCGGCGAGGCGATCATGGATCTCGGCGAGGAGCGGCTCCAACTTGGTGACGTTGAACCGAGCGCCCTGTGTAGTGTCTACCCCGAACATGCGCCCCTTCACCTTTCCGCCGAAGGCCAAGCGCTGCAGATAGAGGAACCGGGCAGCACGCTGCAGGTCCGTCAGGCGCTCGCTCGGCAACGCCTTCAGCCGTTCGAATTCCGCCCGGCTCGCCACCCGGAAGCGCAGCATGTCGAGCAGGTACGGATAGTGCTCCTGCAGCACGCGGAAGAAGGTCGCGACGTCGCCGCTCACATCGTTGATCACCTCTGCCTTCGGGCGCATCCGGCGGCGCAGGAAGATCCCGCCCATGCCGACAAAGGGCTCGGCATAGAGCTGGTGGGCGACCTGCTCGATGATGCGGACGATCCGGCTCGCAAGGTTGCGCTTGCCACCGATATAGCCGGCGGCGGGAGACACGGGGGTAACGGCACTCAACATCTGGGGCTTTGCCTCTCTGGGGTTGGCACCGCCGATCGGCGGCACGGGTGTATCCGCCGGCCACGACCAGGCCGGCGGGATCTCGGGGGCTCGACGGTGGCACGCCACCGAATCTGTAGGAAAGCGCCGACGCAGCGCCTGCGCGAAATCAGGCGGCCGATGCCATCGGCTTGCGCTCGCGGAACCGGATCACCTCGCGCCCCGTCAGCTCGTTGATCTGCAGCAGGCGCACCTGCAGGGGGGCGATCTCCAGATCGAAGAACATGTCGACGGCCTGGAGCGGATTGCCGAAGCCGCTGGAGCCCTGCGCCGGCACGATCCCCAGCACCTGCGGCGGGGTGCGGTGCGCGGCGAGCACGTCGTCGCGTGTCGCGTTCTTGATGCCGAGAAACTCGTCCTTCGCGCCCACTTCCGCGATCGGCAGGATCTTGAGGCTCCCCTCCTTCCCGTTCGGCGCGTGCACGAACAGGTTGCGGAAATTGCCGGGCCCGCGCGACGCCTTGAGCGCGCCCTTCAGCGCTTCGGTGTCGTTCTGGTCGATCTCGCCGGTGGCGTAGAGGATGTAACCGGCATGGCTGCCGTTCAGATAATAGCGGCGGCGGAACAGCGTGGCCGCCTCGTTCAGCAGCGCCGACTGCAGCGCGCTGAGATATTCGGGCACGCCATAGATCTCCTGGTTCACGTCCGGCTGGCGCACCTGCACCACGCTGCCCGGCACGAACTCGGTCTCGTCGCGGTCGCCGGGCACGTAGAAGAAGCGCCCCTCCTCCACCCCGCGCCGGGTGTATTTGGCGATGGCATGGTCATAGCGCAGCACGCCGCCCAGCAGGTTGCGACGTTCCTCCAGATAGCCGTTGCCGAAGACGAGGAAGTCCTGCGCCATCGCTTCGAACGCCGCGGTGCCGAGCAGCGGCGACGGCTCGAACGACGCGACGAGCAGGTTGCGCTTGAGCATGATGGCGCTGCTGTGGTGCGGCGAGACGCGGAACGCGCGCGCCAGGCCGTCGAGCGGCATCGGCGGCTCGTACCACCGGCCATTGTGCCAGCACTCCGCCATGTCGAGCAGCTCGCGCCGATTGAGCACCGGCTCCGGATCGCCGAAGCTGAATGCCAGGCCACCCGAGCGGCTCGGCGCCGCCGCCTCGTCGCTCGCCGGCACCAACGCCCCAGACGAGGCCGCTCCCGCTTCCTGCCGGGACATCGCCCGCGTCCGGTTCCGCTTCGCCATCGACAATCTCCATGCGCGTCTTCGGCCGCGCGCTGCCGTCCAGAGGTTCGTTGATCAGGATGTGCATCACCGCCCAGGCCAGATCGCCGTGGCCGATGTCTTCGTCGCCGCGGCTGGTCTTGAAGGTGAGCGCGCGGCCGGAGCCGGTCAGCGCCTTCTTGATCGAGAGGAACGACGACTGCACGTCGATCCACCCGGCATCGAACTCGATGCGCCCGCGCGCGAAGCTGTGCTGCGCCTTCATCACCATCGCCGATTTCGTCTCGAGCGAATATTCGATCTTGGTGCAGCCGCGCACCTTGTCGCGCAGTAGCTGATAGACCGCGGCGCCGACGCCCATGGCGTCGATGCCCAGATAGGTGCAGTTGTACCGGGCCAGCCTGGCCAGGATGAATTCGGCCTGCGCCTGGAAATCCTGCCCGCGCAGCTGATATTTCTCCAGCAGCCGGAACTTGCCCGCCGGCCCCTCGGGCGGGAGCGCGATCACCAGCGCGGCATTGTCGCCGTTCTCGCTCTCCTGCGGATCATAGCCGGCCCACACCGCGCGATTGCCGGCAGGCCGCGCCGCCAGCAGGTTGATGTCGGTCCAGTCGACATCGGCGTCCACGGTCGCCTTCTGCAGCTCGTTGAACTTGAACGCCGAGAGGCTGTCGTCGACGAACTGGCACATCAGCAGGTTCGCGAATTCGTCGGGCGCATATTCGATGCGCAGCTCGTCGAGGTCGAACAGGTCGCAGCCGCGCGCCTCCGCGTCCTCGATCGTCACGATCTGGCGCCAGATATTGTCCTCGCACACCACGCCGGCCTTCAGCCGCGCATGGCCGGTATTGATCGAGATCCGGTTCTCCTTCTTCACCCGCCGGTTGCGGCGCTCGCCGGTCCAATAGGGGTGGGCCTGGTGCGCGACGGTCGACGGCGTGGAGAAGTAGGTTTTCCGCCACTTCTTGTGCATCGCCATGCCGCTGGCGACCTTGTTCAGTTCCTCGAAGCCATAGGTCCAGAAGAACTCGTCGAAATAGAAATTGCCGTGATAGCCCTGGGCGGTGCGGGCGTTGGTGCCCAGGAAGATCAACTGCGGCAGATCCTCGCCCTCGGGCAGCGTCTCGGCGCTGAGCACGATCGGGTCGCCCTGCAGCTTCACGCCCACGCGCGCGGCGAACTGGATGATGTAGTTGCGGAAAATATGCGCCTGGCTCTTCGAGGCGCTGAGGAAGATCATGTTGCCGCGCCCGCGCAGCGCGTCGAGCAGCGCCTCCCGCGCGAAATACCAGGTCGCGCCGATCTGGCGGGATTTCAGGATCATGCGGGTGCGCTGGTCGCGCGCGTCCCACCAATCCTGCTGATAGCCGAACAGCTCTTCGTGGAAGATGCGCTCCAGCTCCTCCACCTGCTCGCGGGTGAAATGGTTGGTCTTTGCCTTCTTCTTCTCGCCCGCGTTGCGATTGCCGACCTTCTCGTTCAGGTCGCCTTCGTGGCCGCCGGGGGCCTCATAGCGGCGGACGCGCGCGGCGGCGGTCACGGCCCGCATCAGCAGGTCGATTTCCTTGAAGTCGCCGGGGGTCTTCTTGTCCTTGTCGATCAGCCCGACGATGCGGGCCTCGATCGCGTCCTCGATCTTGGTGAGCGCGGGGGCATCGTCCCACCGATCGCGCTGCTTCCACGATTCCACCGTCGCGCGCGATAGCGCCAGCTCCTCGGCGATCTGGGTGACCGTCCAGAAGCGCCAGTACAGGCTGCGCGCCTTGCGACGCGCATCCACCGGGATGGGCATCGTGGAGGCTGGCAGGGGTTCGTCGGCGGGATGCATGGCGCCGCGAACCTAGCCACGCCCGCGCCCCGCCACTCAGCGGCCGACCTTGTAAAACCCCGCTTTTACAAGTCGCCTCGCTTGAGAAGATGCCGGGATCCGGTCCCTGTTCGCCTGGTCAAACGCCGCACTGCCGCGATCATCAAGGGACCAGCATCGCCATGGCCAAACTCTCCAAGTATTTCCGCGCTTTTGTCGCCGGTCAGACGATCAGCGACGGCCGCACGATCACGGACGAGATGATCGACCAGGTGGTCGAGACCTTCAACCGCGACACCTATTCGCCGCGCATCAATATCGAGCACCTCGCCGGCTACAGCCCGGAGCCGCCGTTCAACGGTTACGGCGACGTCGTCGCGGTCAAGGCGCAGGACGATACCTTCAAGATCGCCGGCAAGGATGAAACCCGCCGCGCGCTCTATGTGCAGGTCGAGGGCAACGACCAGCTCGTCAAGCTGTCGGCCGCCGAACAGAAGCCTTACCCTTCCGTCGAGCTGACGCCCGACTATGCCGGCACCGGCAAGATCGGCCTCGTCGGACTGGCCTTCACCGACACCCCCGCCAGCATCGGCACTCAGAAGCTGCAGTTTGCGCGCTCGGCGCCCGGCACGCTGTTCAGCGCCTCGGCCGAGGCGGTGGAGATCGAATTCGAAGGCTCGGCCAGCGTGACCGATGCGATCGTTGCTGGCTTCGCCAAGCTCGCCGACATGTTCAAGCGCACCACCGAGGAGCCCGGCACGCCGCCGCCGCCCCCGCCGGCCCCCTCGCCCGCACCCGCGAACGACAACATGGACTTCGCCGCCTTCACCAAGGCGATGGGCGATGCGGTCGCCGCAGCGGTGAAGCCGGCGCACGACGCGATCAGCGAACTGCGCACCGAGCTGTCGAGCGTGAAGGGGCAGCTTGAAACGACGCCCGCCGGGTTCAGCCGCCCGCCGTCCACCGGCGGTGCCAGCCAGCACCTCACCGACTGCTGATCGCCACCTCGCCCGCGCCCCCTCCTCGCACCCCGGAGCACCCCAATGCAGAATCAGACCCGCGTCCTGTTCAATGCCTATCTCGGCCAGGTCGCCAAACTGAACGGCCTCGATGGCCATTTCTTCGCGAGCGGCTCGACCGAGATCAAGCGGTTCGCCGTAGCCCCGGCGATCGAGCAGCGCCTGCAGGCGAAGTTGCAGACGACCAGCGATTTCCTCTCGCGCATCAACGTCATCCCTGTGGTGCCGCAGATCGGTGACCGCGTCGGCGTGGGTGTCACCCGCTCGCTGGCGGGCCGCACAGACCTCTCGCAGGCCGGTGCCCGTCGCCGTCCGACCAGCCCCTTCGGCAGCGATCCGATCGACCAGTATCTCTGCAAGAAGACCGATTACGACTATGCGTGGCCGTATGCCCTGCTCGACGCCTGGGCGCATCGTCCGGAATTTCAGCAGCTCTGCCGAGACGCGGTTCTCGTCCAGAAGGCGCAGGACATCATCACCATCGGCTTCAACGGTGTTGATGCCAAGGCGCAGACCGACCGCACCGTCTACCCGCTGCTGCAGGATGTGAACTACGGGTGGCTCCACAAGATGCGCACCTATGCTCCGGTGCGGGTCCTGAAGCATGGCGGGCTGGACAACAACAAGATCTACGTCTCGGAAACCGGCGCCGCCGATTACACCAGCCTTGACGCGCTTGTGTTCGACGCAATCCACAACCTTCTGCACGAGCAGTTCCGCGGCGCTACCGATCTTGTCGTCATTACCGGCAGCGATCTGGTTCACGAGAAGTATTTCAAGATCGTCAGCGAGGCGGGCAGCACGGCGACGGAAGTCGTGGCGCGCGACATCATCATGTCGAGCCGTCAGCTCGCCGGCAAGCCGACCATGCAGGTGCCGAACTTCCCCGCCAATGCCATCCTGATCACCAGCCTCAACAACCTGTCCTACTACTGGCAGGTGGCCTCGGCGCGACGGAACATCGTCGAGGAATCCGGTTACGACCAGATCGCCAACTACGAGTCGGTGAACGACGCCTTCATGGTCGAGGAATACGGCAAGGCAGCGCTGATCGAGAACATCCAGCTTGGCCCGAAGGTCTGAGGACCTGCGCCAAGCCTGCCCGCCCTTTCCCGAACCAGCACCGGAACGCATCATGAGCCCAGCTCGCCAGCATCGTGAACGCTTCGCCCAAGCGGCCAAGCCAGATCACGCCACCGCGATCGTTGCCGCGCCCCAGGGAGAGGGCGGGCAGGAACCCGTGCTCGAAATCGTATCGGCCAGCCCCGCGCGCCTGCATGCCCTGCAGCACGCGGCGCTGGCGGCCGTCGATGATCCCGGCACGGTCGACCCCGCGCTCGGCGACGGGCCCGACGCCCAGATCCACCTGCGCCTGGTGCACGACATGCGCCGCCTGAAGGGCATTCAGTCGATCGAGAAGAAGATCGAGGCCAAGCGCGAGATGCTGCCCGCCTATCGCGATTGGGTCATGGCGCGCGTGCATGCCGCGCGCGAAACCGGCAACGCCCGTGCGGATGGCGTGATCCCCACCATCATGGTCTGGCTGATCGACGTCGGCGAGTACCGCGGCGCGATCGACCTGGCCGAATACATGCTCCGCCACGATCTGCCCATGCCGGCGCGCTACCAGCGCACCACCGCCGCGCTGTTCGCCGAAGAGATCGCAATCGCCGCCCTCAAGGCGCAGGCCGCCGGCCAGCGCTTCGACCTTGGCATCCTGCACGCCACCGAAAGCCTGACGGCGGACGCGGATATGCACGACCAGATCCGCGCCAAGCTGTTCAAGGCGATCGGCATGGAGATCGCGCTCGGCACGGAAGCGGTGGTTCCGGCAGAGGATCAGCCACGCATCTTCGGCAAGGCGCTCGACGCGCTCCGTCGCGCCCAGCAGCTCGACGAGCGCGTCGGCGTGAAGGGTCGGATCAAGCAGATCGAGAAGGCGATCGACGCCGCTGCGACCGATGCCGCCACCACCACCCCGCCCGCTTCGGGCGACTGACCAGCTCGCCCCCCGGCGCTCGGGGGCGGATCGCGCGCGACGGGAGGGCCTTCGGGCTGAGGGCCGTCGCGGACCCGGTCCCCACCCCCGTTTGCCGGGGGCGCCACCCAAGGAACCGCGTTCGATGTCTGCCGCCCTAGCCTTCGAGATTGTCAACGTCGCGCTGGGCGCCCTGCTCTTCGGCTGGGCCACCCATGATGCGGTAACCGCAAGCACCACCGCTGGACGGGTCTGCAACGCAATCCTCGCGGTTGAAGGAATCGTCTGTTTCGTCGCTGCGCTCGTCGCGTTGGCCGGGCTGGTGCTGGCATGAACGGCTTCGCTTGCGGCCCCATCCTGACGCCGCCGCCCGCCGCCCCCAGCGGCGCCGCGATCGTCAACGATGGCTGGTTCCCGAACGTCGATCCCGCCGATCTGCGCAAGGCCCGCCGCATCCCCACGGACCTTCCCGCCGAACGCCTGCGCGATGCCGTGCGCGAGGCGATGATCTGGGCGAACGACCAGCTCGAAGGCTGGCGCGCCGCGCAGACCGCCGCCAGCTTCGCCGACGTCCCCTCACCGCCGCTCGACGGCGCCACCCGCAATGTCGTTCTGTACCAGCTCGCCGTGGGCGCCTGGACGAAGGCGCTGCTGGTCGAGCGGCAGCGCGACGTCGATCTCACCGGCGCCGGCCAGCGCAAGGTGGACGAGCTCGACGCCTCGGTCGGCGAACTGCGCCGCGACGCGCTGCATGCCATGCGGCGGATCCTCGGCCAGACCCGCACCAACGTCGAGCTGCTGTGATGGCGGACGTGATCACCGCACGTCAGGGGGACACGCTCGACGAACTGCTCTGGCGTGAACGCGGCCTCGGGCCCGAGGCGCTCGATGCCGTGCTTACCGCCAATCCCGGCCTCGCGGATCGCGGCGCCGTCCTTCCGATCGGCACGCCGGTCACCCTCCCCGCCATCGCCGCCCAGGCTCAGCCGGTGCGCGAGACGGTCCAGCTCTGGAGTTGACCATGGAACAGAAGATCGCGGCAATCCTCGACGCGTTTTTTGCGCTCCTCTCGGGCATCGCCCCCGGCGCGATCGGCGCGGCCGTGGGGCTCGCCTGGCGCAAGGGGCTGACGTGGCGAGAGCGCTTCACCCAGCTTGCGGTGGGCATCGTCGTTTCGTGGTTCGCGGGCCGCGCGATCGCGGCGCTGTGGGCGCTCGATCCCTTCGTGCTGCAGGGCATCGCCTTCACGATCGGCATGATCGCCTTCGAGGCGACGCCGCGTTTCATCGCCGCGGCGGCCGACGTCGCCGGCACCATCCCGGCGGCCCTGCGCGACCGCTTCGTCGGCAAGGGGGGCGACCAGTGACCTACGATCGCAACGCGCTCGCGGCAGAGCTGATCCGCGACGAGGACGAACGGCTCAAGGTCTATCGCTGCACCGCCGGCAAGCGCACGATCGGCATTGGCCGCAACCTCGACGATGTCGGTATATCGAAGGCCGAAACGGCGTCGCTCGGCATCACCCTGGCCAGCGTCCTCAAGAACGGCATCACCCGCGAGCAGTCGCGCGCGCTGTTCGCCAACGACATCGCAGCATGCGAGCGCCAGCTCGACGCCAAGCTGCCCTGGTGGCGGACCCTGAACGACGTGCGCCAGCGCGTGCTGCTCAACATGTGCTTCAACCTCGGCATCAACCGCCTGCTCGGGTTCAAGAACACGCTCGCGAAGATGGAGCGCGGTGACTTCGTCGGTGCCGCCGCCGGCATGCGCGCATCTCTCTGGGCGCGCCAGGTCGGCGACCGCGACGAACGGCTCGCGGCAATGATGGAAAAGGGAACCGTATGATCAAGCTGATCACCGGCGCCTGTCGGGCGCTGCACGCGTGGGCCGGCAATAGCTGGCTGGTCCTGATCGCCATCGGTATCGCCGCCGCTGCGCTCTATGTCGACGATCGCCGCGTCCGCGCCGATCGCGATAGCTGGGCGAGCTGGGCGCGCGAAACCTGCGCCCATGCCGGCGTGCGCCCCGATGCCACGACGATCGAGCGCACCGACACCGCCGGCAAGCGGCACAAGGTCGCCATGCCGCGCGGCGCCGTCTGCAGCGAAGCGGTGCAGGATCTGGCGACGTTCCGCGCCGCCACCCTTGCTGCGACCACCCGCGTGCTCAGCGCCGCTGCGGCCGAGCGCGAAATTAAGTCGAACCGCGACCGCGCCGCCGCCCAGGCCGAGTCCGCAAATCGGGCCGCCGCCCGCACCACCATGGAGAAAGCCGATGCGCAGATCCGCGATGACGATCGGGTTGATGGCAACTGGTTTGCTGCTCTCAACCGCCTTGGCGGGCTGCAGCCGCCGGATTGAGCACCGACCGGCGGACGTCGTTGCCGTGCCCGTCAAGGATACGCCGCCCGCCGATCTGCTCGTCTGCCCCGCGCCGCCCGCCGCCTTCCCGACCGATCAGGTCGCCACCATCCCCCCGCCGCTGCGCGCTGCCCTGCGCGAACTGGTGATCCACGATCGCGACCAGCGCGTCCGCTTCCGGCGCCTGGTCGACTGGATCGCCCCCGGAACCTGCACGCCCGAACTGGAGACCCGCTGACATGAGCAAAGCCGCCACCGCCGAACTGCAGGACAAGATCCTCACCGCCCTGCAGGCGCTCGCCCCGGCGACCGACGCTGTGTCGATCACGCCCAGCGACACCATCGATCTCGCCCAGGAGGCGACGAGTATCGCGTGCAGCGGCACCGGCGGCGCCGTGAAGCTGCGCACCGCCGCCGGCAATGATCGCACCATCTCGATCGCGACGGGGCAGACGATTGGCATCCGCTTCCGGCGCGTCTTCCTGAACGGCACGTCGGCGACGGGTCTGATCGCTCTCATGAACGCGGCCGCGCTCGCCGCGGTGCCCGCCCCCTCCCCGTCGCCCTCGCCGTCGCCGAGCGTGACGCCTTCCCCGACGCCGACGCCCTCCCCCTCGCTCAGCCTGTCGAGCGCGGTGGTGAAGGCAGAGGGCAACAGCGGCACGTCTGCAATGGTCTGGACGCTGACGCTCAACCGCGACGGCTCGACGGCCAGCTATCCTTTCACCTGGGTGATCACCGGCAGCGGCGCCAACCCGGCCAATGCGGCCGACTTCGGCGGCACCATGCCCAGCGGCAGCGGCACCTTCGCGCCCGGCGAAACGACGAAGACGATCACGGTGCTTGCCACGGGCGATACCGCCTTCGAGCCGGACGAAACCTTCACGCTCACCGTCACCGCGAACGGCCTGAACACGGTCACCAGCACCGGCACGATCAGCAACGACGACAGCTCGGCGCCGACGCTCAGCCTGTCGAGCGCTGTCACCCAGGTCGAAGGCAATGCCGGCAGCGCCACCTTCACCTGGACGCTGACGCTCAACCGCGACGGCTCGACGGCCAGCTATCCCTTCGCCTGGGCAGTCACCGGCAGCGGCACCAATGCTGCGAACGCGGCCGACTTCGGCGGCACCTTCCCCAGCGGCAGCGGCACCTTCGCGCCCGGCGAAACGACGAAGACGATCACCGTCCTCGTCGCGGGCGACACCGCCGTCGAACCGGACGAGGCCTTCACGCTAACCGTCACCGCGAACGGCCTCAACACCGTCACCAGCACCGGCACGATCAGCAATGACGACGTAGCACCCAGCACCGGCCTCATCTCCGATGTCCAAGTCATGGCGAACCTGCTCGACATCTCCACGGTCACAAAAGCGCCGGTCACCGTAGGCGATGCAGTTGCGCTCTATACCATGGGATGGGTCCTGAAGGTCACGACCTCCAGCGCGACCTCGATTGACCCGACCAAGGTCGTGGTGAACATCGACCGCCCAGGCTGGGACAACAAGGTCGCCGTCACGCGGCGTGATACCGCGGTCGGCACCGGCATCCTACGCCGCGCGGCACCGAACGACTCGTCGCCGCTGCCTGCTGGCAC
This sequence comes from Sphingomonadales bacterium, assembly GCA_027489295.1. The sequence continues at coordinate 27,504 of JAIYAA010000310.1, read as the reverse complement.
CAATTCGTTCTACATCACGCTCGACAACCAGATTTTCGGCCCTGACATCGTCGCATCGGTGACGTTCCTGCCGGGCTTTTACAGCAGCAGTCCGTCGATCGATTATCCGGGCGGCAGCGTCACGCGTAACGATTCGTTGAGTGGTGGCTTCCCCTATCCGCAGCCGGTCGTGCGATACGCGGCGCTGCCGTTCCAGGTTTCGAGCACCAGCACGCCGACCGTCGCGATCGATGTCACCGGGACGTCGAATTTCGCGCGAAGCGGACGCCAGTTCGACACGGTTGAGGCATGGTGCCGCGTGGGCGGCGTGGATGGCCCTGCCGTCTCGACACAGACGATGCAGCGTTCCCGGCACACCCCGGCGTCTGGCCGCCTGCCCGGCAAGCCGCTGCCGGCCTATCTGCTCGATCCCTCCGCCGCGTCGTTGGCAGACGGCGTGGGTGGCGTGCGGGTCCGCGTCTACCCGTTCTGCGGCCCGGTATGGGAATCTTGGGTCAGCGGGACCGCCTTCCCGACCGCGAATGTCGAAGCCGAGCTGCCGTTTATCCGCGATGCAGCCGGGAAGTACAGCCCGGTCTATGCATGGGTGAACCAGGACTTCACCGCGACGACGACGGCAACCGCCAGTGCGTCGGGGGTGACCTTGACGGTCACTGCGCAGGCAGGCACTGCGATCGGTATCGGCACGGTGCTGTTTTGCGGCACGGCCAAGCGGACGGTCACCGCGCTCGGCACCGGCACCGGGGGAACCGGTACCTATACCACGTCCGAATCAGGTAATGTCGTATCGACGCAGTGGACCACCGGCACGGTGCAGACGACCGCCTCCGACCCCGGCGCATCGGCGAGCTTCAGCTATCCGGGTGCCGCCGCCTACGCGATCCAGGCCTACAACAACGCCCGCACCGGCGGCACGGCACATAACGACACCGATGGCGGCGTGATCATGCTGCGCGACGTGGCGGGCTCGACCTTGGGCGCCGCAGCGGGATCGTATTCCAGCCGTGGGGCGGCGTTCGTCGCGTCGATCGCTGGCGGTGCCGTGGTGCCTCTGGAAATTCGCGCTGCGTCCGGCGCCACCTCGCAGCTTTGCCGTTGGCGCGGCACGATGGCAGACGGCGCGTCGATCGCGAGCAATAACAAGCAGGTCAGCGGTCGTGTCGTGTTCCGCAACATCACGATCGACAGTAGCGGCATTTCAACGGCATCCGACAACATCGTCATGGATGGCGGCGGTGGTGGCGTCGCGGTCACCAAGGCCGCGCAGACCAGCCACGTCCACTTCATCGACTGCGACATCGTAGAGCACACGGGCAGTTCCTCGTCTGTCCCGGCAATCTACCGCATGGGCTGGCGTAACGATTTCCGGGTAGCCCATAGCGTTTTCTGGTCGTCCAACTCGGCAGGGTATACCGCCACCTATCAGACCTTCGTGCGCGCGATCGGCAGCGCATACTCGGCGCCTTCCTATTTCGGCGGGGTTGTCATGCCGTTCCTCGGCGGCTGCACGCTCTCCAATATCGGCCTTGCCGCGCAGCAGCGGATCGCACTGGCCGATGGAGGCGAGATCATCGACGGCTACATGTTTATCAACACGCGCGTCGATGCCGCTGGCAATGCGTCGGCAGTCGTGAACCTGGATACGATCCTGCCGCTGACGCTCGGCTACTCGATGCTCAACTTCTTCGTGCGTCAGGCGGGGGGGCCGAATCAGCCAGCGATTCGCCTAGGCGGCGACGCGACGACGGGCACGATTACCAACGGCCTGCTGCACCATGTCGCATCGGATGGCGGGTATGGCACCGGCAATGCTGCGAGCGGCGCAAACGCGCGCTGGAATATCGACTATAATGACCAGACGCTTTCGGCGGTCATCAAGTACTGCCAAAAAATCGGCTGCGTCATCCCGTCCCTGAATAACAAGACGGACACGTTCCCGGCGTCCGAGAGCATGCCGACTGCCGCTTTCACGGCAGGCACACGTTACTTCAAGGACGAAATCGTAAACGACGGTAATGCCACAACATCGGCTCGTCTCTACTACGTCTATGTCGGCGCGGCCAATCGTGTGGCGGTGGCCGGCGACCTCGGCGATACGACGCTCTGGAAGCCGCTGGGTACGCTGTTCGGCACCACCCATGGGCAGAACCCGATCCGTACCGGAAACTGGCGCGTGCGCAACGCGGTGGGCGATGCGGGCAATGTCGTTGCGACCAGTGCGGACGGGCAGTTGGCCATCCCGCTACCGACGAACGGTTTCGTGCAGGAAAAGCTCGGCCGGAACTCGCTACTCGCGATCGATTATTCCACGTATTACAAGAGTCCAACCGGCGGCACCGGCTTTACGGTCTCGCAGCTCGGCGACTATCGGCCGAAGTCGATTGCTGCGGGTGATGCGGTCGACAGCCCGCTGCTCGGCCGAATGCCGGCGGGAATGGCCGTGTCGCCGTTCGATCTCGACGGAACGCCTCGACGAAACGATGGAACGGGGGCGGCAGGCCCTTACGAACGGGCAGCGTAGCGAGGACATGGAATGAACAAACCCGATGCCCTGCGCCGCGTGCTGCTCACCCATGTGCCCCAGCTGCGCGACGATGCCTCGAAGCTCAGCATGTTCGTCGACAAGGGCCGCGTCGCCGCGCGGCCCGGCTCGCTGGCGTTCGAATATCGATACACCCTCAACATCGTCGTGCAGGACTATGCCGGCTCGATCGACGGCCTGATGGTGCCAGTCCTCGCCTGGATCTCCGAAGCGCAGCCGGATCTGCTGCAGATCAGCCCGCAGGAGCCCTTCCGCTTCGAGTCCGAACTCCTCAGCACCGACGCGGCGGACGTGTCGATCTGGATCGAGCTGACCGAGATCGTCGTCGTTCAGCCGGAGGCGGCCGGCGGCTTCACGGCCAGCCATCCGCAGGAACCGCGCCTCGTCGACGCGTTCGACGGCATCGGGTGCGTGCCGCTGTGGCACCTGCTGCTGCACGACGTGCCGGCGGACGAGACGCGCCTGGTCGCCGAGCACCTCGAATGACCGAGGACCTGGCCGAACTGGAACGGATCGCGGGCGCGCTTCTGCGCTCGACCGCGCCGCCCGATCGCCGCCGCCTCCTGCGGGTGATGGTGAAGGATCTGCAGCGCTCGCAGTCCGCACGGATCGCCGGCCAGCGAAACCCCGACGGCAGCGCCTATGCGCCGCGTAAGAAGAAGGTGCCGCCGCGCCCCGGCAACTACGCGGTGAAGTTCCTCTATCCGAAGGGCGCGCCGGAACCGCGCCTGGTCCTCATGAAAAGCTGGGTCCACGAAGGCAATCTGCTCTCCGGCTACGACGTCGAGGCGGGCGGCATCCGCAGCTTCTTCTGGGACAAGGTCGACCGCTGGCTACCTGTCGAGCCCGAGGAGCAGAACAAGGGCGCCGGCAAGTTCCGTCGCAAGGGCAGCATTCGGCGATCCGCGATGTTCCGCAAGCTGCGCAACGGTCGGAACCTGCGCGCTGGCGCCACCGATCGCGAAGCATGGGTCGGCTTCGCCGGCCGCGTGTCGGAGATCGCCAGCGTCTCGCAGGATGGGTTGATGGACCGCCCGGCCGCCAAGGCGAAGCCGGTGCGCTACGCGCGTCGCGGCCTGCTCGGCGTCACCGATGCAGAGGCCGGCGCGATGCTCGATCTATTGCTGCGGCACCTGAACCCCTGACCTTGTAAAACCGGGCTTTTACAAGTCCCGCCGCTGGCCCGTGCCGCCATGCGCCCGCGACATGGGCGCCATGGCCGACACCTCCGTCACCTTCACCGCGGTCGATCTCTCGCGCCTGCCCGCGCCGAACGTGATCGAGCCGCTGAGCTTCGAGCAGATCTATGGCGAGATGCTCGCCAGCCTGCAGGCGCTGCTGCCCAGCTTCGATGCGACGGTCGAGTCCGATCCGGCGGTGATGCTGCTGCGCGTCTGCGCCTATCGCGAGCTGCTGCTGCGCGGGCGGGTGAACGACGCGGCAAAGGCGGTGATGCCGGCCTTCGCCATGGGCACTGATCTCGATCATCTGGCGGCGCTGATGTCCGTCACCCGGCTCGATCTGGATCCCGGCGACCCGGCCAACAATGTGCCGCCCACCTATGAGGATGACGCGGCCCTGCGCGCCCGCCTGGTCCTCGCCCCCGAAGGCTTTTCGGTCGCGGGACCGGAGGGAGCCTATATCTTCCACGCCCGCTCGGCCGATGGCGATGTGCTTGACGCCAGCGCGACCAGCCCGGCGCCGGGGCAGGTGACGGTCACCGTGCTGTCACGCCTGGGCGATGGCACCGCCTCGGCCGATCTGCTCGCCAAGGTCGCCGCGCAGGTATCCGCCGAGACCGTCCGCCCGCTGACCGATGCGGTGACGGTGCGGTCGGCCACCATCCTGCCCTACCAGATCACCGCGTCGCTCACGACGTTCAGCGGCCCGGATGGCTCGATCGTGCTCGCCGAGGCGCAGCGCCGGGTGCAGGAATATCGCGAGCGCCAGCACCGCCTGGGCGTCGATATCACCCGCTCGGGCATCTTCGCGGCCCTGCATGTCGAGGGCGTGCAGAATGTCGTCCTCACCGCCCCTGCCGCCGATATCATCGTCGATCGCACCCAGGCCGCCTACTGCAGCGCGATCGCGCTGACCTATGCAGGCACCGGCGAATGACCGTTAGCCTGCTGCCCCCGAGCGTGACCGAGCTGGAGCGCGCGATCGAGGCGGCGACGGCGCGCATGGGCGAGGTGCCGGTGCCGCTGCGTTCCCTCGTCGATCCGGACACCTGCCCGCTCTCCTTCCTCCCCTACCTCGCCTGGGCGGTATCCATCGATGCCTGGTCGAGTGACTGGCCGGAAGAGGTGAAGCGCGCCCGCGTGCGCCGCGCGATCGAGATCCAGCGGCACAAGGGGACGGCATCGTCGGTGCGCGCCGTCGTGGAATCGTTCGGCGGGGCCGTGGCGCTGCGCGAATGGTGGCAGCTCGATCCGCCGGGGCCGCCCCACACCTTCACCATGGCAGTGGAGCTGAGCGGCAATGATGGCGCGCCGGCCACCGCTGCCTTCGCCGACGCGGTGATCAACGAAGTCCGCCGCACCAAGCCGGTGCGCTCGCACTTCACCTTCACCCAGGGGCTGCGCTTCGGCGCCGCGACCGGCCTGATCGCCGTTGCCCGCCCGGCCCTGTTCACCCGCCTTCAGTTCGACGCCTGATCGGAGCCCGCGATGCCGTTCACCCTCACCGTTACCAACGCCGGCCGCGCTGCGCTGGTCAATGCCGCCCGGGATGGCACCAATGCGGTGCGCATCGCCTCGGTCGGCGTGTCCGCCGCCTCCTTCACCCTCAGCGCCGCCAGCACCGGCATGCCGGCGGAGATCAAGCGGATCACCACAATCGCGGGCGATGCGGTGGCGGCCGACACCATCCACGTCACCGTTCGGGACGAGAGCAGCGCCGCCTACACGGTGCGCTCGATCGCCCTGTACCTCGCGGACGGCACGATGTTCGCGGCCTACACGCAGGCCGCGCCGCTGGTCGAGAAATCGGCCCAGGCGATGCTGCTCCTCGCGCTCGACGTCCGCTTCGCCGACATCGCCGCGACCAGCCTCACCTTCGGCGCCACCGACTTCCTCAACCCGCCGGCCACCACGGAAGCGCTCGGCGTGGTCGAGCTGGCGACCGACGCCGAGGCCAATGCCGGCACCGACGATCGCCGCGCCGTCACGCCGAAGGGGCTGAGCTTCACGCTTTCGGCCCGCCTGTCCGCCTGGGGCAGCGATATCTGGCGCGCGAGCAACGACGGCGCCGGCTCCGGGCTCGACGCGGATCTGCTCGATGGGCAGCATGGCAGCTATTACGCCAATATCGCCGCGCGCCTCGGCTACACGCCTGCGAACCGTGCGGGCGACACGTTCACCGGCAATGTCGGCATCACCAACGGCGGCATCCTTCTGGTCGATGCGGGGGCGTCCAACCTCGGCTATTGCCGGTTCCACCGCACTGGTCGCACCCGTTGGGATATCGGCATCGGCAATCTGCCCGAGACCGGGGGGAATGCAGGGAGCGACTTCTTCATCAACCGCTTCGACGACAACGGCAACTTCCTCGACACGCCGTTTCAGCTGTATCGCGCCACCGGGGAGGCGCGCGTGCAGGGGGGCCGCGTCTGGCACGCGGGCAACGATGGCGCCGGCTCCGGGCTCGATGCCGATCTGCTCGACGGCCAGGACAGCAGCTTCTTTGTCAATATCCCTGCTCGCCTGGGCTACTCGCCGGCCAATCGCGCGGGTGACACCTTCACCGGCAATCTGGCGATCACCCATGCTGGCACCGCGGTTCTCTATCTCGAGCCCGGCCCGGGCAAGTATGCGTTCAACCGTTTCCAGCGCAACGCGCGAGCCCGGTGGGATATCGGGATGACCGATGCGGCCGAGCAGGGCGGCAATTCGGGCAGCGACTTCTTCATCAACCGCTTCGACGACGCCGGCAACGCAATCGACAGCCCCTTCTATATCGTTCGCGCAACGGGGGAATTGCGCGTGCAAGGCGGGCGCGCCTGGCATTCGGGCAACGACGGCGCCGGCTCGGGGCTCGATGCCGATCTGCTCGATGGGCAGGACAGCAGCTTCTTCGTGAACATCCCGGCCCGGCTTGGCTACACGCCCGCCAATCGCGCGGGCGACACGTTCACCGGCAACATCTCGCTGGCCGGAAATCTCTGGAACATCTTCTATTTCGAAACTGTGGCCGGTGCCTTCTCTCTACATCGCTATCAGCGCGGCGGGCGCCCCCGGTGGGACGTCGGCATGAACTCTAGCGCCGAGAGCGGGGGCGCCTCCGGCAGCGACTATTTCATCAATCGCTTCGACGATGCCGGCAGTGTGATCGACACCCCCTTCCTGATCTACCGCGCAACGGGCGAGCTGCGCGTGCAAGGCGGGCGGGCGTGGCATTCGGGCAATGACGGCGCCGGCTCGGGGCTCGATGCCGATCTGCTCGATGGGCAGGACAGCAGCTTCTACACGAACATCGCCGCACGACTGGGCTACTCGCCGGCCAATCGCGGCGGAGACGTGTTCACGGGCCTCGTGTCCGTTCAGTCGACTGGTCTGAATGCCGGGGTGCGATTCCTGAACCTAAATGGCGGTAGGGACTATCGTGTTTTGCAGAAGGATGGCGGCAACTTCGCCATCACGGATGAGACTTCATCGAATGAGCGGATTACGATCACCGCAAACGGCACGGTACTCATAAACGCATCATTTCTGGCCTGGCATTCTGGCAACGACGGTGCCGGCTCCGGGCTCGACGCCGATCTGCTCGATGGGCGACATGGCTCCGACTTCGCGCTGAACGCCTCCCTCGGCGACGTCTGGCGCTCGTCCAACGATGGCGCAGGCTCCGGCCTTGACGCCGATCTGCTCGACGGCCGCCAGGCGACGGACTTTGTGCTGCAGAGCGATGGCGCCCGCTTCGGGTCGAATGCCAACGGCTATTGGGAGCGGCGGCCGAATGGCGTCATCGAGCAGTGGGGCACGATCAACGGCCCGTTCAGCGAGGGCCAGCAGTTCGTCACCTTTCCGATCCCGTTCACCAATGCGGACTCGGTCAACATCTCGGGGACGGGTGTGAACAGCTTCGCGAACAACCGCTTCGACATCACCATTCAGCGCGTCTCCCGCTCGACGGACGGCTGCTCGCTGATGGTCCAGTACACCGCCGCCGCGAGCTCGATCAATCAGATCGACGCGATCGACTGGCGCGCCGTGGGCGTTTGAAATGGAGGAAGCAGCTATGAAATGGACGATCAACAGTCAGACCGGCGCGACCGTGAACGTCACGTTCGCCCATGCAGGCGTTACCCACACCCGCGACGTCAATGCGGTGATGACCGCGAAGGGCAAGTATGACGCAGCGGCTACCGAGGCCCGGATCAACGACGTCGCCGCAGGCGTCGAGGTGAAGATCGCGTCCGGTGCGATCACCAATCCGCCCCCGGCGCCGGAGGATGCCCCCGCCGCAGCGAAATAGCCGGCCCTTGTAAAACCGGGCTTTTACAAACCCACACCCGCGCGCGTTCGTCGGGGCAGCGGCACAGTCCTGCACCGTGAGCGACCTCAACGATCCCCGCCGCCTGATCGGCAACCTGATGCGCCTGGGCACGATCGAAAGCCTCGATCTTGCCCAGGCCACGGGCCGCGTGCGCGTGGGGGACCTGCTGACCGACGATCTGCCCCTCGTTGCGCCGCGCGCAGGCGCCGTGCGGATCTGGTCCCCGCCCAGCGTCGGCGAGCAGGTGCTGCTGCTCTGCCCCGAGGGGGACGTACAGGCCGGGGTGATCCTCGGCGGCATTTTCTGCGACGCGCACCCCGCCCCCGCCAGCGACACCCGATTCCTTATCGACTTCGACGACGGAACCCGGATCACCTATGACCGGCAGGCGCACCGGCTCACCGTCGCGCTTGGCGGCAATGGGACGGCCGAGATCACCGCCCCCGGCGGCCTGACCCTGAATGCCGACGTGCAGCTCAACGGCAAGCTGAACGCCACCGGCAAGATCACCAGCGATGACGACGTCGTGGGTGGCGGCAAGAGCCTGAAGAGCCACAAGCATCTGCAGGTACAGCCCGGCAGCGGCATCTCCGGGGTGCCGCAATGAGGGGCATGGACGCCGCCACCGGCAAGCCGCTCGAAGGCGATGCGCACCTGGCGCAGTCGGTCGGCCGCGTGCTCAGCACGCCGATCGGCTCGGTGCCCTGCCTGCGCGAATTCGGCTCGCTGCTGCCCGAGCTGGTCGACCAGCCCGCCAATCCCGCCAGTCGCATCCGGATCTTCGCCGCGACCGCGCTGGCGCTCAAGCGCTGGGAGCCGCGCATCAAGGTCACCCGCATCGGCCTGGAACAGCCCGCGCCCGGCAAGGCCATCGTGATCGTCGAGGGCACCCGCACCGATTCCCCCCGCGCCACGCTGCGCAACCGCCTCACCGTGCCGCTCGCCTCGCGCGGCGGCCTCACCGTCTACGCTTAGGAGACCGCCCATGGCATTTCAGCACGGCATCAACATCACCGAAGTCAACTCCGGCACGCGCATCCTGGTCGCGGCTGCCACGGCGGTGATCGGCATGGTGGTCACCGGCCCCGCCGCCAAGGCCGACGCCTTCCCGCTCAACAAGGCCGTGCTGGTCACCGATCCGGAGGCGGCGATCGGCGATGCCGGCGCCACCGGCACGCTGCCCAACGCGCTGCGCGCCATCGCCGATCAGGTGCGCTGCCCGATCGTGATCGTCCGCGTGGCCGAAGGGGCCAACGCCGGCGAACTGGCGGCCAACGTCATCGGCACTACCACCGCCCAGGGCATCAAGACCGGCATGCAGGCGCTGCTCGCGGCCGAGGCCCAGCTCGGCGTGAAGCCGCGCATCCTCGGTTGCCCCGGCCTCGACACCCAGGCCGTCACCGCGGCGCTCGTCGTCGTGGCGAAGAAGCTGCGCGCAATGGTCTATGCCGCCGCCAACGGCGGGGACGTCAGCGCGGCCAAGGGCTATCGCGCCAACTTCTCCGCGCGCGAGCTGATCCTCGTCTACCCCGATTTCTATGCGACCGACGCGACCACCGGCAATCCGGTGCTGAGCTACGGCGTTGCCCGCGGGCTGGGCCTGCGCGCCCGTATCGATCTGGAGCAGGGCTGGCACAAGACGATCAGCAACGTGCCCGTCGACGGTGTGATCGGCCTCACCAAGGATATCCAGTTCGATATTCAGGACTCGAGCTGCGAGGCCAACCTGCTGAACGAGTCGCAGGTCTGCGCGCTGGTGCGTGCCGGCGGCGGCTTCCGGATCTGGGGTTCGCGCACCTGCTCGGACGATTCGCTGTTCGCCTTCGAGAGCGCAGCGCGCACCGCGCAGGTGCTGCTCGACACGATCGGCAACGGCATGATGTGGGCGATCGACAAGCCGCTGCGCCCCAGCCTGGCCAAGGACATCGTCGAGACGATCAACGGCGAGCTGCGCCAGATGCAGCTGGCCGGCCAGATCCTCGGCGGCAAGGCGTGGTTCGATGCCACCCGCAACCCGATCGACCAGCTGAGCGCCGGCAAGCTGACGATCGACTACGACTATACGCCGGTGCCGCCGCTCGAAGCGCTCGGCCTGAATCAGCGGATCACCGACAGCTATTTCGCCGATTTCGCGGCCGCCGTCGCCGCCTGATCGCCCCCTTCCCCGCTCTCGTATCGAAAGGCTGAACCATGGCCCTCCCACGCAAGCTCAAGAATATGAACCTGTTCAGCGAAGGCGCCAGCTATCTGGGCCTCGCGATCACCGTCACCCTGCCCAAGCTCGGGCGCAAGCTGGAGGAGTATCGCGGCGCCGGCATGGACGGCACCGTCAAGCTCGACCAGGGCGGCGAGCCGATGGAGTTGGAATTCACCCTCTCCGGCCCCGACCGTGCGATCCTGCGCCAGTACGGCAAGCCGGGCATTGCCGGAACGTTCCTGCGCTTCGTCGGCGCCTATCAGGACGAAGGCACCGGCACCGTCGACACGATCGAGGTCACGGTGCGTGGCCGGTATGAGGAAATCGATTTCGGCGAGCAGAAGGTCGGCGAGGGCGGCGAGTTCAAATGCAAGGTCGCAGTCGCCTACTACCGGCTTGAGTGGAACGGGGTCGAAGAGATCGAGATCGACGTCGTCGGCGGCGTGCACCGCGTCGGCGGTGTCGACCGCATGGCCGAGATCACCGCGGCGGTGTCCTGACCCGCACGCTGCCCCCGTTGCCCCTGATCGAAAGGCTTTCCGATGTCCGCAACTACCACCAGCTTCACCCTGGACGAAGCAATCACCGTCGGCGGCGAGGAGAAGATCCCCGCCGGCACCACCGTCACTGTCCGCAAGCCCGGCTCGGGCGAGCTGCGCGGCCTGGCGCTCCAGAACCTGCTGCAGCTCGACGTCGCGTCGCTGCAGACGCTCGCACCCCGCATCACCTCGCCGGTGCTGCTCAAGGCATTTGTCGACGCCATGGCGCCCAGCGACCTTCTGCAGTTCGGCACCGAGGTGGTCGATTTTTTGCTGCCGAAGGCGGCGAAGCCGGCCTCCCCAAGCTCGTAGACGATGTGATGGCAGACGTGGCGGCGGTCTTTCACTGGCCGCCGCCCGTCATGGACGAAATGAGCGTGCCCGAGCTGATGGGCTGGCACGCCCGCGCGATCGAGCGGCTGAAGGCCCTCAACGGCATCGAGGACTGACATGGATCGCAACCTCCGCATCCGCATGCTGCTCGAAGCCGGCGACAGGGTGTCCCGGCCGCTCCGCGATATCGCGGGCGGCTCCAGCCGCGCTTCGCGCGCCCTGCAGCAGACCCGCGACCAGCTCGCCGGCCTCAACCGCGCGCAGTCGGACCTTGCCTCCTTCCGCACGCTGAAAACCGGCCTGCGCAATACCGAGCAGCAGCTCGGCGCCGCCCGCACCCGCGTGGCCGAGCTCGCGCGCCAGATGCAGGCGGCGGAAAACCCCACCCGCAAGCTCGCCCGCGACTTCGAAGCGGCAAAGCGCGCGGCGGCCGAACTGAAATCCCGCCACGAAAGCGAGAGCGCGGAGCTGCAGCGCCTGCGCACCCGCATGCGCGAAGCCGGTCTCGGCGCCGGCGGCCTGGTCGAACACGAGCGCAACCTCCGCCAGGCCATCGCCCGCACCAATGATGAGCTGGCCGAGCAGACCCGCCGGCTGCAGCATAGTAGTGATCGCGCGCGCCGCATGTCCGCCGCGCGCGAACGATTCGGCGCCGCGCAGGGCACCGCCGCCGGCTTGGCGGCAGGCGGCTTCTCCGCGATCGAGACCGGCCGCACGCTCGGCACGCCGCTGGTCGGCGCCGTCGTCGCCGCGCAGCAGTTCGAATCGGGCATGACGGACATCGCCCAGAAGGCGGACCTCACCCGCGCCAAGGCCGCGCAGATGGGCGAAGGGCTGCTTGCCGCCGCCCGCGCTGCCAACCAGCTGCCTGAAAGCCTGCAGCAGGGCGTCGACGTGCTGAGCGGCTTCGGCCTCGATCCCAGCAAGGCGGTGCAGATGATCGCGCCGATCGGCCGCGCGGCGACCGCATACAAGGCGGAGATCGCGGATCTCGCCGCTGCCAGCTTCGCCAACCTCGACAACCTGAAGGTGCCGATCGAGCAGACCGCCCGCGCGATCGACGTGATGGCTACCGCGGGCAAGGCCGGCGCCTTCGAAATGAAGGATATGGCGCAGTATTTCCCCACGCTGAGCGCCGGCTATCAGGCGCTCGGGCAGAAGGGCGTCGGCGCCGTCGCGGATCTGTCCGCGGCGCTGCAGATCGCGCGCAAGGGTGCCGGCGATTCCGCTACGGCCGCGACCAATGTGGCGAACATCCTGCAGAAGATCACCTCGCCGGCCACCGTGCGCGCCTTCCAGAAGATGGGCGTTGACCTGCCGAAGGCACTGAAAAAGCTCTACGCCGAAGGCAAGACGCCGCTGGAAGCCATCGCCGAGCTGACCAACAAGACGCTCAAGGGCGACATGTCCAAGCTGGGCAACCTGTTCGAGGATGCCCAGGTGCAGCAGGGCCTGCGCCCGCTGATCGCCAACATGGAGGAATATCGCCGCATCCGCGCGCAAGCGCTGGCGGCCGGCGGCACCACCGACCGCGATTTCGCCGAGCGCATGAAGGACTCGGCCGAGCAGACCAAGCGGCTGCAGGTGAGCGGCACCGCGTTGGGGATCACCCTCGGCACCAAGCTGCTGCCCACCGTCAACGCAGTGCTGGAGCGGGCGAACGCCTTCACCGATCGCGTGACCAAATGGACCGCCGCCAATCCCGGCCTGGCGCGCTCGCTCGCCGTGGGAGCGGCCGCCTTCGCTGCGCTGTTCCTCGTCCTGGGCGGCGGCGCCATCCTGATCGCCGGTCTGGTCGCGCCGTTCGCGGCGCTCTCCGCCACCGCCACGCTGCTCGGAGTGGGCATGCTGCCGCTGATCGGCATCGTCGGGGGCGTGGTGCTGGGCGTGGTCGCGCTCGGTGCGGCGGCCTATGCGATCTATGCGAATTGGGGCGCGATCTCCGCGTGGTTCGCGGGGCTGTGGGAAGGCATCAAATCCGCGACCTGGTCCGCCATCCAGTTCGTCGGGCGGATCCTGCTCAACTTCACACCGCAGGGGCTGCTGGTGCAGGGTTTCATGGCGCTGCTCGCCTGGATGCAGGGCCCGCTGGGGCAACGGATGATCACGGCCGGCGGTGATATCGTGCGCGGCATCATTACCGGCATCACCGGCATGCTGGGGCATCTGAAGGACACGATCGTAAACGCTGCCACGGCGGCGGCGAGCTGGTTCAAGAGCAAGCTCGGCATCCACTCGCCATCCCGCGTCTTCGCCTCGTTCGGCGGCTTCATGATGCAGGGCCTCGATCAGGGCCTCGCCCGCGATCAGGATCGTCCGATCGAGCGGATAGACCGCCTGGCCGGCAGCATCACCGCCGCGATGGGGCGCACCCGGGCGCCGATGCCCGTTGCGCCGCCAGGTGCAACCATTCCGCTGCGCATGCCCGAACGGCTGGATCGGATCACGGGCCAGCTCGCAGGCTCAATCATGCGCGGGCAGGACGGCACCATGGGCCGGCTGGCCGGCGCGATGGCGGCGGGCACGGCCGCCCTTGCGGCAGGATCAGCGGCCGCACAGCCGGTGGCGCCACGCACCGCGCCGCGCGCCGCCGCCGCGCCTGCCGAGGTGGTGTCGTTGACGATCGCGGCGGGGGCGATCGTGATCCAGCAGCAGCCCGGCCAGGACGATCGCGCTCTGGCGCGCCTGGTGCTTGAGAAATTTGAGGAGCTGCTCCGAAGCCGCGCCGCGGCGGGCCGCCGCGCCTCGATGGCCGATCGACCGGATGGAGAGGATCTGTGAAGCTGCTCAGCCTGGGGATGTTCGTCTTCGCGATCGACACGCTGGCCTATGACGAGCTGCAGCGGAAGCGGGCCTGGCACTTCGCCAGCAACGGCCGCGTCGGGACCAAGGAAGCCATCCAGTTCACCGGGCCCGGGCTGGAGACGATCACCCTGTCCGGCAGCGCACATATCGAGCTGGCAGACGGCCGCGTCTCGCTCGACAAGCTGATCGAGATGGCGGCCGATGGCGAGGATTGGCCGCTGGTCGATGGCCTGGGCAACGTGCTCGGCAATTTCGTGATCACCGCGATCGACGAGCGGCACCGGCACTTTTTGCCTAGTGGCGAGCCCCGCCAGATCGACTTCGGCATCGACCTGCTCGAATCACCGGATGCCGCTGCATGACGCCGACGGCCGATTTCCGCATCACGCTCGACGGCAAGGATCTATCGCCGAGGATCCGGCCGCGCCTGATCAGCCTGCGCATCACGGAAAAGCGCGGCGGCGATGCCGACCAGCTCGACCTCGTGCTCGACGATAGCGACGGCAAGCTCGTCCTGCCGCCCGAGGGCGCGGTGCTCACCGTCGCGCTCGGCTGGAAGGCCGGCGCCGGGGTGCCGATCGGCCTGGTCGACAAGGGCCGGTTCAAGGTGGACGAGGTGGAGCATTCCGGGCCACCGGACACCGTCATCATCAGGGCCAGCGCAGCGGACTTCGCCAGCAGCCTCACCACCCGCCGCGAACAGAGCTGGCATGCGACGACCCTAGGCGCCGTGGTCAAGACGATCGCAGGACGGAACAAGCTGGACGCGCGCTGCGCGCCCGCGCTGGCGTCGAAGGCGGTCAAGGCGCTGTCACAGGAGCGAGAGAGCGACATCGCATTCCTGCGCCGCCTGGGGAAGGAATCTGACGCGGTCGCCACGATCAAGGCGGGGTGCCTGATTTTCGCGCCGATCGGCGCCGGCATCACCGCCACCGGCAAGCCGCTGCCCGGCATCACCATCCGCCGCCGCGACGGCGATCGGCACAGCTACCGCGTCGAGAAGCGCGAAGTGGCCGGCAAGATCGTGGCGGAATGGCATGATCGGAAAGGTGCGCGGAAGAAGAAGGTAGAGGTGGGCAGCGGCGACGGGCCCGAGCGCAAGCTTTCCCGTGTCTACCCGACAGAGGCGGAGGCGAAGCGCGCCGCGACGGCCGAATCGAAGCGAGCGGGCCGCGCGCCGCGCAGCCTCAACCTCACCCTCGCGCTGGGCCGCGCCGACATATCTCCCGAACAGCCTACGACCGCCCAGGGCTTCAAGGCCGACATCGACGCGCAGCAATGGCTGGTCGAAGAGGCGAACCACCAGCTGGATGATCGCGGCGGCTTCACGACGGCGATCAAGCTGGAGCTACGCGCCTAGACGCGGCGCGTCACAGGCCAAGACGATCCAGCCAGCTAGTTGGCTGTGCCCCCGCCCAGGCGCGAGCCGCACTGACTGCCCTAGGCGCGTCGATTGCCTGCTCCTGCGCGAGTAGCAGCACGTCTGCAGGCGGCGTGTCTTCTGCAGCGACTCGCAGGAGGGAAGCCGCTTTATAAGTGAGGTGATAGAACTTCCCGGCGCGATCCTCGATCGCCACGCGGACGGTATCGTTTGGGCGAATATCATCTCGGCTCGCCACAGACTCGGCAACGATCGCTACCTTGCCAGCGATAGAACCATAGACGTCCGCATCCACCAACCGTGCGTTGAACAGAACATGTGCCGATAGCGAGTGCTCGCCAGAGCGATTTAGGGTGATCATCGCAGGAACAGACCGGCGCTGCGCCTGATCATGACCCATTGCGTGCAAGCTCAATCCGCCTGCAGCGACCAGCGCCACAAGCCCCCCTGCCCAAAGGTACATTCCCCACCGACGCCTAGTCGACTTACGCCATTCGGCGGTACTTGCTTCGTATTGCATCCAGCCCCCTGAATGCGCGCTCCATGCCGACCTAGGCGTCGGTACGCAACTGAAATGCTGGCGCTGGTTCCAAATGCTGCATTTACCAGCGAATTTTTGCTATTTCCTACACCGTTCACATTCGCCTAATGGGAACACAAGGGGAACATTGTAAGGCGCACAACGGGGGTTTTGAGTAGTGAAGTTGGATCAGCGGGATCGGGGGTGCGAAGTTGGTTGTCTTGAATGCAACGTAACCTGTGCGGTTCTCACTGCCGCGCGCGACGCTCTTTGGCATCAAGTCGAGACGCTCGCGCGCGAGCATGCGCGACGGCCAAGTCTTCAACAGGGATTCGCTCTTGCAGCTGCGCAAGCGCGCTTGGCAGCAACTGAGCTAAGAATCGAGCACGTTCGTCCAACGACTCGCCTGGCTGCTCGATCGACAGAAGGGCTGCAAACATCTCCGTCAGCGCATCTTCACTAGGAACCACCATAGGCATCATCATGATGCGCAGCTTTGGCTCTTCAGAAGTGGCAGGTGCGGTCGTGCCTTCGTCAGCCTGGGGAACGTCCTGCCCCTTCAGCCACCTGAGCGAAACACCCAGATAATCGGCAATGTCAGGCAACAGACGCGATCGGTGCGTCTTGCCGCTTAGGATCATGCTGATCGCTGCCTGCGTGCACCCCACGGCTTGAGCGAGCGCCGCTTGGTCGACGCCTTTCGCCTGCATGGCGATGCCCAGTCTCTCACCGATGATGCTCACCCATTGGGGGATATCACGCAAAATTAGCCGCCTTATATAAGTTTGCTTGACCGAGCATAAGAGTGCTTATATGTCTCATGCATGATCTCGCGATATGACCTTTCTGAAGCTGCCTACCAAGATGCCCGGCGCGCCTTCGAGGACGCGATCAAGCTGGCAGGCGGACAGACCAAGTTCGCTGAATTCTGCGGCTGCTCTCAGGGCAATATCTCGCAGTTGATGGCCAAAGGATCTCTGCTCCCCAGCCGATACGCGTCGAAGGTCGAGGCTGGCCTCGGTGTCTCCCGCGAGCGTCTTCGTCCCGATGTCTTCACCGCCGCGAGGAATCATGACGCTGAGGTATCAAGCGGCACGATACATGTCCCATGCAATCCGGCTCCAGTTTTGCCGAAGGCGCCCGCCAATGACTGAGGTTGCCTCTCACACGGTGCGCACCCTTGGGCACCTGGTCGCAGCGCTCACCGACCTGCAGAGCAGGGGCGCTGAGCTGCAGCGCGAGCCCGTTGGCATCGCCAATATCGACCATGCCTCAGGCTGGCAGATCGTTCTCGAGAAAGACGATCGCGGCCTTTTGCAGGTGCGCTTCGCGAGGCCGCACCGTGGCTGATCTCGCACCCTATAACCCCACGGGTCGCACTGTGGGGCAGGCCACCACCGCCGTTTCCACCCCCTCCGGCGGTGGTGGCCTACCTGATCTGGCATTCCTGCTGGAGGAGCGGCGAACGCTTTTCGAAAGCCTACGGCTGCTCCGCAGTCGCCGCATCGCCAAGGGGCACATGCTCAATCGCATCGTGCAGATCGAGGCGATCATCTGCCCGATCGCCGCCGAGAACAACCTATGCGCCACCTGCCTGGATGACCTTGCCGGCCAGGCCGGCCCGGAATGCCGCGAATGTGAGGAGGTGCCGTTCTGATGACGAAGCAACGCACCCCCGGGACCTGGGCACATGCCGCCTTCACCATCGCGGAGAAGATCGGCGCCAAGCGCGCCGCCGCCGTTGCCCAGGTGGGCGAGCGGACCTTCTACAACTGGGCGGATCCGGATGTAGGCACCACCCCCACGCTGGCACAGGCGTTCGCGCTCGACATGGCGTTTCTTGACGCTGGCGGTGAGCTGCTGCCCTTCCTCGCGGTCTATCAGGCTGCGACCGAGTGCCGTGCGATCGTTGTCGATCCGTGCAGCCTCGCGCTTGTCGAGGAGCTGTCGGAGACGGCCAAGGAATTCGGGGAGGCTGTCGAGCATACGCTCGTCGCTGCCCGGCCATCGGCCACCCGCGCGGACGTGATGCGCGCCATGACGGAAACGGCCGAGCTGGAACAGGCCACCAAAACGATCGCGCGCCGCCTGGGCGCCATCTTTCGCCGCGGCGCGGGGCCGCGGCAGATCGCGGGGGGAACCCAATGAGCACCACAAGACGACGCCTGTTCGTTTGCCCGGAATGCGGGGCGAAGGTGAGCTGCCGCACCAGCGAGCAGATCACGCCCACCGTGCGCGAAGCGCGCATGCTCTGCGACAACGATGAATGCGGCTGCGCCTTCGTCGCCCAGATCGTCGCGGTGCGCCTGGTGGTGCGCGGCCTGGTGCCCAACCCTCACCTGCATCTGCCGATCGGCAGGTGGCGGGAGCCGGCCAACGACGACGCGCCGCCGCCACCGCCGCCCGCGAATGACGGCACCATCGACATGTTCCCCGTCACCGCCTGATCCCCGCCGGCACCGCGCCGGCTGAACCGCACCCCAATCGTACCCGCCCGGAGCACCCCGCTTCCGGGAACGCCCTCCGCTTGCCTGCGAAAGACCAAACCACCCGATGCGCGACGATCTGCTCAAGGAAGTCCTGGCCAACCTGAAGCGTGACTATGGCTTCAAGGAAAAGGGCGCGTGGCTGCAGGAAGGCCGGTGCGAGCACTGCAGCAAGAAGGAAGCATTCGTTCGCGCCGACAACCCGTGGGTTGTGAAATGCGGACGACAGAACCGCTGCGGCAGGGATAGCCACGTCAAGGATCTCTATCCCGAGCTGTTTGAGAACTGGTCGAACCGGCACAAGGCCACCCCCGAGGATCCGAACGCGGCGGCCGACGCCTATCTGCTGCACGCCCGCGGTTTCGACCTGGCCGGGCTGCGCGGCAGCTACCGGCAGGAATGGTACAGCGACCAGAAGCTTGGGCTCACCACAGCCACCGTCCGCTTCCCGCTTCCCGGCAACAGCTATTGGGAACGGCTGATCGACCAGCCCAGCCGCTTCGGGAAGAAGAAGGCGCGGTTCAACTATGGCAGCACCTGGCGCGGCCATTGCTGGCTGTACCCGAAGCGCACGATGCTGGACTATGCGCGTGCCGGCGAAATCTGGATCGCCGAGGGCATCTTCGACGCGATCGCGCTCGTCCAGACCGGCAAGGTGCACGCCGTCGGCGCGATGTCGTGCAACGTCTATCCCGAGCACTTCCTCGCCGAACTGCGCAAGACCTGCGGCGATCTCAACATCGCTACGCCCAAGCTGATCTGGGCCTTTGACGTCGGCGCGGCCGGCGTGCGCTTCACCCGCAAATTCGCCGAGCAGGCCCGCGCCGAAGGTTGGGCCTGCGGCGCCGCCCAGGTACGCCCCGATGGCGAGGGCGAGAAGCTCGATTGGAACGACCTGGCGCAGCGCGACAAGCTGCAGCCGGCGGACCTCGATGAATATCGCTGGAACGGCGAGATCACGATCGCCAGCTCGGCCACCGCGAAAGCGCTGCTGATCTACGAGCGCAAGCGGCTCGTGTCGTTCCCGATCACCTTCGGCGGCAAGCAGCTCTGGGCCAATTTCTCGCTGGAACGCATCCAGGGCGAGCACCAGTCGCTGCTGGAAAGCCAGGATCCGGAGTTCGAGGACTTCAAGGAGCTGACCTTCGAAGAGCAGTGGAACAAGGCGGCCGAGCGCGCCGTCGAGATCGAAGAGGTGGCGAACTGCACCTTCCGGACCCTCTATTATCAGCGGGACCCGATCGTCGAAGAAGGCTCCTACCTCCTCCGCGTCGACTTCCCCTCCGACCGTGCGGGCGTGAAAGCCACATTTTCCGGCTCCGCCTGCTCGGGTGCCGGCGACTTCAAGAAGCGGCTCGCCAGCATTGCCCCCGGCGCGCAGTGGACCGGCAACCAGTACCAGCTGGACAAGCTGATGCAGGCGCAATGGGCGCAGATCCGCATGGTCGAGGCCCTGCAGTTCGTCGGCTATTCCAAGGAACACGAAGCGTGGGTGTTCGGCGATATCGCCGTGCACAAGGGCCGCACCTACGATGTGAACGAGGAGGACTATTTCCGCCTCGGCAAACAGTCGGTGAAGCTGCGCTCCAATGAGCGGATGCTGCGGATCGAGTATGATCCCGATCGCCTCGATCTCACATGGGTGAAGCCGCTTTCGGTGGCCTATGGCCCCAAGGGGCTGGTGGTGCTGGCCTATTGGGTGTTGAGCTTGTTCGCGGAGCAGGTGCGCCGCCACCAGGAGAGCCTGGGCTTCCTCGAAATGACCGGCGAACCGGGCAGCGGCAAGACGACGCTGCTGGAGTTCCTGTGGAAGCTGCTCGGCCGCCCCGGATACGAGGGCTTCGATCCGACCAAGGGCACGATCGCCGGCATCGCCCGCACGCTCGGCCAGGTCGCGAACCTGCCGGTGGCCATGATCGAGGGCGACCGCACGCAGGAGACGGCGCATGCCCGGCGCTTCGAATGGGACGAACTGAAAACCGCCTATAACGGCCGCCCCGTCCGCACCCGCGCCGTCGCCAATGCCGGCATGGAAACCTACGAGCCGCCGTTCCGCGCGGCGCTGGTGATCGCGCAGAACGCCCGCGTGCAAGGATCAGAGGCGCTCACCGAGCGCATCATGGGCGTCCACTTCGACAAGGGCCGGTTCTCCCCCGAGGGCAAGGCCGCTGCGGGCAAGCTCAAGGCCGCGGACATCAAGGACGTCTCGGGCTTCCCGGTGCATGTCACCCGGCGCGAAGAGCAGATCCTCGCCGCATATTTCGCGGCCTATGCCCGCCACGAACCGGCGATGCGGGACTATCCCGGCTGCGGCAACTATCGCTTTGCACACAACCACGCCCAGCTCGCCGCGATGCTGGACGCGATGCGCGTCGTCATCACCAACATCAGCGACCGCGACGTCGCCGATGCGCATGCGCTGATCCTCGCCATGCTGGTCGAGCGCCACCAGCTCACCGACGCGGATCACCCGTATGTCGTGCAGTTCTGGGAGCGGTACGACCATTTCGTCGCCCAGGACGCGAGCGTCACCAACCCGCCGAACCCGATCAACCACAGCCGCAAGGCCGATCAGATCGCCATCAGCCTGGTGCAGTACGAATCGCGCTGCACCACCAGCGGCCTGCGCCCGCTCTGCACGATGCTCGAGCTGCAGAAGCTGCTCAAGACCTCGAAGAGCCGCCGCTTCATCGCGGTGAAGCCGATCAATTCCGTCACCGGGAAGACCGTCGCCTGCTGGGTCTTCCGCAATCCCGATTTCCCCGAGAGCAAAGGAGCATAATCGATGCTGCTGCCCAACACGCACGTCCCCGGCACGCGCACCCCGCCGCCGCGCATGACGGCCGCCCGCTATCTGGAGCTGCGCCGCAAGGCGGCCGGGCTCACCCGCTACGAATTGGCGGCACGGCTGAACCGCCTGGCGCGCCAAGGGCGGTGGAATGACTTCCGCGCCACCGTCGAACTGATCGAGCAGTTGGAGCGCCCTGGTATTAGCGCTCGGCATCTTGAATTGCTGCAGGCAATAGCCGTCTTCATCCCCGTCGACGTCGCCATCTACAACCAGCTCGCGAACGATCCGGTGGACCGCCACCCGACCATTTGCCTTTCGTGCGGCTGTTCGGCCTATTTTCCGTGCACCGGCACCGCCGGCATCTGCACGCTGGAGCGCGGCACCTGCACCCGCTGCCAGAGCGGAGCAGCCCAATGAACCGGCTGCAACGCATCTTCGGCTGCAACTGCAAGACCTGCCAGCCCGCCGCGCACCCGCTCGCCCGTCTGCTCTTCAATGCCTGGGGCGGCCTGGGCGTCGGCCTGATCATCATCCAGATCCTGAGGAACTTCCAGTGACCACCATGACCATGCGCCAGGAGCGCGCGGGCGACGGCTCGCTGCGCCATGTGCCCACCCCGTTCATCCCCACCGCCGGCAAGGCCAAGGGTAAGAAGGCCACCAAGCCCGCCGACCCGATCAAGGCCAACCCCGAGGCATCCGCCCAGCAGCTCGCGCAGATCGTCGAGCGGATCGAGCGGATGGAGGAAGAGAAAACCGGCATCCTCGGCGACATCAAGGATGCCTATGCCGAGGCAAAGGCCGTGGGGTTCGACACCAAGGGCGTGCGGGCGATCATCGCGCTTCGCAGGCTCGACCCGAACGTCCGCCAGGAAGCCGAAGCGATCCTCGACACGTACAAAACAGCGCTGGGGATCCTCTGATGCAGGCGGTCAACCTGTTCCGCACCGTCGTGCGCGAAGTCGCCCTGCTGGTCCTGCTGGCAACCTTTCTCGCCATCGTCGTCAAGCAGCCGGCGCCTGAGAGCCCCTGCACCAACGCCACCGTCGAGATGGAGGCCCGCCCATGATCCGCATCGATGCGTGCCGCGCAGGCGCCCACGCCCGCACCGCCGGCAAGGCAATCGTGACGATCGGCGTGATGTTCACGCTGTTCCTGATCGCGATCGGTACGATCCTTGGGGAGCGCCGCCGATGAAACACTTCGCACGGTGGCAACCCGCCGAACTGGCGATCATGCGCACCACCTATCCCGTGGGCGGCTACAAGGCAGTCGCCGCGCTGCTGCCGCACCGCTCGCTCGACACCATCCGCATGCGCGCCACGAAGATGGGCCTGCGCAGTCAGCGCCGGAGCCGGACAGCATGAAGCGCCGCGCGCAGAAGGCGCCGGTCTGCCACGTCACCGGCTGCAGCAACCCACGCCGCCGCCTGGGCCTGCTGTGCATGCGCTGCACCGCGCGCCTGCCGGCCGAGACCCGGCTCGCGATCGGCGAAGCACACCATCAGCGCCGCTGGCACGATCACGCTGCCGCATGCCGCCAGGCCGGCGCCTTCCTCAACCTGCCGGTCCCCGCGAAGGCATCGGCGAGCACCACCCCCACCGTGTCTCCGCAACGCGCTTACGAGCTGCAGGCGCGCATGCTGGGCGAAAGGACCGATGCATGACCCCTAGGACCGGATTCATCGCCGCTAGCCTTGCCTGGGCGGGCCTGTTCATCGACGGATTTGCGGGCGGCGGCGGCGCCAGTACCGGCATTGAGCAGGCCATCGGTCGGCCGGTCGATATCGCCGTCAACCACAGCCAGACCGCGATCGCGATCCACAAGGCCAATCACCCGGAGACCGAACACTTCTGCCAGGACATCAAGTCGCTTTGGCCGCTGCATGCTACACGCATGCGGCCGGTATCGGGCGCCTGGTTTTCCCCGGACTGCAAGGAATTCAGCCGGGCAAAGGGCGCGCCGCTCA
This sequence comes from Sphingomonadales bacterium, assembly GCA_027489295.1. The sequence goes on along the minus strand of JAIYAA010000310.1, from coordinate 4,446 downwards.
AGGATCGCAACATCCGAGCGCTCTGCTGGGAAGTGGTTGCCTGGTTGAAGGACGTGCGCCCCAGCGTCGGCTTCCTCGAGAACGTCGAGGAATTCCAATACGCCGCGCCGCTGGACGACGAAGGCCGGCCGATAGACGGACAGGAAGGCCGTGAGTTCAAGCGGTTCGTGCGCGCCATCAGGGCGCTGGGCTATCGCGTATCCTGGAAGATGATCCCGGCCTGCGACTTCGGCGCGCCGACCACCCGCAATCGCCTCTACATGGTGATGCGCTGCGACGGCCAGCCTATCGTTTGGCCGAAGCCGACCCATGGCGCGCCGGGCTCGCCCGGCGTGCGCAGCGGCCGGTTACTGCCCTATCGCACCGCCGCCGAGTGCATCGACTGGTCGATCCGGTGCCCGTCGATCTTCGCCCGCAAGAAGGATCTGGCAGAAGCGACCAAGCGGCGGATTGCCGCCGGCGTCATGCGGTACGTCGTCAATGCGGCCGAACCGTTCATTGTGCCTGTGACCCACACCCAGAGCAGCCCCCGCACCAATGCCGTGTCAAAGCCGCTGCCGACGATCACCACGGCAAATGGTGGCGAATTCTCGCTGGTCGACGTGCAGCTCGCGCCGCACGTCACCAAATTTCGCACAGGGTCGATCGGATCAGCGGCCAATGATCCGCTTCCGACGATCACCGCCAACGGCGAACCGGCCCGCCCAGCCGGGGCCGTGCCGCTCGGCGTTGTCAGCGCCTTTCTGTCCAGCTTCTACACCAGCAACACCACCGGAGGCCGCGCAGATCCGCAGAAGCCGCTGAAAACGGCAACGGCCGGCGGCAATCACCATTCCGTCGTCGCTGCTCACCTGGAGCAGGCGAACACCCGATCGATCGGGCGCGACGCCCGCAAGCCACTCTCCACCATCCTCGGCAAGGGCGCGCACCAGCGGATTGTCGAGACCGTCATGGTGGAGGCGGATGCCCTTCCGCCGGAGCAGCTTGAGCGCGCCACGCGCGTCGCCGCGTTCCTGATCAAATACTATGGCACCAATGCTGAGGCCGAGGCTGCGCAGATCCAGCCGGTAGATCGGCCGCTCGACACGATCACCACCAAGGCGCGCTTCGCTGTCGTCACAGTGACGATCGACGCACGGACCTATGTGATCGTCGATATCGGACTCCGGATGCTGAAGCCGCGCGAGCTGGCGCGCGCGCAAGGCTTCCCGGAGACGTACATCCTCGATCCGGAGTGTTGGTATCGGACCAAGAGCGGCAAGATGAAGTTCGGCCCCTTGCCGATCGCCCAGCAAATCAGCGCCATCGGCAATAGCGTCTGCCCGCCCGTCGCCCGCGCTCTGGTCGCGGCGAATGCCCCCGCCGCCCCTGAAATGAGGCTCGCAGCATGACGGATGAACAGATCCTCGCAGCTGTCGCAAAGCGCTCCGACAGCCAGCACACTTATGTCGTACGGAATATCCTAGCGAGCGAGCTGGCTCGACGCGACATCACAACTGCTCAGGTCCGCCGACGTCTCATCGCCCTTGAAAGACAGGGGAAGGTGAAGTCGCGTCGTTGGGGCCCGGGCACCAGCATCGAATGGATGATCAATGCCGATCAGCGCTGAAAACCGCGTCCGTTACCCGCTGGACTGGCCCGCGATCAGCCTGCGCATCCGCAAGGAACGTGCCGGCGATCGATGCGAGTGCCAAGGCGAATGCGGCCACCCCCACGTCGGCCAATGCCCGGAGGTGAACGGCGCTCCGCACAGCGTCACCGGATCCACGGTGGTGCTCACCGTCGCGCACCTCGATCATCAGCCCGAGCATTGCGAGGACGCGAACCTGCGCGCCATGTGCCAGCGGTGCCACCTCGGTTACGATCGCGACCACCACGCGCACAATGTTCGCCTCACCATGTCCCGCCGACGGCTGCAGGCCACCGGCAACATGGAACTGTTCGGCGGCGATTTGGGCACCCCGACTCTGCCGGAGCCGCGGACCGTGGCCGCGCCCCCCGCGTCCGCCTCGGCCGAATGGCCGTTCGGCGACCTGCGGCCCGGTGGCTACGGCGTGATCTATGCGGATCCGCCGTGGCGCTTTGCAAACTTCTCGACGAAGGGCGAAGCGAAGAACCCGGTGGCGCACTATCCGTGCATGTCGATCGCGGATCTGGCGCGCCTGCCCGTGGCGCGGCTGGCCGCGCCCGATTGCGCGCTGATCATGTGGGCGACGGCGCCGCTGCTAGACCGCGCGATCGAGCTGCTGCGCGCGTGGGGCTTCACCTTCAAGAGCGCCGGGGCCTGGGCGAAGCGCACCTCAACCGATCGCAGCTGGGCCTTCGGCACCGGCTACGTCTTCCGCTCGGCGGCAGAGTTCTATCTCGTCGGCACGATCGGGAAGCCGCGCGTCCAGTCGCGCAGCGTCCGCAACCTGCTAGTAGCGCCGGTGCGCGAGCACAGCCGCAAGCCAGACAGCATGATCGCCGATGTCGAGGCGCTCTATGCCGGGCCCTATGTCGAGCTGTTCGCCCGCCAGCGCCGGCCGGGCTGGGATTGCTGGGGCAACGACGTGGATCGATTCGCCGAATCGGAGACGATCGGGCATGGATGACCTCCCCGTCAGTGTCCTGCTCAAGCGGGTGCGGCGCGCGGCGCGTAACGGCGAGCGCCTGCACCTTGGGCCTGAGCATGCGCGGATGTTGATGGACCCGCGCGTCTACGCGGTGCTGTGTGAGATCGAATCGGAGGAATTCAGGGCGGGATGGCAGGTCGAGGGCGAAGCGGTGCAGGTTCCGGCAAGGCCAAGGCCGGCGAAGCTCAGCGCTTCGAGCTCGGGCCTTTCTGGCTCTGGTATCGCCGCGACCGCGACGACTGGAACATCTGTTGGCTCGATGGACGTGTCACTCGGCGCGCATCGACGGGTATCGGAGGTGACGGCGGAAATCCGCCGGAAGAAGCGAAACTCGCCCTCATAGATCACTGGACCGCGTGGAAGGCTCGGGCCGAGGCGATTGCGCCCGCTGGCCCGCGCGGTCCCCATGAGGTGCTGCTCGCCGATCTCACCGCCGCCTGGCTGGAAGAGCATGTGGCGCACCTCGAAAGCCCCGAGCGCTATCTCGACAGCGTCGATCGCCTCGAAGCCTTCTGGGCGGAGCTGCGCGCGCAGCAACTGCTGCCCGAACCGTTCACCGTCGCCAGCGTGTCGAACCCGCTGGTGGACGCCTTCATCACATGGCGCGCTGCCCAGGGTGTTTCCGCGCCGACGATCTCCCGCGACCTGGCCGCGATGCGCGGCCCGATCAACTGGGCGATGAAACCGGAGATCAACCGGCTGTCGAGCGCCCCCAGGATCAAGGACGTGAAGGGGCGCAAGAAGCCGAAAGAGCTGGAATGGAGCCCCGAACAGGTGGCGGCCATCCTCGATGCGGCCCGCGGCGCGCCCGAGCGCGACCATGTCTTCCTGTTCACTGTGATCATGCTGAGCACCCACGGCCGCGCCGAGGCGACGCTGGAGCTGGACGCAGCGCAGATCCGGCGCGGCATGATCCACTTCCTCCGCCCTGGCGAAGAGCAGACGCGGAAGCGTCGGCCGATCGTGCCGGTCTGCCCCACGCTCGCGCCGTGGCTGGAAGGCGCAACCGGCAAGATCATCCGGTATCGCGTGCCCACGTCGACAAAGACGCGCGCGGCCGGCGGCCCCGACTATTACGAGCGGCCGACGAGCGACATCGGCAACGCCTTCGAGGGGGCGCTGCTCGCCGCCCACGCGGCGCGTCCGGATCTCGGGTTCGCGGAGCAGGTACGCGACCAGGCCGGCGAGCTGGTCTGGCTTCCGCCGCGCCGCAAGCTGGGCGAGACGCGGCCTCGGCCGATGCTGCGCGGCATCGGCACGCCCAACACCCTGCGCCACACAATTCACACCTGGCACAAGCGCTACGGCGTGCCCGACGCCCAGATCGACGCCGCCGCCGGCCACAGCGAAGAGGGCACCGGCGCGAACTACACCCACCTGCGCCCCGAGTATCTCCGCGAGTTCATCGCCTCGACCGAGGCATTCTGGGCGGCCGTGGGAGAGCACACCGACGCGCACTTGCGATACCAGCGCGATACCAACGTGGCCGAACTGGCCTCGGCGCGCTGCCGTCGGTGATGGGAAAAGGTAGCTATTTCAGCTAGAAGGCGGTGGTGGAGCTGAGGGGAATCGAACCCCTGACCTCTGCAGTGCGATTGCAGCGCTCTCCCATCTGAGCTACAGCCCCGCCGCCTGTTCCCGGGTTCCCCGGGAGGCGCTCCCCTTAGCGAGCCGAAACGGGCGATGCAACCCGGCTTGTCGCGTCTTGCCGACGCTTTTGTATCGGCAGCGGCGAAGTGCCTGCGACCCAAGCCGAATTCCGGGAACCGTTCCGCCCCTCCGCTCGCTTGAACCGCGTGACGGCAAGCATGCCGCAGCCGCCGAATCTCAG
>JAIYAA010000357.1 GCA_027489295.1 Sphingomonadales bacterium | reverse complement strand
CCGCGCACCACGTCCGGCACCGCCGCGGTGCGATAGAGCACGCGCGCGCCGGGCTTGGCGGTGCGGGTGATCTCGGTCCAGATCCGCGTCAGCTGCTCGTCGGTCATCCAGTCCTGCGCATCGAGCAGGATGTAGCGATCGAGTGACTGGGCCGGCATCGACTCCAGATAATCGGCATAGTTGGTGTGGCGGATCTCGACGCGGTCGGCGCGGTCGCGGACCAGCTCGTAATTCTTGCGCTCGAGATAGGGCGGCAGCGGCGCGCCCTCATGCTCGCCGTATCCGCGGCCGAACGCCTGCCAGGCGTAGAAATTGTCCTTCAGGTCGAAGTCGCAGGCGAGCTTGCGCAGGCGGCTGCGCAGCGCGCCGGTGATGCCTTCCTGGTCGTCCACCTTGAGCAGGTCGTACTGCGCCGGCGGGATGCCGAAGCCGAACAAGGCGGCGGGCTGGTCGACCATCCAGCGCAGCAGCTTCTTGTCGAAGAACGGCGCGAAGCGCGTCTCGAAGATGTGGCGCTGCTCCTCGATGGTCTTGGCCGCGAGGATTTCCTTGGGATCGATGCCGTAGCGATGCCCCAGCCAGTGGACGAAGCCGATCAGCCGGCCGAGCAGCCCCTGGCGGTAGAAGCCGGTCTTGAAGCCGTTGATCCGGCGCACGCCGTTCGGCGCGCGGCCTTCCCAATAGGCGCGCGCGCTGTCGTCCAGATGGCCGCGCAGATAGGTCTTGTACGCGTCGATATTCTCGGGCCGGTTGGCCAGCCCGAAGAAGCGGTGGAAGGACTCATAGTCCGGCAGCCGCAGCGCCGCCTGCTGCTTGAGCTTGTTGAGCGCGATGTGCGCCGGGTTCAGGTCCACCGCGGTGATCTTCGCGGGGTTCGCCGTCAGATAGGAGAAGACGTTGCAGCCGCCCGACGCGATCGTGACGATATGGCTGTCCGGCGTGATCTGCAGCGCTTCCATGTCGATCACCGGGTCTTCCCAGATCTGGGCATAGACCAGGCCGCGAAAGGCGAAGGTGAAGGCGCGTTCGAGGATGCCTTCCTTCGAAAGATGCTCGTGGCGGTGCACCGCCCCCCGAACTGCATCGTTCTTCGGCGCCTTGGCGATAGATGACATTTCGAAACGACTCCCGGCGAATGAGCCCGTCCGGCGCCCCGCCGAACATGCTCCCACCCCCTGTGACAAAAGCTTTGCAGCCTTGTGACAGTGGCGCCGGGAAATCAATCCTTGGCCTGGGTACGGGCGCGGATCCGTCCCGTTCCGGCGCCAGGATGCGCGGCGGGCGAGAAAAGAAGCGCCCTGCTGCAACCTTTTGGCCGTGCGCATCGAACCTATATCCGAACACGCCCCCAGCACGAGGTCTTGCCCATGCCGATCGATCGCCGCCAGTTGCTTGCCGCCGCCGGAACGGCCGCCGTCGCCCTACCGCTGTTCGGCTGCGGCAATGCCCCCGCCGCGCCGCTGCCGGACTTCCCGGTCAAACTGAGCGATGCCGAGTGGAAGAAGAAGCTGAGCCCGGCTGCCTATAACGTGCTGCGGAACGGCGGGACCGAATATCCCTTCACCAGCCCGCTCAACAAGGAACATCGCAAGGGCGTGTTCGGCTGCGCCGGCTGCGCGCTGCCGCTGTTCGATTCCGCCACCAAGTTCGACAGCGGCACCGGCTGGCCCAGCTTCTATGCGCCGCTGGGAAATGCCGTGGTGACGCGGGGCGATCGCAGCCTGGGGATGGAGCGCACCGAAGTGCTGTGCCGCCGCTGCGGCGGCCATCTCGGCCATGTCTTCGACGACGGGCCGAAACCGACCGGCAAGCGCTATTGCATGAACGGCGTGGCGCTGCGCTTCACGCCCAGGGCGTAATCACGCGAACGGGATCAGTTGGAAAAGCTGAGCGTCGGCAGGCTGAGTGCGGCGACCTGGACGTTGGCCCAGTCGCTGGTCGGGGCCGAACCCGGGTAGATGAAGCCGTTGACTGGATAGCTCGAGGTGCCGAGACCGCCGGTACGGCCGTACCACACGCGCACTTCGCTCCAGTCGCCGTTGGGCGAGACGTCGACGGCACGGACGTCGTGCTCGACAGCGCCGGGGGTCGACCAGTTGGCATGGGTCAGCAGCACTTCGCGGGCGCTGACGACCTGCGACACCATCGCGACATGGCCCATCGGCATGCGCGCGGTGCGCTGGAACGACATCACCGCGCCGACCTTCGGGGTCTCGCCGCGCTGGTAGCGGCCGGCGGCCTGGTCCCACCAGGTCCAGGCATTGCCGCGGAGTTCGACACCGGACGCCTGGCGCGCGAACGTGACGCACTGCCAGAACGTGCCCTTCGCCTGAGCGGGGACCGTGGTCATCAGGGCGCAGAACGCCATCAGTGCGAAACGCACTGCAAAACGAGTGAACAAGTTTTGGACCCCCCGGTCAGAAACGAAGCGGTTGAGGGTTGCTAGCCAAACTATAGGACACTCGTACACCCCTGCGGCTCGGCGATCCGACGAAGCGTTGGAATGCACCGACGAGGTGCGCTGAACCGTTTCTGAACGCGGGGAACCGGTCCGGAAGTCCCACCTTGCCGCGCGGGACCTTTTCGGCTCCCTTCTTGGGACGCGACCCCCGACATCCGGGAAATTACTAGCCGATATCAGCGCCCTAAGGGAGATTGCGTAGCGTCATCGGTTCGTCGCAAACCCATGTTGCGTCGCAGCAGAATTTAGGTTCCAATGCTCGTGGGGATACGGAGGGGGTCATTAAGCTCTGCGTTAACCAGTGCGGAGCATGATCCATCCCACGGGCTAAAAGGAACCGAGCGGGAGACGTCGAGATGGCTGCACGAGCGAAACCGGCCGAAGGTGCGATGACGCTGGCCGAAATGAAGGAATTTGCGGGGTTCACCGCCGCGACCCAGCGCTATGTGCGCCGGTCGCTGGACGTGGGTCTGGAGCGCGACGACGCGCTTTCGCGCTGGTCGCGCGACGTGGTGGAAGCCGCGAGCATCCGTGCCCAGGCACGCATTTACGAACGCCTTGGCGATATCCGCGCGATGCTGCCCAACGACAGCGATCTGGGGGGCATCGAACCCTTCATGGCGCCGCTGGTCACGCTCTCGGCGTTCGATCTCGGCCAGGGCCGGCTGACCAGCTTCTCCGCCTATCGCTTCCTCTACGAGCGACTGCTCGGCGCGGAAGTGCGGCCGTGGCTGCCGGCGGCGTTCTGCTCGGCCTCGGCGCTGCCGCACCTCCATCCGGATCTGCGCCGCAAGCTGCTCCAGTCGATCAGCGAAGCCGCGGCGACCGCTTCGGGCTGGTCGAACCGCCAGCCGAGCTTCTTCCCGCAATGGGTGGAAAAGATCGACACCAACGCCCTGCCGAACTGAAGTCCCTTTTGCGGAAGTGCGCCTAGCGCACTTCCGGGCGGCACCGGCCCTCTCCCCCACCCGGCCACCCACAAGATCCTGCCGCTGGGTGGCCGGGTGGGGGAGAGGGCCGGCGCCGCAACCGCGCCAAAGGCGCAAGAAAGCGCTCAGCGGCAGGCCCGCCACCCCATCTCGCCACGTGCAGCCTGGTCGAGATGGAGGTGGTCGCGGTGGGCGGCGTTATAGTCCGGTGAGAGCACCGTCGCGAACAGCCGGCAGGCGCCGTCGCGGACCGCGCGCAGGAAGACCGGCTTGTCGCCCTCCCCCTTCCAGTCGTTCAGCACGCTGACGCGGCGACCGTCCGCCAGGATGAAGGCGGCGATGTCGACCGCGTTGGCCTTCGCATGCTCGCTCCAGTCGCCGGTGGTGCGGCCGTACATGCGCCGGCAGGAATAGCTGCCGAAATGCTCGATCCGCACGACGCGCATGCCGAAATGCTTCTGCGCTTCGGGCTGGACCACGTTCCACTCCCACAGCGCCAGCCCTGCCGCGACCGGACAGGCGGTGCCGAGCGGGGGGCTGAACCCGATCGTGCGCGATCCACCGGCGGTGAACCGCACCCCGTCCGCATAGCCGCATTCGCCCTGCTTCGGCACCGGCATCATGCGTTCATAGCGCACCCCCGCCCGGGTGAGCAGCGCGCGGCACTGGCCATCCTCCCCGGCCAGGCCAGCCAGCTTGCGGCCGGTAAAGGCGCCGATCGGCTGCGAAAGGTCGAGCGGCGTCCACGGCACGTCCTGCGGGCGGCTGCGCGTCCACATCAGCAGCAGCAGCGCGCCGCCGGCGATCAGCGCGAAGACCAGCAGCACCCACACCGTCTGCTTCAGCGCCTTCACGCGCGCACCGCGCGGTCCATCCGCTCGGCGGTGACGGGGTAGCCGAGCCCTTCGGGAATGCAGAGCCAGTCGACGCCGTCGCGCGACTCGACGAACGGGGTGATCGTTTCGATCGGGAAGGCGCGGGCATGGGCCATGGCCGCCTCGAAACCGTCGAACAGCGCCAGCCGTTCCAGGTTGCGGCGGGTGGGGTAGATCAGCATCGCCTCCCCCCGGTCCGCGGCATCGAGCGCGTGCTGCGCGGTGATCCAGCACAGCCGGACATTCTCGCTGCCGTCGACCTGCGGCGCGGCGGCTTCGGGGGCGCGGGCGAGGTAGAAGCGCGTGTCGAACACCCGGTGCGGCAGGCCATAGGGCAGCCAGCGGGCAAACGGCACCAGCACGTCGAGGTCGAGCGCGAGTCCGGCCTCGCCGAGCAACTGGGCAAAGGGCTCGCCCGCGTGCAGCTCGGCACGCAGTGCGGCGAGCGTCGCGGCGTCGCCATCGAGCCCCAGCGCCAGCCCGGCTTCCTCAATCGTCTCGCGGATCGCCGCGACTCGGGCGGCGGCGTCGGTGTGGCTATCGGCGAGCAGGTGATCGCCGGGATCGATCCGCCCGCCGGGAAACACCAGCGCCCCGCCCGCGAACGCCATCGCCCGCGAACGCTCGACCATCAGCAATTCGGGCGGCCCGCTGCCGGTGTCGCGCATCACGATCACGGTGGCGGCGGGGATGGCTTCTGGCTCCGACATCGGCCCGGCTCTACGCCGCGCCTGCGCCGCTTACCAGCCGGAGGCGCGCAGGCGCAGGCGGAACACCTGGTCGCTGGAGGTGATGAACAGCGTCTTTCCGTCTTCGCCGAAGCAGCAGTTCGCCGCCTTCTTGCCGGTCGAGATCAGCCCCAGCCGCCGCCCATCGGGTGCCACGACATGGATGCCGCCGGGGCCACTGGCATAGAGGTGCCCGCTCGCCGCCACCTTCATCCCGTCGGCATGGCCCTGCAGGCCCGCCGCCGTGCCGGCACGGTGATCGAGGAAGACTTTCCGGCCGGTCGCCAGGCCGTCGTCGCCGAGGCTGTAGGCCCAGGTGAACGGCGCGGCATCGTCGGACACCGAGACGTACAGCGTCCGCTGGTCGGGCGAGAGACCGATGCCGTTGGGGCGGGTGAGCTTCGATTCGATCAGCTGGACCGT
>JAIYAA010000121.1 GCA_027489295.1 Sphingomonadales bacterium | reverse complement strand
TCGACCTTCTCGAACTTCACGGTGCTGCCCGAAATTGCCGTGGCGAAGATCCGCGAGGACGCGCCGTTCCAGACCAGCTGCTATATCGGCTGCGGCGTCACCACCGGCGTCGGCGCGGTGGTCAACACTGCCAAGGTGCAGGTCGGCGAGACCGTCGTCGTGTTCGGCCTGGGCGGCATCGGCCTCAACGTGATCCAGGGCGCACGGCTGGCAGGCGCCGGCCAGATCATCGGCATCGACGTCAACCCGGACCGCGAGGAATGGGGCCGCAAGTTCGGCATGACCCACTTCCTCAACACCAAGGGCATGTCGCGCGAGGCAGTAGTCGCCAAGGTGGTCGAACTGACCGACGGCGGCGCCGACTATAGCTTCGATGCGACCGGCAACACCGAGGTGATGCGCACCGCGCTCGAATGCTGCCATCGCGGCTGGGGCGAATCGATCATCATCGGCGTGGCCGAGGCGGGCAAGGAGATCGCGACGCGGCCGTTCCAGCTGGTCACCGGCCGCGTGTGGAAGGGCACCGCGTTCGGCGGCGCCAAGGGCCGGACCGACGTGCCGAAGATCGTCGACTGGTACATGAACGGCAAGATCGCCATCGACCCGATGATCACCCACATCCTGACGCTGGAAGAGATCAACAAGGGCTTCGAACTGATGCATGCAGGCGAAAGCATCCGCAGCGTCGTCGTCTACTAAGAGGAGAGGAAAGCATGTTCAGTCACGTGATGCTCGGCGCCAACGATATCGAGGCGTCCAAGGCCTTTTACGACGCCGCGCTGGGCGCGCTCGGCATTCCGGCGGGTCGCATCGATCCCAAGGGCCGGGTGCTCTATATGCACGATGGCGGCCTGTTCCTGCTGACCAAGCCGCTGGACGGCGAGCCGGCCTGCCACGCCAATGGCGGCACGCTCGGCTTCAGGGCGGCGACCACCGAGGCGGCCGATGCCTGGCACGCCGCCGGCATCGCGCATGGCGGCACCGCCTGCGAAAGCCCGCCGGGCTGGCGCGAGTCGCCGTTCGGCGCGATGTACTTCGCCTATCTGCGCGACCCCGCCGGCAACAAGCTCTGCGCGATGCACCGCAAGACGGCCTGATGGAAACGCTGTCGACCAACAAGGCGTTCGGCGGGGTGCAGGGCGTCTACCGCCACGCCTCCGCCGCGACGGGCACGCCGATGACCTTCTCGGTCTATGTCCCGCCGCATGCCGAGGGCGCGAGGCTGCCGGTGCTCTGGTATCTCTCCGGGCTCACCTGCACCCACGCCAACGTCACCGAGAAGGGCGAGTTTCGCCGCGCCTGTGCCGAGGCAGGGGTGATCTTCGTGGCGCCGGACACCTCCCCGCGCGGCGCGGACGTGATCGACGTACCGGACTATGATTTCGGCCAGGGCGCCGGCTTCTACGTCGATGCGACCCAGGCGCCCTGGTCCGAGCATTTCCACATGCGGACCTATGTCGAGGACGAGCTGCCGGCGCTGATCGCCGCACACTTCCCGATGGCCGACATGGGCGCGCAAGGGATCACCGGCCACTCGATGGGCGGGCACGGCGCGCTGACCATCGCCCTGCGCAACCCCGATCGCTTCCGCAGCGTCTCCGCCTTCGCCCCGATCGTCGCGCCGGGCCAGGTGCCCTGGGGGCAGAAGGCGCTGGGCGGCTATCTCGGCGACGATCCCGCCGCATGGCGCACGCACGATGCCGTCGCGCTGATCGAGGACGGCGCCCGCGTGCCGGAACTGCTCGTCGACCAGGGCGAGGCCGACACGTTTCTCGTCGAGCAGCTCCGTCCGCAATTGCTGGCCGATGCCTGCGCCGCGGCGGGGATCCCGCTCACGCTGCGGCTCCAGCCCGGCTATGATCACAGCTATTATTTCGTCTCGACCTTCCTCGCCGACCATGTCGCCTGGCATGCCGCGCGACTGAAAGCGTGATATAGGGATAGGACACCGGCATGGCGCGGGGCTGTGCCGGCTCCACTCGGGGGAGTTTTCCGGCGTGAAATTCAAGTCGCTGTTCGCCACTGCCGCCGCGCCGCTGGCGCTGCTGTTCAGTCCGCTCGCCTTCGGCCAGGCGGCCCCTGCCGCCAAGCCCGCCGTCCAGACCCGCCCCGCCGATCCGGCGCTGTGGGTGGTCAAGGATGCCGACACCACCATCTATCTGTTCGGCACCGTCCATGTGCTGCAGCCCGGCCTCAGCTGGTTCGACTCCGCGGTGAAGACCGCGTTCGACAAGAGCGACACGCTGGTGCTCGAACTGCTCGAGCCCGATCCCGCGGCGATGCAGGGCCTGCTGGTCAAGATGGCGCTGGCGCCCGCCGGCGCCAAGCCGATCGCCGAGCAGCTGCCCGCCGACAAGCGCGACGGCTATCTGAAGGCGATGGCCGATATCGGCGTGCCCCCGGCCGCGTTCGATGCGCTGCAGCCCTGGGTGGCAGGCATCACGCTCAGCGTCGCGGGGCTCCCCAAGCTCGGCTATGATCCGGCGAGCGGCGCCGAAAAGGTGCTGACGGCCGCCGCCAAGGCCAGCGGCAAGCCGATCGTCGGGCTGGAAACCGCCGAGCAGCAGCTCGGCTATTTCGCCAGCATGCCGAACACGCTGCAAATCGCCTTTCTCGGCTCGGCGGTGGACGATTACCCCAAGCTCGGCACCGAACTGGGCAAGATGATCGACCAATGGGCCGCCGGCGACCCCGAGGCGCTGGGCGCGACGATGAACGAGGGCATGCGCGACACCCCCGAACTCGCCAAGATCCTGCTGACCGATCGCAATGCGCGCTGGGCAAAATGGATCGAGGAGCGGCTCAAAACGCCGGGAACGGTGTTCTTGGCGGTGGGCGCCGGCCATCTGGCGGGTGCCGACAGTGTCCAGGCGTTCCTCGCCAGGGATCGGGTGAAGGCGGACCGCGTCCGCTACTGATCGCTTTCGGCGGGGCACGTCGTCCTCGATGCGGCGCCCCGCCGCATCCCCATCTGGAGCAGCGTTGCATGGCATCGAATCCCCGTCCCCTGATCGGCCTTCTCGCGGGCGTCACCGCCGGCCTGGTCGCCTCGGCCGCGATGGCCGCCTTCCAGAACCAGGCAAGCAAGCTGATCCCGAAGGACGACCAGAGTGACGGCGATCCGGCGACGGTGAAGGCCGCCGACGTGGTGGTGGAAGCTGCGACCGGCGACAAGGTGCCGGAGCCGTACCGCGAAGCCTCGGGCCAGGCGGTGCACTATATCGTCGGCGGCGTGCTGGGCGGCATCTACGGCCTGATCACCGAATATCGCCCGGAAGCCGCATCGGGCTTCGGCGGCGCGTACGGCGTCGTCACCTCGGCACTGCTCGACGAAGGCGCGGTACCAGCGCTGGGCCTGGGCAGCGCACCCAGCGAAACGCCGGCCTCGATCCACGCCTATGGCGCCGCCTCGCACCTCGTCTTCGGCTGGGTGCTGGAAGGCGTGCGGCGGATCATCGCGGGATCGCGGTAACGCCGCTACCGACACGGCCCACCTTCGCGGGAAGGACCGTGGCGCGGGGAGAAACGTTCTCCCCGCGCCTCCGACCCCAACCGCCTTGCGCCAACCCCCACTTGCTATACGCTCGGCAATTGCGGACGAGACCGGACCGATCCGGCGCGCACCGCGACCCGCAATAGCAGGGGAGGATGTCACTCTATGACGATCGTCTATTTCGCCATCGTCTGCGGCCTGATCGCCGTGGCCTATGGGTTCTTCACCAGCCAGCAGGTGCTGCGCGCACCGGCCGGCAACGCCAAGATGCAGGACATCGCCGCCGCCATCCAGGAAGGGGCCAAGGCCTATCTGGGGCGGCAATATCGCACCATCGCGGTGGTCGGCGTGCTCGTCGCCATCGTCCTGTTCTTCACGCTGGGGCCGATCCCCACGATCGGCTTCCTGATCGGCGCGATCCTGTCCGGCGTGGCCGGTTTCGTCGGCATGAACATCTCGGTCCGCGCGAACGTGCGCACGGCCGAGGCGGCGCGCGGCAGCCTGCAGGGCGGGCTCACCCTCGCCTTCCGCTCGGGTGCTATCACCGGCATGCTGGTGGCTGGCCTGGGCCTGCTCTCGATCGCGGTGCTGTTCTGGTATCTGGTGGAGGTGGCGCACCATGCGCCGAACGATCGCCTGGTCGTGCTCACCCTCTCCACGCTCGCCTTCGGCGCCTCGCTGATCTCGATCTTCGCGCGATTGGGCGGCGGCATCTTCACCAAGGCCGCCGATGTCGGCGCCGATCTGGTCGGCAAGGTGGAGGCCGGCATTCCGGAGGACGACCCTCGCAACCCCGCCGTGATCGCCGATAATGTCGGCGACAATGTCGGCGACTGCGCCGGCATGGCCGCCGATCTGTTCGAAACCTATGTGGTAACGCTCGGCCTCACCATGGTGACGATCGCGCTGCTGATGCGCGGCATCGATGCGGCGCTGCTCACCCGGCTGATGGCGCTGCCGCTGCTGGTCGGCGGTGTGTGCATCCTCACCTCGATCCTCGGCACCTACATGGTCCGCCTGGGCGCGAACCAGTCGATCATGGGCGCGCTCTACAAGGGCTTCTGGACCACGGTGATCCTGTCGGTCCCGGCGATCTACGGCGTCACCCATTATGTGCTGGGCGGCCGGATGCAGGAATCGATTTCGTCGCTTGCCGAGCCCTCGACGCTGCTCGACGGCAGCACGCTTTCGGCCGATGCCGTGGCGGCGGCCGCGGCGATGCCGAACGTCACCGGCATGGGCCTGTTCTGGTGCATGATGATCGGCCTGGTCGTCACCGGCCTGCTGGTGTGGATCACCGAATATTACACCGGCACCAACTTCCGCCCGGTCAAGTCGATCGCCAAGGCATCGGTGACCGGCCACGGCACCAACGTCATCCAGGGCCTCGCGATCAGCCTCGAATCGACCGCGCTGCCGACGCTCGTGATCGTCGCCGCGGTGATCGCGACCTACCAGATCGCCGGCATCCTCGGCGTGGCGTTCGCCGCCACCTCGCTGCTGGCGCTGGCCGGCATGGTGGTCGCGCTCGACGCCTATGGCCCGGTCACCGACAATGCCGGCGGCATCGCCGAAATGGCGGGGCTGCCCGACGATGTCCGCCACCGCACCGACGCGCTCGACGCGGTGGGCAACACCACAAAGGCGGTGACCAAGGGCTATGCGATCGGCTCGGCGGCGCTCGCCGCGCTGGTGCTGTTCGGCGCCTACACCACCGACCTCGATCATTATCACGACGCGCTGGGGCTGACCGGGCCGGTCAACTTCTCGCTCTCCAACCCGTACATCATCGTCGGGCTGCTGCTCGGCGCGCTGCTCCCCTATCTGTTCGGCGCGTTCGGCATGACCGCGGTGGGCCGCGCGGCGGGATCGGTGGTGGAAGACGTCCGCGCGCAGTTCCGCGACAATCCGGGCATCATGGCGGGCACCAGCCGGCCCGATTATGCCCGCACGGTGGACATCGTCACCAAGGCGGCGATCCGCGAGATGATCATCCCCTCGCTGCTGCCGGTGCTCAGCCCGATCGCGGTCTATTTCCTGATCGCCGCGGTGGCGGGCAAGGAACAGGGCTTCGCCACGGTGGGCGCGATGCTGCTCGGCGTGATCGTCTCCGGGCTGTTCGTCGCCATCTCGATGACCAGCGGCGGCGGCGCCTGGGACAATGCCAAGAAATACATCGAGGACGGCAATTACGGCGGCAAGGGCAGCGATGCCCACAAGGCCGCGGTCACCGGCGACACGGTCGGCGATCCGTACAAGGATACGGCGGGTCCGGCGGTCAATCCGATGATCAAGATCACCAACATCGTAGCCCTGCTGCTGCTAGCGGCACTGGCCGGCGGCGGTACGCACTGACCTGAAATCCCCTCCCGCTTTGCGGGAGGGGAGATTTGTCCCTCCCTTGCCTACCCGCCCCAAAACCCCCACATCCCACACGAAGACGCGCGCCCGTGCCGCGCCGCCTTCCCTTTTTCCTTCCAGCGCGGTAAGGGCGACGCACTTTTACGCGCGCTAATCCCTGAGAGGCATTTTTTGGCCAAAGAAGAACTGCTTGAAATGCGTGGACAGGTTGTGGAGCTTCTCCCCAACGCCATGTTCCGCGTC
>JAIYAA010000299.1 GCA_027489295.1 Sphingomonadales bacterium | reverse complement strand
GGCGCCGAAGCTGCCGCTGTTCGGTACGTAGCTGGCGCTGGTGCCGCTCACCGTCACCGTTCCCTTGGCCGGTGCGGCTCCCACCGCCAGCGTGGTGTAGCCGCCGCCCGGCGCCAGCGGGATCGCCTGCCCCGTGCTGCCATAGGCCACCTCGGCACTGACGGCGCCCGCCGTCGGCACCGCCGGCGTCGCGATGGTGATCGACACCGTCGCCGGGCCGGACGTGCCCCCCGGACCCGTGGCTGTGTAGGTGAAGCTGTCGGCACCGAAATAGCCGCTGGCCGGGACATAGGTTACAACATCGCCCGCGACGCTCGCCGTGCCGTGCGCGGGCACCATGACGATGGCGATCGCATTGTGTACGCCCCCGCTGATGCTTGCGGCAAGATCGATGGCGGTTCCCGCACCGGAATAGGGTACAGCGACGTCGAAGCGATTCCCCGCCACCGGTGCGGCGACCACCGTGATCGCCTGGCGAAGCGCAGTCGCTGCAGCATAGTTGGCGTCGCCCGCCTGAGAGGCGATCACGATGCACGTTCCCGCAGCCGAAAAACTAACTATGTTCGCGCTGATCGTGCAGGCACCCGCACTGGCTGTATCGATGGCAAAGCTGGGAGCGAGACCCGCCGTCGAGATCGCGGCGACCGAATAGGCCGTGCCGCCAACCGGCACGGAATTTGGCGGCGTCGAGGTGAAGCTTAGGCTCTGGTCGCCCTGGGCAATGGTTCCGCTCACCGCGCCGGCTGTTGCGGTGCTCGGCGTTGCTGCGCTGTCTCGCACCGTGACGGTGTAGCTGAAGCTGCCCGCGACCGTCGGGGTCCCGCTGGCGAGCCCTGTGGCGGCGTCGAGACGGACACCTGCCGGCAGCGCACCCGAGGCAATGCTGAAGCTGTACGGTGCGACGCCACCGGTGGCGCTGCTAGCGTGCGAAAAGCTGGCGCCCACCTTCGATGCATCGACCGCACCGCTGGCAATCGCAAGGGTCGCCGGGCGTATCGTGAAGCTGCGGGTAACGGTAGACGCCGCGCTCCAGGTCATGTCTCCGCCCTGGCTTGCGACGATCGTGCAGAGGCCCTGCGCGACGAACGTTGCCGTGCCGCCCGATACCATACAGACGGCAGCCGTGCTGCTGGCAAAGCTGACCGGGAGTCCGGAGCTCGCACTTGCGCTCAACGAGACGCTGCCGACCGTGATCGCGACGTCGGGGAGTGTGCCGAAGCTGATCGCCTGTGACGCAAGCCCGACGACAAAGTTCTGCTGCACCTGGCTCGCCGCACCATAGCTGGCGTTGCCGGCCTGGTTCGCGTTCACCGTGCAGCTGCCTGCCCCGGTGAAGCTGACCACCCCGCCGCTGATCGTGCAGACGCTGCTGCTCGACGCGTCCACCGTGAACGCCACGGCGAGACCCGAAGTGGCCGTCGCCGCCGGCGTATAGCTGGCACCACCGACCACCGCCGCGCTCGGCGCCGTGGAGGTGAAGCTGATTGTCTGTGACGCGAGCCCGACGACAAAGCTCTGCTGCACCTGAATTGCCGCATTATAATTGGCATCGCCGGCCTGATCGGCATTCAGCCGGCAAGTGCCGACGCCGGCGAAGCTTACCACCCCCCCAACGATCGAACACACGCTGCTGCTGGAAGAATCCACCGTCAGGTTTACGGTCAGACCCGAGGTTGCCGTCGCCGTCGGCGCGTAGGTGGTACCGCCGACCACCGCTGCGCTTGGCGCCGTCGAGGTGAAACCGATCGTCTGGCTGCCGCGCGATACGGTGAAGCTCTGCTGGACTTGCGGTGCGGCATCGTAGCTGGTGTTGCCGGCCTGGTTCGCGTTGATCGTGCAGGTGCCGGCACCGATGAAACTCACGGTGCTGCCCGAAAGCGTGCAGATGGTGCTGCTGGTTGCATCGACCGTCAGCGCCGCGGTCAGCCCGGACGAAGCGGTGGCCGTGGCGGTATAGGTGAGACCGCCGACCACCGCCGCGCTTGGTGCCGTGGACGTAAACGACAGGGTTTGCCCGCGATCGGAAGCGACGGTCAGCAGCACGCTCTTGCTGGCCGTCTGCGCCAGCGCGTCGGTGACAGTGATCGTGAAGCTGGTGGCAGCAAGGCTCGTTGTCGGCGTGCCGTTCAGCGCGCCGGTCGACGTATCGAAGGTGACCCCGGTCGGCAGGGTGCCGCCGCTGATCGCGAACGTGCGAGGCGTCTTGCCGCCGGATGCCGTGACCGCGAGGAGCGCATTGAACGTCGTCGTGTTGGCGGTGGCGGTGATCGAGGTGTAGGCTTGGGTCGCGGTCAGTGCGCTGTACGCCGTGAAGCTTCGCACCGCGGAATCGGCGGAGCTGTTGCCGGCGGCATCGGCTGCCCGCGCCTTGACGCTATGCGCGCCCGCCGTGAGCGCGGTCAGCGTGTAGGTCCATGCACCGCTGCCGTCACTGGTCGTCGTACCGTCGGCACTACCGTCGAGATACACGGTAAGGGTGGCGTCGGCCTCGGCCGTCCCGCTCACCGCCCGGTCGGTGACGACCCGTTCGGACGAGTCCGCCGGCGTGGAGACCACCGGCGCCGCGGGCGCGGTGGCATCCACGGTCCAGCTATAGCTGGCCGCGGTGCTGGTGCCGCCGACACTGGTCGCACGCACCTGGAAGCTGTGGCTGCCGTCCGCCAGGCCGGTATAGGTCTTCGGGCTGGTACAACTGGCGAAGGATCCCCCATCGATCGCACATTCGGCCGACCCGCTCGCCACGGTGAACTGGAAGGTGGCGCTGGTGCTGTTGGTCACCGCCGCGGGGGTGGAGGTGAGGGTCGGTGTGGTCGGCGGCGTGGCGTAGGTGAATTGGGCCGCAGCCCCGGTGGCGCTGGTGCCGCTGGGCGTGGTGACCGTCACGTCGACGGTGCCGGCGCTCGACGCCGGTGCGGTGGCCCGGATCTGGGTCGCGCTTTCGACCGTGAAGCCCGATGCGGCGTTCCCGCCGAAGCTGACGGCGGTGGCGCCGGTAAATCCTGTGCCGGTGAGGACCACGGTGGTACCGCCGGTCGTGGGGCCACCGGTGGGGGACAGGCCGGTGACGCTGGGTGCGACGACCGCGCTGTTGGTGAGGCTGAAGGTTGAAGAGACCGATCCCGCAGTCGCCGTGACGGTATAGGCGCCGCCGGTGCTGTTCGCGGTGAACGTTCCGGCGCTGGCAACCCCGGATCCGTCGGTGGTGACGGTGATGCTATTGCTGCTGTTGGAGAAGGTACCGCTAGCGCCCGACCCCGGCGCCGTGAAGGTGACCGAGCTGTTCGCGATGATCGCGTTCGACCCGTCGCGCACGGTCACGCTGAGCGGCGATGCGAATGCAGCACCGACCGATGCGGTCTGGTTGTTGCCGCCCGTGATCGAAACCGAGGCAGGGGTCTGGACGACGACGATCGAGGTCGGATCGCTGGCCGTCGCCGAAGCCGCTGCATTGCCGCCGGTCAGCGTCACACTGGGGGTGAGGCTGCTCGCGGCATTCGAGGCGATGTTCAGGCGCAAGGTAAGCGGATTGCCGCTTGCGCCATTGGCAATCGTATTTGAATAGACGCAGCGCGTGGACGTGCAGCTCCATCCCGCCCCGCTGCCCGAATTGAAGGTCATGCCGGACGGCAGGCTGAACGCCAACGCCAGGTTCGTGCCTGTGTTGGCGCCACTGGCGCTCGGCGTGATCGTGTAATCGACCGTCCCGCCCTGCTGCGGCGTGCCGACATGCGACATCGAGACGCCAAGCGAGAGGCTGGAATCGATGAAGGGAATGCAAGTAACCGTGGCGTTGACCACGGCCGTTACCCCGGCATTTCCAACATTGCTTGTGTACACACCGATTTCTTGCAGTGCGGAATTGATCGTGTAGCTCGACGTTTTCGTCGACGTATCGCTGGCCGTGAACTGCTTCTGCGTGCCGTTGGTGTCGGTCAGCGACAGATTGTTCCGAAAGCGAACGCGGGACGTGCCGGTCCCGCTGAGCCCCGACTCAAGCGAGGCCACGAAGGTCAGTTGATCGCCGATGGTGAACGAAAGAGCGGTACTGTTGTCGGGCACATAGCTGGTGGCGATCGAATCGTTATAGCTCAGCGACATCCGGATCATCGAGATGACCGCGCTGGTCACGCCCGTGCTGCCCGACGCCACATAGCCGGCCGTCGAGGTCGGCTGGGCAGCGCCGTTCACATACACCGATCGCATATTCATCAGGCCGTCGTTGACGGCCATGCACCCGCTGCTCTGCGCATGGGCGGAAGCAGGCACCAGAAGCACGGCGCCAGCGGCAGTAGCGACGACCGCGCCGCTGACGCAAGACACCTTGCGAAGCAGCAGGTCACGCAAAATACAGCCGATGTTAAACTTCATGAATACCCCTTCACGAACAGGTCCATTCGGACTGCCCATGCCCGCCAACCATCTGTATCGGCATTACTTTGCCGCTAATATTTATAGATGCGACTCGAACGGGGTATGCTTGTGAGAAAACATTTATCGATTCCGAGGGATATATCAACACACGTAGTAGATGTTGCAGCGCAAGGCGCAGGTACCAGACGTCATTTTAATTTTTCATCAACCACTTGCCGAATCATCATTGCTGTTGAACAAGACGGCGCTGAGGCTTCCAGACATAATTTTCACGGATAGTACCGGAATGCCTTCTGACTAGCCGCTTTCAAGGGAGGGGAGCATGGATCCGTTCATTGGCCAGATCATGCAGGTGGGGTTTCACTATGCGCCGGTAAATTGGCTGCTCTGCAATGGCACCGTGATGCAGGTTACGCAGAACCAGGCATTGTTCGCGCTGTTGGGGAATGCCTTTGGCGGCAATGGCTCGACCCAGTTTGCACTACCCGATGCACGTGGCCGGGTTCTGATGGGGTCTGGCAACGGCCCCGGCCTCACTCCCCGACAGGATGGACAGTCCGGTGGCGTCGAGCAATATAGCCTCACTCTGGCCCAGTTGCCCCAGCACAACCATAGCGCCAGCTTTGCGCCCAGCAGTGGCGCGAGCTTCACGGGAGCGCTGACTGCGATCAGCGGGCTGGACTTCAATCATCAGGTCTCGGCGCCGGCGTCAGGTGCCTATCTCGGCACGCCATCGGATGCCGATACCACCCCGACGCTCTATGTGCCGGCCGCCAACGCCAGTCTGCCGGGCGCGCAGCAGGTCCCGCTGGCAGGCGTGTCTGGCACGGTCGGGGGCATACAGGGTACCGTCACCGTCAACAATGCAGGCGCAAGCCAGCCGATATCGGTACTGCAGCCCTTTGTCGCGGTGACGACGATCATCGCCGCCGTGGGGGTCTGGCCCGAGAGGCCGTAAGCGCGGCGATCGACGCAGTTGCGACAGCGGGAGGTGCCTGCCGGCCCCTCCCGAACCGCTCAGGCGAAAAGCGCCTGGTATCGCCGCGTCTGTTTTCTGGGCAGTATCTGCGACAGATGAATGAAGTAAGGGCCACCATGCCCACAGTCGCATTCATAATTGTCGTCGGCCAGCACCACCTGCCACGGCGTTTCGAAGATCAGTTCGAACGGCTCGCGAAAATCGGCCCCGACAATCGGCGGAAGTCGTTGCAGCCGCGCGAGCAGGATTTCCACCGGGCGCGGTGCGGTATTCAGTCGCACCATCCGCCCTACCCAGGGCTCGAAATCTTCCGGAGTGACCAATCGAACCAGTTGCATCCGCCCTCCTTTCGTTCGGTAGTCTGGAACATCGCGGCGGTGGAGAAAAGCCTCGATTCATCGCCCGGGACCATTATCTTCGGCCCCTGCCGATGACCGCGCCGCTCCCCCCCTTCCCGTCAGCGCTGAATCTGCGCGCAGCGCAGCCGCGGGACGAGCACTTTCTCCTGGAACTCTACGGCACGGTCCGCGCGCCCGATCTCGCGCTGCTCCCATGGACCGCCGCGCAGAAACGGGCGTTTGTCGCCGATCAGTATCGGCTCCAGCAGGATCACTACCGTCACCACTGCCCGACCGCCGATTTCTGGGTGATCGAGCACGAGGCGCACGGCGCCATCGGCCGCCTGTCTCTGGATCGCAGCGGCCCAGAATGGCGCCTGATCGAGATCGCGCTGCTGCCGCATGCGCGAGGTGCCTGCACCGGCGGTCGGCTTGTCGCATGGGTGCAACAGGCATCGGTCGCCGCCGCTGCGTCCGCCGTCACGCTGCATGTCGAGCTCCGCAATCGCGCGGCGTGGCAATGGTACGTACGGCTGGGCTTTCGGGACGCACCCTCGCGCTTCCCCACCCATCGCTTCCTTCGCTGGCCCACCGCTCCCGAACCGCGCAACACCTAGCCCCTGCGCCGGTTGCCGGCACAAAGCCGGCCACCCCCGCGACCGACCGATCGCCATCGGCGCGCCCAGACTGGCCTGCCCACGGCCGCGCGTGCCGTTCGACAAGCCTTGTGCAAGCACGCCGACAGATTGCACGCCCCAGCCGGGAAGGACGACTCCAATGTTAACCGGAGTTTTACTGTAGATTTCGGTACATAGATTTTCACCTTAAAGTTTTACCGTCTCCCTTCACCAAGCATCGGCAGACAAATTCAAGATGACCGCCTGCATTGTCGAAAACGCCTCTACAATAGTTCCAAGATAGGAGACGGACTTTCGAAGTTACGTAGCACTACGTAGCTTTGAGAAAATACCTACGGACTACAAACGATGGCATTAGCAGCACCCACCTCCATCACCCTGATGAATAGCCGTCCCTTCCACACCGCGCTGCTGGCGACATTGGAGACGGACGAAGCGATCGAGATCGATCTTGGCGCAGTGGAAGACGCCGACCTCAGCCTACTCCAGCTGCTTCAGGCGCTGCGCACGGCGGCGGAGGCGGCGGGTCGTGTGGTGCGGCTGCGTTCGCCAGCGCCTGCGCCGGTGGCGGCGCTGCTCGAGCGCGCCGGGTTCCTGGCCGCTCCCAGCCCCCAAGATCTCGATTTCTGGTTTCACGGAGAAGCTGTTCAATGACCGCCTCGATCCTCACCGTCGACGATTCGCCCAGCCTGCGCATGGCGATCAAGATCGCGCTGACCGGTGCCGGCTATGCCGTGACCGAGGCCGGCGACGGCGTCGAAGGGCTCGCCAAGGCCAAGGGCGCGAAGTTCGACCTGATCATCACCGACCTCAACATGCCCAACATGGACGGGCTGACGATGATCCGCGAGCTGCGCAAGGACCCCGCCCAGTGCGGCACGCCGATCCTGTTCCTCACCACCGAGAGCGATGACGCGATGAAGCAGCAGGCCAAGGCCGCCGGCGCCACCGGCTGGCTGGTCAAGCCCTTCGTCCCCGAGCAGCTGCTCAAGGTGTCGCGCAAGGTGCTCGGCCGGTGAGCGGCGGCGATCCGATCGCCGCCTTCCGGGTCGAGGCCGGCGACCTGCTCGACCAGGTCGAACAGGGCCTGCTCGACCTGACCCACCGGCTCGACGATCGCGACCTGATCGACGCGGTGTTCCGCGGCCTGCACACGCTCAAGGGTTCGGGCGCGATGTTCGGCTTCGACGCGCTGGCCAGCTTCACCCATCACTGCGAGACTGCGTTCGACCGCGTCCGCAAGGGTCTGGCCCCCGCCACCCAGGGCCTGGTCGCGGTGATCCTCTCGGCCAAGGACCATATGCGCGCGCTGGTCGACGGCGACGGCGCGGGGCTCGAGGCGGCCGGTGCCGCGATCCTCGCCGAGCTGCAGCGCGAGGTCGATGCCGCCGCCGGCGCGCCCGCGCCCGCGCCCGCCGCCCCTGCGCGCAAGGGCTGGCGGCTGCGCTTCTACCTGCCGCCCGAGAGCATGGCCAACGGCACCAATCCCTTGATGCTGCTCGACGAGCTGCGGAGCTTGGGCGACTGCACCATCGCCGCGCGCACCGACCGGCTGCCGCCGCTCGCCGACCTGAACCCGGTCGAATGCCATATCGGCTGGGACGTCGAACTGTTCGGCGACGTGTCGCGCGACGATATCGACGACGTGTTCCTGTTCGTGATGGACGACATGGAGCTGGTGATCGAGGAACTCGGCGGCGAAGCGGAAGCGCCCGCCGAGGTCGCGGACGCGCCGGTTGCAGCGACGGCCGCCACGCCCGAGGCCGCCGGCCCGGCCAAGGCCGCGCCCAAGGCGGGCGAGAGCGTCCGCGTGCCCGCCGAACGGCTCGACGAGCTGATGGACCGGGTGGGCGAGCTGGTCATCGTCCACAGCCG
>JAIYAA010000287.1 GCA_027489295.1 Sphingomonadales bacterium | reverse complement strand
TGCATCCTTCCTTCAAGCATCGAATCCTGCGCGTACCTATCGCCGATCGACGCTCTCCCCCTTAGAATTTCCGGACCTTACATGCATCTCAAGGACCTCAAGAAAACCGCCCCCGCCGAACTGGTCACCATGGCCGAGGCACTGGGCGTCGAGAGCGCGTCGACGCTGCGCAAGCAGGACCTGCTCTTCGCCATCCTCAAGGCCCAGGCCGAGCAAGGTGACCAGATCATGGGCGAAGGCACGATCGAAGTGCTGCCCGATGGCTTCGGCTTCCTGCGCTCGCCCGAGGCCAATTATCTCGCCGGCCCCGACGACATCTATGTCAGCCCCAACCAGGTCCGGAAGTTCGGCCTGCGCACCGGCGACACGGTGGAAGGCGAGATCCGCGGGCCCAAGGACGGCGAACGCTATTTCGCCCTCACCAAGCTGGTGAAGGTCAATTTCGACGATCCCGATGCGGTGCGCCACCGCGTCAACTTCGACAACCTCACCCCGCTCTATCCCGAGCAGAAGCTGCGCCTCGACACGCTCGACCCGACGGTCAAGGACAAGTCGGCCCGCGTGATCGACATCGTCGCACCCCAGGGCAAGGGCCAGCGCGCGCTGATCGTCGCCCCGCCGCGCGTCGGTAAGACGGTGCTCTTGCAGAACATCGCCAAGGCGATTACCGATAACCACCCCGAAGTCTTCCTGATCGTGCTGCTCATCGACGAGCGCCCGGAAGAAGTCACCGACATGCAGCGTTCGGTGAAGGGCGAAGTGATCAGCTCGACCTTCGACGAACCGGCGACGCGCCACGTGCAAGTGGCTGAAATGGTGATCGAAAAGGCCAAGCGCCTGGTCGAGCACAAGAAGGACGTGGTGATCCTGCTCGACTCGATCACCCGTCTCGGCCGCGCCTACAACACCGTGGTGCCCAGCTCGGGCAAGGTGCTGACCGGCGGTGTCGACGCCAACGCCCTGCAGCGCCCGAAGCGCTTCTTCGGTGCGGCGCGCAACATCGAGGAAGGCGGCTCGCTCTCGATCATCGCCACCGCGCTGATCGACACCGGCAGCCGCATGGACGAAGTGATCTTCGAAGAGTTCAAGGGCACCGGCAACTCGGAAATCGTCCTCGACCGCAAGGTGGCGGACAAGCGCATTTTCCCGGCGCTCGACGTCGGCAAGTCGGGCACCCGCAAGGAAGAGCTGCTGGTCGAGAAGGCCAAGCTCACCAAGATGTGGGTGCTGCGCCGTATCCTCATGCAGATGGGCACCATCGATGCGATGGAATTCCTGCTCGACAAGATGAAGGATTCGAAGACCAACGAAGACTTCTTCGACAGCATGAACCAGTAACGCGGGCTTCCCGGTCGTATTTCGGAAAGGCCGAGCCCTGGTGCTCGGCCTTTTTGCGTAGGGGCGCCGGGAACGTGTCAGCCTGGGCAGCGTAGGCGTTGCTTGTACGGACGGGAGCGCTAGGGTTTCGGCATGATCGATCTTCTTCTCAGCGCCGCTGCGGGCGGCATCGGCTCGCCGCTCGACATCTGGCAGCACATCGTCGCCGATTTCTCCAACCTCGGCGATCCGGCGGCGCTGGCCGCGTTCGGATCGGTGTTGATGATTGATCTGGTGCTGGCCGGCGACAACGCCATCGTCGTCGGCGCGCTGGCGGCGGGTCTGCCCGCCGAGCAGCGCAAGAAGGTGATCCTGATCGGTATCGGCGCGGCGCTGGTGCTGCGCATCGCCTTCGCGCTGATCGTCAGCTGGCTGATGGGCATCGTCGGGCTCATCTTCGCGGGCGGACTGCTGCTGCTCTGGGTCAGCTGGAAGTTCTGGCGCGAGATTCGCCATGGCGGGGAGAGCACTGGCTCCGAGGAGATCGCAGGCGACGAGCATTCGGGCGTGCGTGCCGCGCGCAGCTTCGCGGGTGCCGCCTGGGCGGTTGCGGTGGCCGATGTTTCGATGAGCCTCGACAATGTGCTGGCGGTGGCCGGCGCGGCGCGCGAGCATCCGGGCATCCTGGTCGTCGGGCTGCTGCTGTCGGTGGCGCTGATGGGGCTGGCGGCAAACCTGATCGCCAAGCTGATCGATCGCCACCGCTGGATCGCCTATATTGGCCTGGCGGTGATCGTCTTCGTCGCCTTCAAGATGGTTTATGAGGGCTGGGTAGGCACGCCCGGCACCGTGGGGCTGACCAGCCTGTTCTAAAACCCTGGGACCCCTCCCTGCGCGGCAGGGAGGGGAAGGGTGTCCTCAGCCGAGATACTCGGCAAAGAAATCTGCGGTGCGCTGGTCGGCCAGCTGCGCTGCTGCTTCCGAACGGCGCTTGCCGAGCTCGGCGGCGAAGCCGTGATCCTCGCCCGGATAATCGTACAGCGTCACCTTGGGATGATCGTCCAGGCCCTCGTGCATCTTCGCCTGCACCTCGGGCGTGACGAAGTGGTCCGCCTGCGGGATGTGCAGCAGCAACGGCTTGGCGATCGCGTGCTTCTCGCCGAGCAGCCCGTCGATGCCGACCGCATAATAGCCGACGCTGGCATCGATATCGGTTCGTGCCGCCGTCATATAGGCGAGGCGACCGCCCAGGCAGAAGCCGACCGCGCCTACCTTGCCGCCGCCCAATTCGGCACGCGCGACCTGGATGGTCGATTCGATGTCAGCAATGCCCTTGTCCTGGTCGAACTTGCCGAACAGGTCGAAGGCCTGCTGCATCTCCTCCGGCACGTCTGCGTCGAGTTCGATGCCTGGGCCGAGCCGCCAGAACAGGTCCGGCGCGATCGCCAGATAGCCATCCCGCGCGAAGTCGTCGCACTTCTGGCGGATGCCTTCGTTCACGCCGAAGATTTCCTGGATCACGAGGATCGCGGCGCGCGGCGTGCCTTCGGGACGCGCGACATAGGCGGAGAAGCTGCCGCTCTCGTCCAGCGCGTCGATCGTCAGGGTGCTCATAGCAGATACTCTCCGGTTAACCGCCGCTCATGATCGAGCAGCCAGGATTTGGTGGCCGGACCGTTGCCGGCCGAATACGCGCCCAACCCGCCATTCTGGTTCAGCACGCGGTGGCAGGGGACGAGTAGCGGAAACGGATTACGCGCACATAGCTGTCCGATCGCCCGTGCACTCGACCCGAGCGCGCGCGACAATTCGCCATAGCTGATCGTCTTCCCGAACGGCACGGCGATCAACCCATCCCGAAGGATAGCGCCGCGCGGCGTGGCAGCCGGCGCCAGTGCAAGATCGAAGCTGTGCCGCTCGCCGGCGAACCATGCCGCGATCTGCTCGGCGGCGGCGCGGACCATGGTGCTCGCTCCGAGCGCCGGGTCGCCTTCGGCACCGATATCGATTCGCGTAACATGCTGATCATCGCCTTCGATCCGGATCGGGCCGATGGGCGTTGCGATCAGGGCATGGTCGCGCGCATACATGGGCCATGGCCTAGCAGGGGGCCGGCGATGCGCTCAAGCGCGGAAGGGATCACATGAAGATCAACGTCGAAGTCGAGTGCACGCCGGAAGAAGCGCGCCGCGCCATGGGTCTTCCCGACCTCACGCCGGTGCATGATCGCTATGTGCAGCTGATGGTGAAGGCGATCGAGAGCCATGGCACGCCCGAAGGCTTCGAGCAGATGATGCGGAGCTGGGCGCCGATGGGCGAGGCCGGCATGAACTTCTGGCGCGGCCTGTTCGACGCGTCGATCAAGAAGCCGGGCAGCTGATACTCCACATGGACACGATCTTCGCGGTTTCCAGCGGCGCGCCGCCCGCGGCGATCGCGGTGCTGCGCATCAGCGGCACGCAAGCATTCGCTGCGGTGCAACAACTGGCTGGCGACGTTCCCGCGCCCCGGCGTGCTACGCTGCGGGCACTCCGCGATGCCGGGGGCGAACCGCTCGATCAGGCGCTGGTGCTGTGCTTCCCCGGGCCGCGCTCGGCGACGGGGGAGGATCTTGCCGAGCTGCACCTGCACGGAGGCAGGGCGGTGGTGCGGGCGGTGGAAGCCGCGCTCGCCGCGCTCCCCGGCCTGCGCGCTGCCGAGGCCGGCGAGTTCACCCGGCGGGCGTTGCTCAACGGTCGGCTCGATCTGAGCGAGGC
>JAIYAA010000148.1 GCA_027489295.1 Sphingomonadales bacterium | reverse complement strand
CGACACGCCGGTCTCGGCGAGGCGGTCGGCAATGAAGCAGATCAGCTCGTGCTGCTTGCGCGTGAGCATCCAATCCTCCGGGTCTAGAACAGACTGGGAACGTTTATGCAATGTTCCCGTAGGCTGTCAAGCGATGTCGAGGATTTCCACCAATTCGAATGCTTCTGCCGCCGGCGCATGGGGTTCGCGGATGATCAGGCAGGTGCTGCGCGCGAGGGTTCGCAGCATCGAGCTGTCCTGGATCGCGGCGGGATGGACACGGCCGTCCACGGTAATCGCCCGGATATAGTCGGTCCGCGGCCCGTTCGCGGGCAGTGCGTCGCCGAGTAGCGCCAGGCGTGGGGTCGGGAAGGGATCCGCCGCCCCCGCGAGGTGCGCGATCACCGGCCGGGCGAATAGTAGCGCGGTCACGAACACGGAGACCGGATTGCCCGGCAGCCCTAGCACGACCATGTCGCCGCGGCGGCCGGCCATCATCGGCTTTCCCGGCCGAAGCGCGATGCGCCAGAAGTCGATCGCAGCCCCCGCTGCCGTCAGCGCCGGGCGGACGAAATCATGGTCCCCCACCGACGCACCGCCGCTGGTCACCAGCAGGTCGGCGTCGACGCCGGCGAAGACGCGGGTCTGCGTGTCGAGATCGTCGGGCAGGATGCCCAGATCGAGGATCTCAACCGGGAGATCGCCCAGCTGCGCGGCCAGCATCGTTCGGTTGGATTCGGGCAGCTGGTCGCGGCCGATCGAGGCGCCGGGCGGGATCAGTTCATCGCCCGTCGCCGCGATCGCCACCCGCACCTTGCGATGGACCGCGATCCGGGCGTGCCCGGCGATGGCGGCCAGCGCGATCCGGGCGGGCGTCAGCCGCTCGCCGGCAGCGATGAGTGTGTCGCCTTCGGTAAAATCGAGGCCGCGGCGGCGGGTGTTGCGCCCGGCATGCCCGGGACCCTCGCCCGCAAGCAGCAGCGCATCGCCGTCGCGCGCGGCTTCCTCCTGCACCAGCACGGTGTCTGCGCCGCCGGGCAGGGGAGCGCCGGTGAAGATGCGAACCGCCTCGCCGGGCGCGACGGCGCCGTCATGGCCCTTGCCGGCGGCGCTTTCGCCGACGACCCGCCAGGGGCCGGGCAGATCGGCGTAGCGGATCGCATAGCCGTCCATCGCGGAAAGGTCGCGCTCCGGCTGGGTTCGCCGCGCGACTACCGGCGCCGCCGCCCAGCGGCCTGCGGCCTCTGCGAGGGAAACCAGTTCGACCGGGGTCCGCTTGGCAAGCGCGAGCAGTCGCGCTTGCGCCTCGGCAATGGGAAGGAGCGCCATGGCTTCCGCTTGGCGGCACCCGTTTGCCGATGCAAGCGCGATCAGACGGTACGGCGGCCGGCGGTAAGCATCCGCAGGTCGCCATCACGCAGCGGCATGCGAAATTCGCCCAGCGTGCGGCCATGGCGATCGGCGAGAACCCGCACCGGGCCGCCGCCGATCTCGGGCAGGGCGACCCACAGCCCCGCGCCGGGGACGAAGCGCTGCCGTGCCTCGAATTCCACCTGCTGCGCGGTGAGCGCGTGGATGCGGCAGTTCCACCAGCGCGCGCCTTCGCGCACGCGGCCGGGCAGATCGAGTCGAACGGCCAGCTTGTCTTGCAGCAGCCCGTCCTGCTCGGCGCCGCCCGGGGCGGGATCGGGTGCCTGTTGCAAACCGCGAAGCCAGGGGAACAGGATCTGCCAGCCCAGTTCCTCGGCGAACACGATGCCGGCGGTCTCGCCGGTCACCCAGCGTACGCTGCCGTCCAGCGGTCGCAGGCCGTCGAAGGTGAGCGTCACCGCCTCGCCGGGGGCAAGCGCGCGGGTTTCCACCCCGACACCGCCCTGGGAAATGTCGCGCGTGCGAACCTGCTCGACCTCCGCGCCGCGGTGGATGCCCACGGTCTGGCGCAGTTCGATGCGGGGCAGGCGGCGGCGCTCCGCGCTGGCGCGGGCGAGGTTGCGGGCGACCATGCCGAGGATATCGACCGGCGCATCGAACCGCAGGCCCGCTTCCTCGCCATCGGACCAGAGCGTGCGCCCGATCAACGGATCGACCCCGGCAACGTGCAACTGCGCGGGTACCTGCTCGGCGAGATCGCCTTCGACCCGCAGCCGCGCGCCGGCGCGCCCGATCCAGCGGATGCCGCAGTCCCAGGTCTGCCCGGTCATCGCGAGCCGAGCCGAATCGAGGCCGTCCGCCGGTGCCGGGCCCGTTGAGCGCGGCACCGGCAGATCGTGCGTCAGGCTGAAAATCGTCGCGGACGTACGCCCCAAACCCATGATGTTATCCCGTCCGAAGAGGGGCACCATGCGGGTCGGCGGCTGAAGCGGCCGTTAAGCGAGAGGGTTTCGCAAACCCTAACGCTCAGGCGTCGCGCAGCCCTACGCCCATCGCCGCGCGTGCCTGTTCGGATTCGGAGGAGACGACCGGATAGGCACAATAGTCCGCCGCATAATAGGCGCTCGGCCGATGGTTGCCCGACCAGCCGACGCCCCCGAACGGTGCCGCCGACGAGGCACCGTTGGTCGGCTTGTTCCAGTTGACGATGCCGGCGCGGATGTTGGCCCAGAACTGGTCGTACAGCTTGGGATCCTGGCTCACCAGGCTGGCGGAAAGGCCGTAGCGGGTGTCGTTCGCCTCGGCGATCGCTTCCTCGAAGCTGGTCTTGCGGAACACCTGGAGGATCGGGCCGAACAGCTCTACATCCACCTTCTCGCGCGCCTCGGTCATGTCGACCACGCCGGGCGTGAGGAAGGGACGATTTTCGATCGGCCGTTCCATGTGGCGCAGCGGCCGGCCGCCCATGGTGGAGAGCGTCAGAAAGCTCTCGGTCAACATGTCGGCGGTATTGTTGTCGATCACCGGGCCCATGAAGGGCTGCGGATCGGCGTGCGGCTCCCCGATTATCAGCCGGCTGATCAGCTTGTTCAGCTCGGCCATCAGCGGATCGAACAGCTTCTCGTCGACGATCAGCCGACGCGCGGCCGTGCAGCGCTGGCCGGCGGTGGTGAAGGCGGACTGTACCACCAGCACCGCGGCGGAATAGATGTCCGGCGCGTTCCACACCAATATCGGGTTGTTCCCGCCCATTTCGAGCGCGAGGATCTTTTCCGGCCGCGCGGCGAACTGGCGGTTGAGCGCGATGCCGGTGTTCGCCGATCCGGTGAACAGCAGGCCATCGATGTCCGGATGGCTGGCCAATGCCTTGCCCTGGTCCGGCCCGCCGACCAGCAGGCGGACGCAGCCTTCGGGAATGCCGGCAGCGTGGAAGCACTCGACGAGGAAGGCGCCGGTCGCCGGCGTCTTCTCGGAGGGCTTGAACACCACCGCATTGCCCGCGAGCAACGCGGGCACGATGTGGCCGTTCGGCAGGTGGGCCGGGAAGTTGTAGGGCCCCAGCACCGCCAGCACGCCATGCGGCTTGTGCCGCAGCGCGAGCCGCGTGTTCATCGGCGCTTCGATCCGGCGCTGGCCGGTGCGTTCCGAATAGCTGGTGACCGAGATGTCGACCTTGGCGATCACCGTCTCGACCTCGGTGCGCGCTTCCCAGAGCGGCTTGCCGGTCTCGCGCGCGATCAGATCGGTAAAGGCATCCGCCTTTTGCCGAACGACGTTGGCGAAGCGGCGCAGCGCCTCGATCCGAACGGCAAGCGGGCGCGCGGCCCATTGCGCCCAGTTGGCGCGCGCAATCGCCACTTCGGTATCGGCATCCCCGATCGCATGGCGCCATAGCACGGCGCCCGTTGCAGGCTCGGTCGAAAGGAGTTCTTGTTCCGGCATCGGCCTTCTGTTTTCTTGATTTTTTGCCCGGTCGCGTTCGCTCTTGCCCGATTTCGCGGCGCTAGGCCAGAGCCTCGCCCATCACCCGAATGGCGGCGATCTTGGCATCGAGCGGCGCCCAGTCGTCCCCGTCGGCAATGCTGGACCACAGCGATTCGACCTCGTCGATGTGCATCGAACAAGGCGCGCCCCGCCAATAGGCGTGGTCGCG
Organism: Sphingomonadales bacterium; assembly: GCA_027489295.1. Next base: position 765 of record JAIYAA010000148.1, on the reverse strand, counting down.
CGGCTTGCGTGGGCGATAGCCGGCAACGTGGCCGCGGACGGCATCGAACTCGCTGCCATAATGCTCCGGCAGCTGTCCACCGAACGCGTGGAAATAGAACAGGTCCAGCGGCGCACCGGTCTGATGAAGCGCGGTCTGTACCGCCTGGGTGAGGGCACGGTCGCTCGCCTCGTCGCGGGGCTGAACGCCCAGCCGCCACAGGATCGCCCGGGCCTCTTCGCGCTGATAGGCTGGGGCGAAGCCCTCCAGCGCCTCGATCAGCGGCGCTTCCTCGGTGATCAGGCGCAGCGAGATGGCCAGCTGCATCACGTCCCAGTAGATCGCCTCGGCCTGGCGTCCGAAGGCATATAGGCCGTTCTGGTCGAAATAGGCGGCGATGAAATGCGGCGCCCAGCTCGGGGTGAACCGCCACGGGCCGTAATCGAAGCTCTCGCCGGTCACGTTGATATTGTCGCTGTTGAGCACCCCGTGGACGAACCCCGCCGCCATGAACTGCGCCGCCATCCGTGCGGTGCGGGCGACGACATGGGTGAGCAGCCGCTGCGGCGCGTCGGGGCCGTCGGGCTCGCCGAAATAGTGGCGCAGCACATAGCCGGTGAGCGCGCGCAACCCGTCCTCGTCCTGGAAATAGGCGAGGCGCTGGAACACGCCGATGCGGATATGGCCGTGGTTGAGCCGCACCAGCACCGAGGAGCGGGTGGGCGAGGGCTCGTCCCCGCGATGGAGCGATTCGCCGGTCTCGATCAGCGAGAAGGTGCGGCTGGT
>JAIYAA010000332.1 GCA_027489295.1 Sphingomonadales bacterium | reverse complement strand
TCCGGCACGCCCGACGACCCGAGCGAGAGCTGCGCGCGCATCGCATGGTCGTCGCCGATGCGGGTATAGGGATCGCCGTTGCGGGCGAGGAACGCCTGCACATCCGGGTTGGTGTCCCGCACCGCGATCGCGTCGATCTGCACCCCCGCCGCCTTCAGCTTCATCAGCTGCGGCGCCTCGGCCACGCAGGGGATGCACCAGCTGGCGAAGACGTTGAGCAGCCGCGGCTTGCCTTTCGGCCAGTCCTTGGTGTCGATCCCTGGCCGGTCGGCGAGCATCGGCGGCAGGTGCAGCGCCGGCAGCGGCCTGCCCACCATCGCCGAGCGAACGATGCGGTCGCTCGGTTCGATCAGGCCGTTCACTACCAAGGCGAAAACGAGCACGAACAGGGCGAGCGGCAGCCAGATCAGCAGCTTCTTCATGCCTCTTCCTCCAGCGCGCGGGCATCGCGGCGGGCACGCAGCACGCGCCCCAGCAACGCAAGGATTCCGCCCAGCGCGATCAGCCCGCCACCGGCCCAGATCAGCGTGACGAACGGCTTCCACCACAGGCGCAGCTGCCAGCGCCCTGCCCCGTCGGCGGCGCCGAGCACGGTATATAGCTGCCCGTCCCACAGCGTCGCGATGGCCGCCTCGCTGGTGTTGGTCGGCGGATTGGCGAAGAAGCGCTGCTGCGGCACCAGCTCGAACGGCGCCGCCGGTCCGCGCTGCACCTGCAGGCGCGCCTCCAGCGCCGACCAGTTCGGGCCCACGGTGGGGCGCACCTCGGCCAGGGTCACCTGGAACGGGCCCACCGTCAGATGATCGCCGACGGCGACCGCCGCGAGGCGTTCCTGCTTGAACAGCGTATCGGCCGCCATGCCGGCCATGCTCACCGCGACCCCGAGATGGGCAAGGACCATGCCGTAGATCGGCAGCGGGGTGCGGCGCAGCTTGCGCTTCCACAGCGGCGCCACGCTCGCCGCCGCAAGGCCGAAGGCGAAGGCCAGCGCGAGCACCGCAATCGGGGAGGTGAAGCCCGTCAGCGCGAAGAACAGTGCGAATGCCACGCCGGCGATTGCCACCGGAATGGTCAGCCGCGAGAGCAGCGCCTGCGCCGAATCCTTCCGCCAGCGGAGCAGCGGCCCCGCCGCCGTGCCCGCGACCAGGAACAGCGCGATCGGCACCGCGGTCTTCTCGAAGAACGGCGCGCCGATCGAGAGCTGCACGCCCATCGCCTGCGCCACCAGCGGATACAGCGTGCCGATCAGCACCACGCCTAGGATCACGCTGAGCAGCAGGTTGTTGAGTACCAGCGCCGCCTCGCGGCTGACCAGCTGGAAGGTGGCGCCTTGCGTGACGGTGCCGACGCGCGCGCCGAACAGCGCCAGCGCCCCGCCGATATAGAGGCCGAGCAGCGCCAGCAGGAAGGTACCGCGCGTCGGGTCCACGGCAAAGGCATGGACGCTCACCAGGATGCCGGATCGCACAAGGAAAGTGCCGACCATCGACATCGAGAAGGCGACCACCGCCAGCATCAGCGTCCAGGCGCGCAGGCCGTCGCGCGTCGCCAGCACGTTGACCGAATGGAGCAACGCGGTCGCCGCCAGCCAGGGCATCAGCGAGGCATTCTCCACCGGATCCCAGAACCACCAGCCACCCCAGCCGAGCTCGTAATAGGCCCAGTAGCTGCCGGCGGTGATGCCGATCGTCAGGAAGATCCAGGCGCCAAGCACCCAGGGCCGCATCGCCTTGGCGAAGGCCGGACCGACATCGCGCATCAGCAGCGCGGCGACCGCGAAGCTAAACGCCACCGACAGGCCGACATAGCCGAGATAGAGCGTCGGCGGATGGAAGGCGAGGCCGGGATCCTGGAGCAGCGGGTTGAGCCCCTGCCCGTCCGCCGGCGCGGGGTTGAGCCGCGCAAAAGGGTTCGAGGCGAAGGCCAGGAAGGCGTAGAAGCCGATCGCGATCGCCGCCTGCGCGGCCAGCGTCGCCGCGAGCGTCTCTGCCACCAGTCGCCGCTCGAACAGCGCCACGCCGCCGCCCGCGACCGCCAGTACGGTCACCCAGAGCAGCATCGAGCCCTCATGGTTCCCCCAGGCCCCGGCGACCTTGTAGAGCATCGGCTTCTGCGAGTGGCTGTTCTCCGCCACCAGCAGGACCGACATGTCCGAGGTGACGAACAGCCAGATCAGGAGGAGGAACGCGGCCAGCGCGAACAGCGCCTGGACCAGCGCGATCTTGCGCACGCCCGGCAGCATCGCCGCGGGATCGCCCGCGCGCGCGGCGGCGGCGCCCAGCAGCAGCTGCGCGATGGCGAAGGCGGTGGCGAGCCACAGCGCCGCGAGTCCGGCTTCGGCGATCATGGCTCCAGCGACTCGCTCTTGTGCATCTTCCCCGCCATCTGCGGCGGCATGTAGCGCTCGTCATGCTTGGCGAGCAGATTGTCGGCGGCGAAGCTGCCGTCGGGCTGGAACTGGCCTTCGGCGACCACGCCCGATCCTTCGCGGAACAGGTCCGGCGTCACCCCGCGGAAGCGCACCGGTACCACCGCCTTGCCGTCGGTGACCCGGAAGCCGATCGACACGCCGTCGGCGGCGCGGGTGAGCGATCCCTTCTCGACCATGCCACCCAGCCGCACCGCCTTGCCCAGCGGCAGCGGCTTGCCCGCCACGTCGCCCGGCGCATAGAAAAACGCCGCCTGGTCCTTGAGCGCGGAGAGCGCCAGCAGCGCCGCGCCGACAATCGCCGCGACCGCAAGCAACGCCAGCGTCGACCGTTGATGCTTTGCCTTCACGCGCGGCGCCCCAGCGCGTCGGCGGCGGCTTCGGCGCGGCGCATCGCCCACCAGCTCGCCGCGGCGAGCCCGCCGGTGCCAATCGCCGCCACGGCATAGGCGGCAGTCACGAACCACCAATGGTTCATTGCGCCGCCCTCCGCCGCAACCGCGCTTCGACCTTCTGTTGCGCGAGCAGCGCGCGCATCCGCATCAGCACGATCGCCCCGAACAGCAGGCTGAACCCCGACAGCGTGAACCAGAGCGGCCATAGCATCGACGCGTCGATGCTGCTGCGGGTGAGCCCGATGCTCTCCCCCTGGTGCAGCGTGTTCCACCACACCACCGAATAGCGAATGATAGGCAATAGCACCGTTCCCGCGACGCCGAACAGCGCCGGAATCCGTCCGTCGCCGCTCCGCTCGGCATCGGCGCGAGCAAGCGCGATCCAGGCGATGTAGACGAAGAAAAGGAGCAGCATGCTGGTCAGCCGCCCATCCCATTCCCACCAGGTGCCCCAAGTCGGGCGCCCCCAGATCGATCCGGTGATCAGGCACAGCGCCGCGAACACCGCCCCTGCCGGGGCGATGGCGCGCGCAGCGACGATCGCCAGCGGGTGCCGCCAGATCAGGTAGCCCAGGCACGCAAGCGCGAGGCTGCTCCACCCGCCCATGCCCAGCCAGGCGGTGGGCACATGGATGTAGAGGATGCGGACGCTGTCCTTCTGCAGATAGTCGGCCGGGGTCTGGGTCAGACCCGCCCAGGCGCCGAACAGCGTCAGCGCCAGCCCGACCCAGAACAGGGCCGGCGTCAGCGGCCGGGCGATCTTGAGGAAGCGCGCCGGATTGGCGAGGGCGTGAAGCATCGGCACGCGACGAGGACTAGCCCGGCTCGCGCCCAAACTCAAAGCATCGAATCACGCGCGCGCGCCTTCCCGGGAACGGGGTTGCAATAATTTCGGGTGCGACTTAGAGGCAGCGCGTCATCTGGGGAGTAGCCAGCCGGTGCCGCACGCACCGGGCGCTTGCGTCAACATACTTGGTCGAGAGGCCATGGCGCAGGCGGAGCCGCAAGGTTCGGGCGAGACCAATGACGTCGCATCTTCGCTCATGCCGGGCGGGGAGATGCGATGTCGTTGGATTTTTCGTCCCGCCCGGCCCCGGAGATTTTCTTGGAAGCCCTGCTTACCTCCACCGCGGTGGTTGCGCTCGCCGAAATCGGCGACAAGACTCAGCTGCTGGCAATCCTGCTCGCGACCCGCTTCAAGCGGCCGGTGCCGATCATCTGCGGCATCTTCGTCGCGACCATCGCCAACCATTTCCTCGCCGCGCTGGTGGGTGCCGAAGTCGCCGGCCTGCTCGACAGCATCTGGTTCCGCTACGCGATCGCCACGTCGTTCGTCGCGATGGGCCTGTGGACGCTGATCCCGGACACGCTCGACGAGGACGACGAGACCAAGCCCGCGCGGTTTGGCGCCTTCCTCACCACCGCTATCGCCTTCTTCCTCGTCGAGATGGGGGACAAGACCCAGGTCGCCACCGTCGCGCTCGGCGCGCGCTTCCACGCAGTCCTTCCGGTCACGGCGGGAACGACGCTGGGCATGATGCTCGCCAATGTGCCGGCGGTGTTCCTCGGCAAGGCGGTGATCGACCGGGTGCCGCTGACAACCGTGCACCGGATCGCCGCGCTGCTGTTCGTCGCGATCGGCCTGTGGCTCGCGGCGCAGACGGCGGGGTGGCTGTAATAGCAAAAGACCCTCCCCGGCGTGGGGAGGGTCTTTGGATCAGCGGCCGATCAGGCGCTGGGCGATGCGGTCGGCGACTTCGCTGGAAGGATCGCCGGTTGCGGCGCTTTCGTCCCATACCTGGTTGAGGCGCACCGGGATCTTCTCGACGCGGGCGTCCACCTCGGAGCGGTCGCCCTGGCCGAGATATTCCAGCGCCACGTTGATGATGCCGCCGGCGTTGATCACGTAATCCGGTGCGTAGACGATGCCGCGCCCGTGCAGGCGGTGGCCATCCTGGCGCGTGGCGAGCTGGTTGTTCGCACCGCCGGCGACGACGCGCACCTTGAGCGCCTCGATCGACTGCTCGGTGAGGATCGCACCCAGCGCGCAGGGGCTGAGAATGTCGGCCTCATGCGTCAGGATCGCATCGGCGTCGATCGCCTCGGCGCCCAGTTCCGCCGCCAGCGCCTTGGCGCGGTCGCCATGCACATCGGCCAGCGTCAGCTTGGCGCCGTCCGCCGCCAGCAGCCGAGCGAGCCCGCCGCCGACCGAGCCGACGCCTTGGATCGCCACGCGCACGCCGGCCATCGACTCGACACCCAGGCCCCGCTTCGCCGCCGCTTTGACGCCGAGATAGACGCCGCGCGCCGTGACCGGACCCGGATCGCCGCCCGCGCTGCCCGCCGCCACCGGCAGGCCCGAGACATGCTTGGTCTGGGTCGCGACGACCTTCATACGGGCTTCGGACATGCCGACGTCCTCGGCGGTCACATAGCGGCCATGGAGCGATTCGACCGCGCGGCCGAACGCTTCCAGCTGCGCCTGGGTGACTTCGGCACCCGGCTTGTCCGCGAGGATCACGCCCTTGCCGCCGCCCATCGGCAGATCGGCCATGGCGTTCTTGTAGCTCATGCCGCGCGAAAGACGCAGGGCATCGGTGATCGCGGCGCGGTGATCGGCATAGTGCCAGAAGCGCACGCCGCCAGCAGCAGCACCCAGTGCCGTCGAGTGGACGGCGATGATCGCGCTAAGGCCGGAAGCCCGATCCGAGAAGAGGTGAATGCCCTCGTGGTCGTCGAAATCGGGAAAGCCCCAGTCGGTGATCATGGATGGATCCGCGCTGTGAGAAAGTGGGGCGACCAACGGGAATTGAACCCGCAACCTCTGGTACCACAAACCAGCGCTCTAACCGATTGAGCTATGGTCGCCGTGAAGGAGTGCGCGCTTAGCGGGCTCCGAACGGGAGCGCAAGAACCTTACGCGTTATCCTCGCGAAATTCTAACAGCCTCGTCGGGCGTCGTCACCCCCGTCCGCGCCAGCGCACGCGCAGCGGACCCCAGATTGGGGGTGGTGACGAAGGCATGGCGGGCGAGAATCGCCGCATCGCCGCCGTCGTTCACCAGTCGCCGAATCGTCGCATCGCCGCGAATCGATTCGAACACGCCGATCTGCCCGGCGAAGCCGCTGCCGTCGCAGGCCGGACAGCCCACCGGGGCATAGACGATCGCGCCGGGATCGAAACCGAGCAGCGCCGAGACCGACCCGCGCGCCTGCACCGGCTCGCGGCATTCGGGGCACAGCCGCCGCACCAGCCGCTGGCCAAGGACCAGCGCGAGCGTGGAGGCAAGGTGGAACGCCTCCACCCGCCAGCTTCGCATCTGCTGGATCGCCGCCACGGCGTCCGCGGCCTCGATGCCTGCCAGCACCAGCCGGCCGGCCTGCGCTGCCTGCACCGCCGCGGCCGCCGCCGCGCGATCGGCGAGCGATTCGAGCATCAGCACATCCAGATCCTGATCGATCCCCGCCCGGAGCGATTCGGCGGGCGCTACGGACGACAGGTTTGCCCAGGCCACACCGGGCAGATCCACGCTGTCGCCGCTGGTTACCGCCAGCCCGGGGCGGCTCGGGCTCGCCGCCAGCGCCAGCAGCGTCCGCAGCGTCGTGCTGCGGCCATGCCCTTCCGGCGCCGCGACCAGCACCAGTCCCGCCCCCGCGAGCACCAGCCGGGTCTCGTGCGGCAGTGCGCCGCGCATGCCCAGGCCTTCCAGCTCGCGGTGTTCGGCCTGTTGCGGTGCCCGCTGGAGCACCACGCGCTGCCCCGCGACGAGCGGCAACACGGAAACGCCGAGCACCTCGCGCCCCCAGCGCAACTCCCCGCGCTGCGGAAGCAGAGATGTGGCCGGCAGGCCCGCGCCGAGCGCGATCTCGCGGATCAGCGCCGCGCCGGCCGCCGCTTCCAGCACCTGCGCCGGCTGCACACGACCGCCGGCACGAAACGATAGCTGGAGACCGCCGGCCACCGGATCGAGATGGAGATGCGACGCGTGGATCGCCGCCGCTTCGACGAGCAGCGCCTCGAGCAGCCGCGGCGCATAGACGGCGTTGGTCGACGCATTCGGCCCGGCCATCGCCTCGTGATGCCGTTCGGCTTCAATCTGCACGCTCTGTCCCCCTGCTGGACAGCGCTGCGGTACGCAGCGTTGATGACAATTGGGCTGCACTTTCATGACGGCTGCGCGTCGCGCTGGCGAGACGCCGCCGCTTTTGGCAAAAGCGCGCCATGCAGTCGCACTCCCACCCCTCGCTCGGCAGTGGCCATCCCTCCGAGCCCGTCGTCGAGCGCATCCTCGCCTATCCCGGCGTGCAGAAGGTGCCGAGCCCGAAGGTCACGCTGTTCATGGCGCGCAGCTTTCTCGATGCCGCCCAGTGCCAGGCGCTGATGGCACGGATCGACGAGCAGCGGCGGCCCTCCACCCTCGCCAATGCCGGCGACGACTATGCCTTCCGTACGAGCGAGACGTGCGATCTCGCTGCCGACGACCCGCTGGCGATCGATCTCAAGATGCGGATCCGCGATTTCATCGGCCTGCATCCCGATCATGCCGAGCCTATGCAGGGCCAGCGCTATGCGGTGGGCCAGGAGTTCAAGGCGCACACCGACTATTTCGACCCCGGCAGCGCCGATTTCGATAAATATTGCAGCGTCGCCGGCCAGCGTACCTGGACCGTGATGCTCTACCTCAACGATGTCGAGGCGGGCGGTGCCACCCGCTTCAAGGCGATCGACAAGATCGTCCAGCCCGAGGCCGGCAAGCTGCTCGCGTGGAACAATCTGCGTCCCGATGGCAGCGTCAACCCGGCCACCATCCATCACGCGATGAAGGTGCGGGCGGGGTTCAAATACGTCATTACCCAGTGGTTCCGCGAACGCCCCTGGGGCTGGTGAGCGGGGGAGCCCGTCCGCCGTGGCGACGGCGGCGGGCCCCTCTCCTCTCCCTGGCGTCAGAACGTCGTCGAGAGCGACAGCTGCACCGTCGTGCCCGGCGAATAGCGGTTGTAGATCACGGTCCGCGTGCCGTTCGATTGCAGTTCCTTGTAACGGCGGCCGGTGAGGTTCCGCGCCTCCAGCTTCACGTCGAACTGATGGCCCACCACCATCACGCCCTGGCGCGCGACGAAATCGAGGTTGAACCCCGGATATTCATAGACGTCGGGCTGGTTCTGGTTGGCGAGGCCGCGGCTGGTAACGCGCTTGCTGGCATAGGATAGGATGAAGGTCTGCTGCGAGAGCAGGCCGCTCTTCTCCATGCCCAGCTGCAGGTTCACCAGATGGTCCGACTGGCCGGTGAGCGCGGCGCCGTCGCGGAAATAGTCGGTCGCGTTGGTCGAGGAGGCGGCATAGACGGCGGTGTGATCGCCCTGCCCCACCTTCAGCTTCGACTTGGTGTAGGTGTAGTTGGCGATCAGCAGCAGGTTGCGATCGGCAAAGAAGTCCCCGCCCAGCCAATCGGCCAGCCCGAACTTCTTCTGCGCCTCCAGCTCGGCACCGTACAGATTGGCCTTGGGTGCATTCGCGAAGCTGGTCACCAGCACGTCGCTGCCGGTGATGAAGGCCTCGATCGGCTTGTTGATCCGCTTGTAGAAGGCGGCCGCCGACACGCGCTCGTCGTTGCCGATATACCATTCGAACCGGCCTTCGCCGTTGTACAGCGTGCTGTCCTGCAGCAGCGGGTTGCCCTGATACTGACGGTTGGTCTCGGGATCGAAGTAGAATTGGTAGATCAGCTCGCGGAACTGCGGCCGCGCGATCGTCTTCGATCCGTTGAGGCGGAACTGCATCTTCGGGCGGAACTGCCAGGTCAGCGTCGCCGCCGGCAGCCAATAGTCGTTCTTCAGATTGGTACCCGCGGTGCTGGCGCCCGCCGAACTGAACACCTGCGCCGGTACCACCTTCTCCTTCGCCGTCTCGAACCGCACGCCGGTGTCGAGCGAGATCTCGGGCGTGATCTGGTAGACCCCGCGCAGATAGCCGGCATGGTTGCGCAGCGATGCGTTGAATGCCGGATTGCCCTCATTGGTCTCGATCAGCGCGATCTTGTAATAGTCGATGATCGCGCTGCCGAGCAGCAGGTCCGGCCGCAGCATCGCCACTCCGTTGGGGAAGGTGCTGGGTGCGCTGAACTGGAAGTCGCGGCGCGAGCTGAACCGCTTGGTCTTGAGATAGCTGTAGCCCGCCGAAACGGCGAGATCGGTGATCGGCTTGAAGGTCAGGTCCGCCCCGGCCGAGTAGAGATTCTCGTTCAGGTTCGAGTAGCTGACCGTCGCATCGCCGCCATTGCCATTGTTCAGGCGATTGATGAAATACTGGCCGTACGGATCGGCGCCCACATTGGTGCGGACATATTCGAAGAACAGCTCGCTCGGCGACTTGCGCTTGGAATTGGCGTAGCTGCCGCGCAGGTCGAGGCTCAGCGTCGGCGTCAGCTTGAACTCGCCGACGACCTGGGTGTCGATCAGCTGGCGTTCGAACCAGCGGGTATCCTGCTGCTGGAAATCGGTCGTTTCGTTGCCGTGCCGTTTGCCGATGCCGAGGCGCGTGTTCTTCAGCGTATCGCGGATGTAGACGTTGGTCCAGCGCAGCTTGTTGTCGCCGAACTCGAAGCCGAGGCCGAACAGGCCGTTCACGACGACCCGATTGTCGGTCAGCACGCGCTCGAAGTCGCTCTCGAGAACCGACAGATCCTGGGTGATCGAATATTGCTGGCGCGCATCGCGCACCGTCCACTTGTTGCTGTAGCCGGCGGTGGCGATCAGCCCGAGTGTGGTGTCGCCGATGTCCCAGGACTTGCCGGCAGACAGGCTCGTCGACCAGTTCGGCGGGAGGTTCAGGTTGCGCTGGAGCAGCGCGTTCTTGCCGTTGACCAGCTGCTTGGCGATCGCCGCGCCGTCGACATTCCCCGAGCTCAACCGCGCGCCGCTGTTGAAATAGGCCTGGAGCGCGGGCGCGATGTTGCGGCTGCCGTCGTCGAAGCCGGTCCAGTCATGCTTGCCGCCGGCATAGACATAGCCGAGCTGGCCCGTCGCGCGGCTGTTCGCGCCGATGCCGCCGCCGACGGTGATAAAGCCCTTCTTCGGCGCGGCATTGGTGGTGAGGTTGATCACGCCGCCGCCGAACTCGCCGGGATAGTTCACCGAATAGCTCTTCTGGACGAGCGACGAGGAGACGACGTTGGTCGGGAACAGATCGAGCGGCACCACGCGCTTCAACGGCTCGGGGCTCGGCAGCGGCGAGCCGTTGAGCAGCGCCAGCGAATAGCGATCGCCCAGGCCGCGCACGAACACATAGCCGTTGCCGACCACGCTAAGGCCGGTGACGCGACCGAGCGCGCCGGCGATGTCGCCTTCCCCCGTCCGCTGGATGTCGGCGGCGGAGAGCACCGAGACGACCTGCGGGATATCGCGCGTGAGGTTCACGCGGCGGCCGGTGACGACGATCTCGCCCGGCACCGAGACGTCCGGCGTCTCCTCCTGCTGGGCCTCGGGCGTAGTCGCCGGCTGGTCGGCGGCGTTGGTGGCCGGGCCGGTCTGCGGATCGGGCGCGGCGGGCGCGGACTGCGCGCACGCGATCGCGGGCGCGACGAGCGCGGAAGAGAGAAGCAGCAGGCTGGCAAGCCCCAACGACTTGGTCATCGTGAACCCCTAGTTCGTACATCGGGAAAGGGCGGGGCGTGCCCATGATGGCCACGCCCCGCCCTCCGGTCAGGTCAGGCTCGGCCTCAGGTCGTCGGCAGCGACGTGCACGAGCGGCTGGTCACCGACGTGTTGTCGAAACCGGCATAGCCCGAGTTGCAGGTCCAGCCGGCGTACCAGGTGTCGGCGCTGTTACGCACCGCGCCGATCCAGGTGGTCGTGTCGAAGAAGCCGGTCGAGTCGAGCGTCTTCGGGTCGGTGGCGGTGACCGCGGTTTCGGTCGCGCCGTTCACGAACAGGTTGGCCAGCGTGTTGATGAAGCTGTCGCTGTTGTTGTTCGCGCCCGCGCCGAACGCGGTGGCGACCTGGGTGGCGTTGTAGCTGCCGGTGCCGAGATACTTGGTGGCGTTGCACTGCAGGACCACCGAGCGCGCGACGAGCGTCGCCGGCGTCGTGCCCGAACCGTTCATGCGCAGGCACTCGTTGTTCGGCGAGATCACCAGGCCGTTGACCAGCGTCAGGTCGGCATTGCCGCGCAGCAGGATAGACGCCTGGTCGTTGGCTTCGTTGTCGCTGCTCAGCTGGCTCTGGATCGCGGTGAAGTTGGCGATCTTGGTGACCTGACGCGGCGTGTCGCCTTCGTTGCCGTTGCTGTCGACTTCCATCAGCGCGTCGCCCTTGCCGGCGCGCTGGATCAGCAGGACGTACTGGAACAGGCCCTGCAGACCGGTGTCGATGTCGAGGCTGTCATCGTCGGCGCCGGTGGCGATATAGTGCTTGAAGCGCACCGTGCCGCCGAAGAACTCCATGCCGTCGTCCGAGCTGTTGTGGCTCTGGATATAGTCGAGCGTGGTGCCGCTGCCGATGCCCTCGGTGGTCAGCGCCTGGAGTTCGCGGTCCGCGCCGAGCACATAGCCCGAATAGCGGATCTGGACGTACTTCATCGTGCCGGCATTGTAGGCGTCGTCGGTGCCGCCGAACACGGCCGGGTCGGCCGAGCCTTCGGTCGCGCGCTCGCAGGTGCTCGCCGCCGTCGTGCCGGTGTTGCAATCGGTGATCCGGGCGCGGCCGAGCAGCACCACGCCGCCCCACTGGCCGAACGACGCATCGTTGTTGATGCCGAGCACGTTGTCGCGGCTGGTGAACACGATCGGCGCGGCCGAGGTGCCGGTCGCATTGATCTTGTTGCCGCGGTTGACTGCCAGCCACGAGGTGCCGGTGCCGCCGAACAGGATCACGCCCGGCTGGATCGTCAGCGTCACGTTGGTGTCGGCAGTCAGCTGGCCGCTGCCGTTGAGCGAGAAGCCGTTGGCCGCGGTGCAACCCACGGTCGAGCTGGCACGCGGGGCACCCGTGGTGGGCGCCGAGAAGCCACTGTCGCAACCGACGTCGACGCGGCCCTTCATCTGATAGAGCAGGCCGGCGATCTTCGGCAGCTCGATGCTCTTCGAGACGATCGCGGGCAGCGTGCACACGCGCCAGGTGCCGGTTGGGCCGGTGATGGTGCCGTCGTCGGTCAGGCCCTTGGGGTCGGCGATCGTCGGGCAGCCGGTGGCCGGCGTGACGAGCGTCGCCGTCGGGGTCGGCGTCGGGCTCGGGGCCGGGGTCGGCGCCGGGTTGTTGATGATCACATTGCCACCGGTACCCGGCGAGGCGATGTCGTTCGCGCCGTCGCACGCCGAAAGCGCGGCACCCGCGCAGCTCGTCATCAGAATAAGGGCAAGGCGTTTGAAGCTGGCCATAATGTCTCCGTTTCGGCGGACGCCGATGTTCTTGCGCGAATGCGATTCTGTGCGGGATCGACTCGGCTGTTCCCCCGTCGGCCGCACTGCGGCGCTAGGCGGGGGACATGACGTCAGCATGCGACGTCCAAGAAACTTCAGAGACAGTTGCGTGACAGGAAAAAGACAGCATCCCAGGGTGGTACGAAGGCCCCGAGGCGGCGCTAGAGACCGGCAGTAAGCACGACACCGATGCAGACCGCAATGCCGGCAATCGCCTGACGGACGCTGAGGGCCTCGCGGAACAGGCGATGCCCCGCCACCGCCGCGATGGGCATCTCGACGACGCCGAGCGATCGCACCGCCGCCGCCGGGGCGAGGTTGAGCGCGAAGAACCAGCCCGTGGAGGCAAGCGCGCCGAACAGCCCGGCACCCAGCGACCCGCGCCAGCCCGCGATCACCGCGCGCAGCGCGGCAGGATCGCGCCAGAGCAGGAACGCACCCAGTGCCAGCGTCTGCACCGCCTGCACCACGGTGACGGTCGTCACCGCCGCGAAAAAGGGATGCCGCGGCTCCAGCGCGAGGCCGGCGTGGCGAAACCCGTTGAGCGCCAACCCGAACAACAGCCCGGAAAGCGTGCCGTAGACCACACCGGGCACCAGCCGCCCCTCCCCGCCCACGTCGCGCGGCCAGACCAGTACCGACAGTCCTGCGGTGGTGACCGCCACGCCGACCCAGCCGATCGGGCGCAGCGTATCGCCGAACACGAGCAGGCCGGCCAGCGCGGCGAGCGGGACTGAACTCTGTTGCAGCGCCGTGCCCACCGCGAAGCCGGCATGGTGCATCGCCTGCAGCAGTGCCGCCGTCGCCAGCACCTGCGCCAGCGCGCCGAGCAGCGCCGGCCACCAGAAGGAAATCCCGAACTGCGGGTGAAGCTGGGCAGCCCCGGCGAGCGGAATGGCGAGGAGCATCAACGCGAGCGAGAAGGGCAGGCCGAACAGGAAGCGTACCAGGGTCGCGCCCCACGGGCCGCTGGACGCCATCATGCCGCGCTGGAACGCATTGCGCGCTACCTGGAATGCCGCCGCCGCGACGGTCGCCCCTGCCCACAACATCGAAACCGCCTCCTCCGCTTGCCCGGCGCAGGGATGGATGAAGCCAGCGAGCGGGTGCGGGACAGCGCCTATCGTCGCCTGCCGCACCGCACAACGAAAAAGCCCGTCGAACCGGGGTCCGACGGGCTTTTCTACATGGTGGGCGCGGCTGGGATTGAACCAGCGACCCCTGCGGTGTGAACACAGTGCTCTACCACTGAGCTACGCGCCCATTGGCCGGTGGGTGAAACCCTGTGGCCGAAACGGGAAGCGGGCCTTTACGGTGCCGATGCGGGCCTGTCCAGCCCCGTTTCACACCCCGACCCGAAATTTTTCGGTGCTTAGTTGACCGAGTCCTTCAGCACCTTGCCCGGCTTGAACTTGGGCTGGTTCGACGCCTTGATCGTCATTTCCTCGCCAGTGCGCGGATTGCGGCCGGTCGAGGCCTTGCGCTTGCTGACCGAGAAGGTGCCGAAACCGACGAGACGAACCTCGTCGCCCTTCTTCAGCGCGGCCGTGATCACGTCGAACACTGATTCGACGGCCTTGACGGCATCACCCTTGGCGAGACCCGATACATCGGCGACCTGAGCGATCAGCTCTTGCTTGTTCATGCTGGTGCAAACCCCCTGAAACTGTGCGGGATACCGCGTTGAATGTGATGGATAGCCGAATGAGTCGCGGCGGCTGCGCTAGCGTGCCAGTCAGCACGGGCGAGCCGCCGGAGTCAAAGCCTTTCGGACGCAATTGCGTCAGAAAAGTTACGGATTGTCAATGATGCAAAGCATCTCCGATCGCCGGCACGCCGGCGGGCGGCTGGGTAGCGAGTTCATCGGCATCCGACCAGTCGATTGCGGTAAGCGGCTCGGTCAGCGCAAGCCGCAAAACCTCGTCGACGTGCGAAACCGGGACAATCTCGAGTCCCTCGCGAATGTTCGCGGGGATTTCGGCGAGATCCTTCTCGTTCTCGGTCGGGATCAGCACCATCTTGATGCCGCCCCGCATCGCCGCGAGCAGCTTTTCCTTGAGGCCGCCGATCGGCAGCACCCGGCCGCGCAGCGTCACTTCGCCGGTCATCGCCACGTCCTTGCGCACCGACACGCCGGTGAGCGTCGAGACGATCGAGGTGACCAGGCCGATGCCTGCCGACGGACCGTCCTTCGGCACCGCGCCCTCGGGCAGGTGGACGTGGATGTCCTTGCGCGCGAACAGGCTCGGCTTGATGCCGTAGCTCGGGCTGCGCGCCCGGACGAAGCTGAAGGCGGCTTCCACCGATTCCTTCATTACGTCGCCCAGCTTGCCGGTCGTCTTGATCGCGCCCTTGCCCGGCACGGTAACGCTCTCGATGGTCAGCAGCTCGCCGCCCACTTCGGTCCACGCCAGCCCGGTGACCGCACCGATCTGGTGCTCCTCCTCGCCCACGCCGAAGCGGAACTTCTGCACGCCGGCATATTCCGAAAGATTCTCGGGCGTGATGGTGACCGACGTCTCCTTGCCCTCGAGGATCTTGCGCAGGCTCTTGCGCGCGAGCTTGGCGATCTCGCGCTCCAGCGTGCGCACACCGGCTTCGCGGGTATAGTAGCGAATAAGGTCGCGCAGGCCGGCGTTGGTGAGCGTGAACTCGCCTTCCTTCAGTCCATGCGCGTCGACCTGCTTGGCGACCAGGTGGCGCTCGGCGATCTCGACCTTCTCGTCCTCGGTATAGCCCTCCAGCCGGATGATCTCCATGCGATCGAGCAGCGGCTGCGGCAGGTTGAGCGAGTTGGCCGTGCACACGAACATGACGTCCGAAAGATCGATGTCGATCTCCAGATAATGGTCGTTGAACTTGCTGTTCTGCTCGGGATCCAGCACCTCGAGCAATGCCGAGGCCGGATCGCCGCGGAAGTCCTGGCCGAGCTTGTCGATCTCGTCGAGCAGGAACAGCGGGTTCGAGGTGCCGGCCTTTTTCAGGTTCGACACGATCTTGCCCGGCAGCGAGCCGATATAGGT
>JAIYAA010000172.1 GCA_027489295.1 Sphingomonadales bacterium | reverse complement strand
TAGGGCCGCGCCTTCCAGGTATCCTGCGGAGCGGTGGCCGAGTGGTCGAAGGCGCTCGCCTGGAAAGTGAGTATACGCCAAAAGCGTATCGAGGGTTCGAATCCCTCCCGCTCCGCCACGTTTACATCTCATGCCAGAAGCGGGGCGTCTCGCGGGCCGGCTGAGGTAGCCGAGCATCTCTCCGCGGGCCTCTCCCTGACGCTATGGCTCCCTACCCCGGCAATTACGCCTTTGCTGCCTGTGGTTCGGACGGCTAGGCTCCACGATGAGACTGGCGTACAGTCGCCTGCGGGATTTGAGCATGCACGATGCGACAGCGCAACTTAGCGCCTGGCTAACCAGTGGACGCCTGGCGTTGATCGCAGCAGGCTTTCGATGCAACAAGCGAATGGAGCTCGGCGCGCGACTGGGTATCGTTCAAGAAACGCTTCCGTTCGATAACGGCTTCTTCCCGCCTGCAGCCATCGCTCGGCTACTTCGTGCCGATCGGCTCGACTTGCGAGAACATCATTTACCTTGTGAGAAAATCTCGCATTTCCTGCACGAGGATCTCGGAGTGGGGATACGCTTCCTCCCTTCCACCTACGACCGGATCGACTTGCAGGTGACCGGAGCGGACATGCCTGACATCAACCGCTATCTGGATTCGACCTTCGGCTACTACACGCTGGATACCAACGGGAACTATGTACTTGCGCACTATAACTGGCATCGCCTTGCGGCAAACGGTGTGGACTGCGTTCACGACGTGCAAGCGAACGTCGCAGCCATTGAGACTTTGCTGACTCGGCGTCTGCAACGGCTGCGGCAGAAATGCAGCGACGCCGAGATAGTCTTGCTGGTATATGGCGAGTTACGTGGCTTGCAGTACATGATGGTCGGCGACGACATGTTTTCGCTTACCGACCTTTCGCCGATGCGAGCAGCTGCAGATGAAGTTTTCGGTTCAAAGAGCCGGGTCATCACGCTGGACGAAGTAAGGACGCCGGAGGCAGTCCTGGAACTCCTGCATTCTTTCCCTGGATCCTAGAGCCAGGCGTCTAGCTGGCGGCGCCACGCCTCGTCGAACCGGTGCCGTGAATAGCGTGCGGCCGATGCTGGCCCTTGCGCAGCGATTTCAGCGGCACGCTCGGGCCCGCGCAGGCAATCGACCAAGTCCTGCGCGATCCCCTCTAGATTGGGAAAGGCCCGCGTCAGGCAGTTTATCCCCGGCCGCATATAATCTCGACCGCCAAAGCCGTCGAAGCCGAGTACCGTCGCGCCGAGCGCCATCGCTTCGAGCGGCACGAGACCGAATCCTTCGCAAGGCGACGAGGCGACCAGATGTCGATGCCGCGCTATCAAGCCCAGCAGTTCCGTCTGATGTCGCTCCCCCGCCCAGAGGATCGATCCTGCCCAGTCGATTGCCGCCTCCGCCGTGGGATCCAGTCTGCCGACCTCCTTGCGAAGGCGGTCCAATAGGGCAAGCTGCGTTGCCCGGTTGCCCTTGAGATACGGTGAGATGACCGGTGCCTCCAGACCATAGACACTCGCCAGGAACTCCTGAACGAAGCCGCTCACTGCTACGTATCGGTCGAACCAGCGATCGAGCACCGAAAAGGTATTGAACCCCTGCACGTACATCAGCTTGCGGCAGGGATGGGTCAGCCCGACCAGGCCATCGGAATGGGACGGGTTGCAGATTAGGATGTCATTAGGCCGCACCATATTCGGCAGCGATGCGCGAGGAACGGCATCGAAACGCTGGGTATAATCAAAGACGGACGCCTCGGGGCTCTCGCCGTCGCAGGACACCGCATAGCACGCCCCCCCCCAGCGCCTCCTGGACAACGCGTCCGATTTCATGCGCCATGTGTGCCCCACCAGCCCGCAGGTACGCTCCCATGACGAAAATTCGTGGTGTTTCGGCGGGTGCCGATGTTCGCTGCTTCGGAGCCATTGCCAGCACGATGCACCGATCCACCGCCACCATGGTACGCTTTGGGAGATATGCATGCCATCGGAGGCTGAAAGCAGGGTAGACCTCCTCGATCAGCGGCAGGATGGGTACAAGCCGCGCTGCGAGTGCAGAAAAGTCCAAACCAGGATAGCGGCACAAAGGATTATGCGCCGAGCGCGGTGGCAGGGCGTTGACGACCGGGCAGATCGGCGCAAGCGCCTTTTGCGGATTGGCTACGAGTTCTTCGTAGCGGAGGATTCGCTCGTGGCCCAGCGACAGGTAGGTCTGAAACTGGAATCGCAACAATTCCACCTGACGCGCGGTGTATCCTCCGCCGCGTCGAGCCGGCGCTTGATGTGAGGCGCGAAGCATTCCAGCATCGGCATGCGACCACGATTGACCGGCATGTCCACGGCCTGCCAGGCAGCCAGAATCGCCAACGGATCGCGCACGATCGCGTAAAGAGGAAAATGATCGACCAGCAATGTCGCAAGGCCCGTGAATTCAGCCGGATGCTTCACTACGAGCGTGAAGTCCTCGCTGAGTGGCTTGTCGAACAGCAACTCGCTATGCTGGCCCATGCTGCGTCGGAGTCTGGCACCCTGCCCGGGCGATTCCACCCAATTGTCGGTGATTGCGCCGTTCACCTGCTTGGTCGGAAGCGGGGCCCCCGCAAGAGCACGCGCGCGGTATTCCGCCATATGTGCAATTATCTGGGCGACTGCAGTATGCCGGCCTTGATCCCGCATCAGGTCGAAGGGTTCCGCCAACGCGATAACGTTAGGCTGAACATTCCAGCGAGGCCATTGTCATCGTCGTCCCGCTGCGCGGTAGCCCGGTAACGAGAATGTCAGGCATGCAGCAGGCGCCCTCTCCGCAGGAGTTGAAGTTCCGCGTGCCAAAACAGGTGCACTACCGCAACGCAATCATGAACCGAAAATGTGACAACGCTTTCGGAAAGCCGATTTGTGCGCGATCTACTGGGAAGATGTATGGTGCCGACCAGTAAAAAATCGGCTGCTGCATCCCTTGGCCCAAAGCTTCACTGGGCCCGCCTACAGCGTGCGTTCGCTGTGTTCGCCCCGCCGCTGTTGGTCGCCTGCTTTACAAGGCAGCGTAGATCGCGATCGCCTCGTTCACATCCTCGTGAACGGCAGCCTTGCCACGATCGATCACAACCGCACGGTGGCATGAGTTGGCGATCATCTCCGTGCTGTGCGAGGCCAGGATCATGCCCCGGTCCGCGCGTTTCTCGAATAATTCGTAATGGCACTTGCGATTGAAATTCTGGTCACCGACCAGGATGATCTCGTCGATCAGATAGCAGTCGAATTCGATCGCCAGCGACAACGCAAATGCCAAGCGCGCGCGCATACCGGACGAGTACGTTTTCACCGGCATGCGCAGTTGCCGTCCTAGTTCGGTGAACTCCTCGACGAAGCCCCGCACATCATAATAGTCTTTGCCATAAATGCGGGCGATGAACCGCGCATTGTCGTAACCCGTAAGGCTACCCTGGAAGCCACCGGCGAAGCCCAGCGGCCACGAGACTGACATGCCGCGAATGATCTTGCCCGCAGTAGGCAATTCCACACCGCCAATCAGCTTGATGAGCGTACTCTTGCCCGCCCCGTTTCGGCCGAGCAACGCGACGCGCTCGCCCCGCTGGATTACCAGATTGACGTTATCGAGGATACGACGCGCACCGCCTCCGTGCCCGTAGGTCTTGATGAGATTTTCGCAAATGATCATTGCACTGCCAGCGTCCGGCGCACGCGACGGCACAGGGCCAGGCCAATCAGCGACAAAAACGCTGAAGAACCTAGCGGCAGCCAAACACTGTAATGCACCTCCAACTTATCACCCCATATTCCGCCACGCATGATTTCCATCGCGTTCACGAAGGGGGAAAGTAGAAGATAGTCTCGCATGGGGGGTTTCAGCCACGAGGCCATCGTGAAAAGACCGGAGAACGGAATCATGATGTATGTCGTGACTGGAACGAATTTCTCAAGAACCTCCGACATCTCTGAAAGCGGCGCCATTACCAGGCACAACGAGAATGAGAACAGCGCGTAGAGGAACCAGCCGGCAAGAAACATTCCGATATTGTCAGGTACCGGAAATTCGCCGACCGCGATCAGAATTGAGGCAATAAAGAGATATGCCATCATACCGCCGATCAACTCGATCAGAAAGCGGACAATGATGAAGTCAAGGATCTTCACCTGTCGATGATATAGCAGACTGCTGTTGGCAGTGAACACCATCACCGAACGGGACAAGCCGTGTCGAAACAGAGTGATCGGGATGTAGCCACTCACCACGAAGGCGACGATGCCCACGCCGTGCTCCTCCGGCCCCTTCAGGAAACGCCACATGATCGCGACGAGGCCTGCGAACAGCAATGGCTCAACCATCACCCACAGGAAGCCGATATTCTCGCGCCCGAACCGTGTGGTGAGTTCGCGGATCATCAACGCGTGGATAACGCGAACCTGCGTCTTCCAGGCTTCACTCCAAGAATGCAGGGTAGTTGCCCTGGACATCAATCGGCCGGCGCGTGCTCGAGAATGCCGACGATCAGCATCCAACCAATGAAGTAAAGACATACGAGCGCTGCGACGACAGCAAGAATGCTCATCAAGCGGCGCGGCAAGAGTGCAGCATCCGGCAGATTGGGGTCGACTACCCGCTCGAGATAGAACTGCTGCTTCTGCGCTTCAGCTGCTGCCTGAACGAGCGAGGCATTTGCCACATTCAGGCTCTGTGTGGCGAATTCCTGCTCGACGTAGAGGTTTTCATAGCCGCCCATCTTCGATGCGATACCGTCTCCGGGGCCGACAACACGCTCGTCCTGCGACGCGATTTGAGTCGAGATGGCGGAGATTCGGCTTTGCAGCGCCGGGATCGACGGATTTTGCGGTGTTACCCGGCGCATCAGATCCAGTTGTGCCTGCAGCGCGGCACGCTGGGCGATGAGCCCGTTGGCGATTTCCAGCACGCCGACCGCCTGCTTGCCGGGATCGATCAGTTCCTGCCGATTGCGATATTCCGAGAGCGCAACGCGGGCAGCCTTCGCTCGCGCAGTCGCCAGCGCAACCTGCCGCTGCGCCTCCAGAATGCCCTTGCTCTGAGCGCGTGCGTTGAGCCGGTTGACGAGCGCCTCGCTCAGCTCAAGCAGCCGCTTGTTGATCTGATAGGCATCCGTGGGCGTGAACGACTTCACGGTGATGATCGCTACACCCGTCTCATTGTCGAGACGTGCGCTGACCATTTCGCCATAGAATTTGTAGAGACCTTCGAACCCGGACTTGCCGAAGGGGTGCGGAAACCGTGAAAGCACGTCCGCCTCTGGCGACGAGAATTTCGAACGGACATCCGGATCCTGCTCGAGAGCGCGCAACGCGTCACGCGAGCGCACATAGGCAAGGACTTCGTTCGCCTGCTCCTGCCCGCCCGACAACCCGGTGGTCTGGATTAGGTTCGCGAGCGTGGAAACCTGGGATCGCTTCTGTTCCGGACTCTTGATGACAAAGCGGGATTCAGAGACGTAAACGTCAGAGGCGACGAAACCGTAATACACCGCTGCGACCACTGTAGGCAGGATCACGACCAAGATGAACCAGCGCCGTTTTTTCATCCAGTCGATGAAGGCAAATCGACGCCCGGAAATCGGGTGGTCGACGGGAAACGAGCGCTCAACATTCATAATCGCTTGATACACCATCTACCGATGGCCGCTAGCGCCATCCAGGTTCGGTGGGGCCAGCTAGGCGAAGCGGCCATTGAAGGCAAGCGGCAATCGGCCGGCCGCACCAGCCCGTCGTTTCCCTTGTTATACTTCGTCGACGGATGCTAAAGCGCGGCCCGTCGCATCTGCAAAAACCTTTGAGTTAGACTTTCATGCCGGCATATCGTCACGCCTCCGTTGCCCTGCTGTGTATGCTTGCGGGATGCGCTTCCTTGCCGACGAGCGGCCCGACCGGGTCGCAGATCCGCAAATCCCTTTCCGCACCGCCCCCCGGCCTCCCCGTTGCGATCGTGGAAGTATCTTCGGTCGAGAAAATTCCCGCCAGCGCTGACAAGATGGCCGCCGCACCGCTGCTGCCGCAAGTGCCGGCACCGCCAACCGATCTGGTGGGTCCTGGGGACATTTTGGAGATCAGCATCTACGAGGCCGGCGTCACCCTGTTCGCTGGGAGCGGCGGAGCGGTTGGCGGAACCACGGCGGCGACGGGGCTGGGTGCGACCGGCGCGCAGGTCCAGCGCCTACCGCTGAGCCGCGTCAACGATGCCGGCGAGATCGTCATTCCCTATGCGGGGACGCTGAAGGTGGCAGGGCGCACGATCACCGAAATTCAGGCGATGATCCAGCGCTCCCTGCGGAAACTTTCGCAGAATCCGCAGGTACTGATAGCGGTGTCGCAAGGCATCACGAACACGGTGATCGTATCAGGCGAGGTAGCGCGCCCAGGCCGGCTCCCTCTGCAGACGAACCAGGAACGCCTGTCGGACATCGTGGCCCTGTCCGGCGGCTATCGCGGGAATGTCCGCGATCTCGTCATTCGCGTGACGCGCGGTACGCAGATGGTTGAAGTGCGGCTGGACGACCTCAATACCCGTCCCGAGCTGGACGTTCCGGCGCTGCCGGGTGACCGGATCGCTCTGCTCAGTGTGCCGCGCTCCTTCTCGGTGCTCGGAGCGTCGGGCCGCGTAGAGCAGTTGCCCTTCGCACGCTCTCGCGTCTCGCTTGCCGAGGCCATTGCGCAGGCCGGCGGCGCAAATCCGAATGCGGGCGACGCTGCGGCCATTTTCCTCTTCCGCTACGTGCCGGATGCAGACGGCGGCGAGACTCCAGTCGTCTATCACGTCAACATGATGAAGGCGGATGCCTATTTCCTGACGCAGCGCTTCACAATGCGCGACAAGGACATTCTGTACTTCGGCAATGCGGCGTCCAACCGTCCAGCCAAACTCTTCCAGCTGATCAGCCAGCTCTTCACTCCGCTGGTCACCGTGACCGCAGCGACGCAGGCATTGCAGAACTAAGCGGGTGAAACGCACTCTCGGGACGGCCAAAGCCGTCTCGGGAGGCGCAGCTTCGTAGCCTCACATCGGAGGATGGTGGCGAGACACTCGGGCGGCGCGCCCCGTGTCTACACGCATACCCGTGTTCAAATCTTGTTAGGCGAGGGAGAGCGGGTCGCACGGAATCGCGCGATATCGCCTGTCCGGACTGGCCTGCCCCTCGCAAGGGACAGGCCGACGTCATTCACGGGCGATCAATGTCAAGGTTCACGGCCTGGCGAATGACCTTCGCATATCCCTGAACCATCTCAGGGAACGCGGGCTGGCTAGCCAGCACGATCGGGCTGTTCTCCGCGAAGCGCTTTCGCATGGCCGTGTCTGTCCAGAGGATCTCGATTGCTTCGGACAGTGCGTCAATGTCGCCTGGTTCGTAGAACATGCAATTTACGCCCGGCCGCACCATTTCCGGAATGCCGAATACCGGCGTTGTGATGATCGGAAGACCGCAGGCCATACCTTCCACCAGCACACGGGGCGCACTTTCGAACAACGAGCAACACAGGCCGATGTCAGCAAGCGCGTAATAGACGAAGGGATCCTCCATCCGCCCGGTCAGCACGACGCGCAAGCCCGGTGCGCGGCGCGCGACGGACGCGATTTCACGCGCATAATCTGGTTCGCCGATATGTCCGGCGATGAAGACGCACGTCTTCGAGCGGATTGCCTCCGGCAATCTGGCAGCCGCCTCGACGAGATCCAGCTGCCCCTTTCGGCGGCATACGGTTCCCACGATGCTGAGACAGAGATTGTCGTCACCGATCCCGAACGAGCTGCGCACGAAATCCCGCGACCACCGCGCCGTCTCCTCTGCCAGGCGCTCTGGAGGAATGCCATGCCGGATCAGCTGGAAATTGTGCCGGGTCTCCAGAGCGCGCCATGCTCGGCGGGTGGCATCGGCGACGTAGAGCACGCGGTAGGCATAGGTGAAGCATCGATAGGCTTCCGGCCGCACGTCCTCGGGCAGGAAGTTGTAGTAAGCCTCCCATGCCTCGCTCTCGTGCTGGCACCAGATCGACGGTATGCCGGCGTGGCGGGCGGCGAGAACCGCCCAGAAGGTCTGCAAGGTGTTCGCAATGACCACTTCGGCATCGAGCGCCTTCAACATCATGGCCAAGCCGCCCAGCGATGCTTCAAGC
>JAIYAA010000024.1 GCA_027489295.1 Sphingomonadales bacterium | reverse complement strand
TGTGACGAGCCTGAGCGCGGCGACGGTATCGACGGCGGCCCTGAGCGGCGGCAGCGTGACGATCACGCCGGCGACGAGCGCGTCGCTGGGCGCGGTGACGTCGACTATGGGCGACCTTGCGATCGACACGAGCGGCACGGTGACCGCCGCCTCGCTGACCAGCGCAGGGCAACTGACGATCGGCGGCACGACGGCGCCGAAAAGCGTGACGGTAACCGGCGCGGCCTCGGCGGCGAATGCGGTGAAGATCACCGCAAGCGCGATTACGCTGGGCTCGGTGGCGTCGACGGGTGCAGGCCTCGACCTGAATGCGACCTCCGGCGACCTCGCGGTCACCGGCACCAGCAAGGCGGCGTCGACCGCGACGCTGGTTGCGAGCGGCGGGATCAGCCTGGGCGATACGCTGACTGCCGGCGGTGCGGCGAGCCTGACTGGCGCGGCGATTACCTTCACCAGCATCACTGGTGACAGCGCGACGCTGAGCGGCAGCACGATCACCGGCACGTCACTGCAGGGTTCGACGGGTGTAAGTGCTACGGCGTCGAACGGCATGTCGCTCGCGACGGTAACCGCCGGCGGCGCTGCTGTTCTGACGACGACCGGCGGCACGCTCAACGCAACGACCGTCACGGGCGCCACTGCAACGATCAGCGCGGCAGCGGCTGCCACGCTCGGCACGGTGACGACGACGGGCAACCTGGTCGCCAATGTCGCGGGTAGCTTTGCCGCGACCACGCTCAACAGCGGCGGCGGCATCAGCATCGGCGCGACGACCGCGCCGACCAGCGTCGCCATTGCTGACACCACCGGTGCAGGTGCGGTGGCGATCAAGGCGGGGGCTATCAAGCTGGGCTCGGTGGCGTCGACGGGTGCGAGCCTCGACCTGAATGCGACCGCCGGCGACCTCGCGGTAACCGGCATCAGCAAGGCCGGGACCACTGCAACGCTGATAGCCAGCGGCGGGATCAGCCTGGGCGACGCGTTGACCGCTAGCGGGGCCGCAAGCCTGACCGGTAAGGCGATCACCTTCACCAGCATCACCGGCAACAGCGCGACGGTGAGCGGCAGCGCGATCAGCGGCACGTCGCTGCAGGGTACCACGGGCGTAAGTGTTACGGCGTCGAACGGCATGTCGCTCGCGACGGTGGCCGGCGGCAACGGCGCTGCTGTGCTGACGACGACCGGCGGCACGCTCAACGCAACGAACGTCAGTGGTGCCACTACGACGATCAGCGCGGCGGCGGATGCCACGCTCGGCACGGTTACGACGACGGGCAACCTGGTCGCCAATGTCGCGGGTAGCTTTACCGCGACCACGCTCAACAGCGGCGGCGGCGTCAGCATCGGTGCGACGACCGCGCAGACCAGCGTCAACATCGCCAGCACCACC
This sequence comes from Sphingomonadales bacterium, assembly GCA_027489295.1. The sequence goes on along the minus strand of JAIYAA010000024.1, from coordinate 35,627 downwards.
GGTGCAGGTGCGGTGGCGATCAAGGTCGGCGCTATCAAGCTGGGCTCGGTGTCGTCTACCGGCGCGAGCCTCGACCTGAATGCGACCTCCGGCGACCTCGCGGTCACCGGCACCAGCAAGGCGGCGTCGACCGCCACGCTGGTTGCGAGCGGCGGGATCAGCCTGGGCGATACGCTGACTGCGGGCGGTGCTGTGAGCCTGACCGGCAAGGCGATCACCTTCACCAGCATGACCGGTAACAGCGCGACGCTGAGCGGCAGCACGATCAGCGGCACGTCGCTGCAGGGTACCACGGGCGTAAGTGCGTCGGCGTCGAACGGCATGACGCTCGCGACGGTGACCGGCGGCAGCGGCGCTGCTGTGCTGACGACGACCGGCGGCACGCTCAACGCAACGAACGTCAGCGGTGCCACTGCAACGATCAGCGCGGCAGCGGATGCGACACTCGGCACGGTGACGACTACGGGCAATCTGGTCGCGGATAGTGCGGGCGCTTTCATCGCGACCACGCTCAACAGCGGCGGCGGCATCAGCATCGGTGCGACGACCGCGCCGACCAGCGTCGCCATTGCTGACACCACCGGTGCGGGCGCGGTGGCGATTAAGGCCGGGGCTATCAAGCTGGGCTCGGTGGCGTCTACCGGCGCGAGCCTCGACCTGAATGCGACCGCCGGCGACCTCGCGGTAACCGGCATCAGCAAGGCCGGGACCACTGCAACGCTGGTAGCCAGCGGCGGGATCAGCCTGGGCGATACGCTGACTGCCGGCGGTTCGGCGAGCCTGACCGGCACGGCGATTACCTTCACCACTATCACTGGCAACAGCGCGACGCTGAGCGGCAGCACGATCGCGGGCACGTCGCTGCAGGGGGCGACGGGCGTAAGTGCTACGGCGTCGAACGGCATGACGCTCGCGACGGTGACCGGCGGCAGCGGCGCGGCGGCACTGACGACGACCGGTGGTACGCTCGACGCGACGAACGTCAGCGGCGCCACTGCGACGATTAGCGCGGCAGCGGATGCGACACTCGGCACGGTGACGACTACGGGCAATCTGGTCGCGGATAGTGCGGGCGCTTTCACCGCGACCACGCTCAACAGCGGCGGCGGCATCAGCATCGGTGCGACGACCGCTCCGACCAGCGTCGCCATTGTTGACACCACCGGTGCAGGTGCGGTGGCGATCAAGGCGGGGGCTATCAAGCTGGGCTCGGTGGCGTCTACCGGCGCGAGCCTCGACCTGAATGCGACCGCCGGCGATCTCGCGGTCACCGGCACCAGCAAGGCAGCGTCTACCGCCACGCTGGCCGCCAGCGGCGGGATCAGCCTGGGTGATACGCTGACTGCAGGCGATGCAGCGAGCCTGACCGGTAAGGCGATCACCTTCACCACCATCGCTGGCAACAGCGCGACGCTGAGCGGCAGCGCGATCACGGGCACGTCGCTGCAGGGTACGACGGGCGTAAGTGCGACGGCGTCGAACGGCATGACGCTCGCGACGGTGACCGGCGGCAGCGGCGCTGCTGTGCTGACGACAACCGGTGGCACGTTGCTGGCCACGACCGTCACGGGCGCCACTGCGGCGATCAGCGCGGCAGCGGATGCGACACTTGGCACGGTGACGACTACGGGCAACCTGGTCGCCGACAGCGCGGGTAGCTTTGCCGCGACCACGCTCAACAGCGGCGGCGGCATCAGCATCGGTGCGACGACCGCACCGACCAGCGTCAACATCGCCAGCACCACCGGTGCAGGTGCAGTGGCGATAAAGGCGGGGGCTATCAAGCTGGGCTCGGTGGCGTCTACCGGCGCGAGCCTCGACCTGAATGCGACCGCCGGCGACCTCGCGATAACCGGCACCAGCAAGGCGGCATCGACCGCGACGCTGGTAGCCAGCGGCGGGATCGGCCTGGGCGATACGCTGACTGCCGGCGGTGCGGCGAGCCTGACCGGCACGGCGATTACCTTCACCACCATCGCTGGCAACAGCGCGACGCTGAACGGCAGCGCGATCACCGGCACGTCGCTGCAGGGTTCGACGGGCGTAAGTGCTACGGCGTCGAACGGCATTACGCTCGAGACGGTGACCGGGGGCAGCGGCGCGGCGGCACTGACGACGACCGGCGGCGCGCTCAACGCAACGAACGTCAACGGTGCAACTGCGACGATCAGCGCGGCAGCGGCTGCCACGTTCGGCACGGTAACGACGACCGGCAGCCTGGTCGCCAATGTCGCTGGTGGCTTTGCCGCGACCACGCTGAACAGCGGCGGCGGTATCAGCATCGGTGCGACGACCGCGCCGACCAGCGTCAACATCGCCAGCACCAACGGTGCGGGCGCGGTGGCGGTCCGGGCCGGCACAATAACGCTGGGCTCGGTGGCGTCTACCGGCGCGAGCCTCGACCTGAATGCGACCTCCGGCGACCTCGCGGTAAGCGGAACCACCAAGGCGGCGTCGACCGCCACGCTGGCCGCCAGCGGCGGGATCGGCCTGGGCGACGCGCTGACCGCTGGCGGGGCCGCAAGCCTGCGCGGCACGGCGATCACCTTCACCGGCATCACCGGCAACAGCGTGGCGCTGACCGGCGCCACCATCAACGGCAGCCAGGTCACGGGCGTGGCGGGGGCCAGCCTTACCGCCGCCAGCGACATCACCGTGACGACCGTCTCCGGTGGGAACGGCGGCACGACGCTGGCCTCGACCAGCGGCAATGTTGCCGTCGATGCGCTGACGGGTACGCTCGTTCGGATCGCTGCCGCCGGCACCGCCACCGTGACGGGGGCCGTCGCCGCGACCGATGGCGACTACAGCATCACGGCCGGTACCATCGCGCTCGGCGTCGACCCCGGCAGCGAACGCCAGGCGGCAACCGGCCGCGTGCAGCTCGTCGCTACGGGCACTGGCGCCATAACCGGCGGTGCCGGGTTGACCCTCGTCTCGAACAGCGGCGGCATCGTCGACGCCGGCAACACCCGGGCGCTGACCCTGGATGCCGGCGGTGCCGTGACCTTCGACGCCAGCAGCACGATCCGGGCGGGCGAAACCGCCGGTGCCGCCGGCCGGCAGAGCCTGGTCGGCATCAACCTGCGCAATGCGGCGAGCCCGGTGGTTCTCGGCAATGTCGATGCGCGGGCCCTGTCGGGCGTCAACGCCGCGCTGACGAGCTATGCGCCGCTGTCGGTTGCCGGCAACCTGACGCTCGTGCGCCTGACCAGCGCGGACTCGATCGCCCTTTCGACCAGCAATGGATCGATCCGGGCGGGCACGCTCACCGCGCTGAACGGTGACCTGACCCTGTCGGCCTCGGGTGCGATTACCGGTCTTGCGCTGACCAACGCTGCGACCGATGCGCGCGTCGCCGCAGCGTTCGACCGGCTGATCGCCACCGCGGGCGGCACTGGCCGCAACATCACCTTGACGGCCGGCACGATCGCACAGCTCGGCACCGCCACGGCGGCGCAGAACCTGTCGGTCACCGCCCAGCAGATCGACGCGGCGACCGGCAATGGCGATGCGCTGACCGCAACCGCGGGCGCCCTCACGCTCACCGCGCCGACCGCCACGCGCCTGGGCCGTGCCGTCGCCGGCACCAGCATCGGCCTGCGCACGGCCGATGCGGACCTGGCCGGCGCCGTTACCGCCGGCACCAGCGTGACGATCGCCAATGCGACCTCGGGGGCCGAGACCCGGCTGGGCAGCGCCGCGTCGACGGCGGCCGGGCTCAACCTGAGCGAGGCCGAACTCAACCGCATCGACGCGCCGACCCTGGTGATCGACTCGAGCAACGGCAACGTCGTCGTCGGCACCCTCGCGCTCGGGGCTTCCGCGGGCCGAACCAACGTCTCGGTTCTCGCCGGACCGAGCCAGACGGTGCGCCTGACCGGTGCCTGGACCATGGCATCCGCGGCCGGCGCGCGCACGCTGCGGATCGGCGGCACGGGCGATAGCGATCAAGCCGCCGCGATCACGATCGAGACCAGCCCGACCATCGCCAATGGCGGCAGCCTGATCACCGACGGCAATGTCGATCTGCGGGCCGAACGGATCGCTGCGGGCCAGACCGCCGACTTCCTCGCCGCCCTGGCGACAAGCACGCCGGCGGCGGTGTCGGTTAGCTTTGTCGCGGCCCCGAGTTCCGCCCTGTACAACGCGCCCCAGCCCTACACGCTGGACGCGACGGGCACGGGCCCGATCTATCTTCGCGCCAACCAGTTGACGCTGCGCTACACCGGCTACGCCCTGTTCCAGAACAGCGGACGTGGTGCCCAGACTTCGGGCGTCTCGGTGCTCAACGCGCTGCAGCTGCGCAGCACCGGCACCTCGGCCAGCAACAGCTTTGCCCTGTTCGGCACGCTGGGAACGTCGACCGGGCAGCAGGCCGCGGTGGTGAGCGAACCGCTGCTCAGCATTGGCAGCCCGACATCGGTGAACGTGGCGCAATCGCGGATCAACGGCTGTCTGATCCTCGGCGGCGGCAACTGCCTGCTGTCGTCCATCTCGCTGCCGCCGCTGCCGACCCAGGGCGTGCAGGGCCTGCAGATCCTGCGCGCGGCGGACGATGTGGCGCTGAGCTTCGACCCGCTGATCGGGACGAACAACGAGGCGCTGTTCTCCGACATGGGCGCGATCCAGCTCGCCGACGACAACCGCAACCGTGACATTACGCAGGGCGCCGGTCAGCCTACGCCCACCCAGCCGACCGAGCCCGGGGAGAAGAACCCATGAGCAAGCATCCGAACATTATGATCGGCCTTGCGGCCGTCGCGCTGTTGCCCCTGGGGCTCGCAGGCTGTGCTACCCGGGCGATCGAAACGCCCGATCGCTTCGCGCTGGGGCGTGATGCCAGCGGCGAGCGCTGCACGGCGAACCGCACCGGCGACCCCAGTATCGTCGATCCGCAGGACAAGGCCTATCTGCTGACCTGCGCCGGCGCGACCGCGAGCCGCATCCAGGGCGTGATCACCGCTGCGCGGGCGGTTTCGGCGGACGCGGATGCCGATTGCGGTGCCCCGACCGCCGCCGAGATCGACGGGGTGGGCGCGGTGACGGCACGGCGCTGCCTCGACAAGCGACTGGGCGCCGCGGTTCAGATCAGCTTCGCGCGCGGCAAGACGCGCTATCGCGGCACGGCGATCGCCAGCGCGGTCGGTCCGTTGGAGCGCGCCATGGTCGCTGTTGCCAATGGCACGTCGGCGGAGGCCGACGCGACTGACGCCGCCACCCGGATCAACGTCGCACAGATCGCTGCCCCGCCGCAGACTGTTACCGCCGGTGCGTCCGCCGGCACCAGCATCGTCGCCGACCCCGATGTGCTGCTGCGCCAGGGCGTGGCATTCAACCGCCAGGGCCGCTTTGTCGAGGCCTCGCGCGTACTGAACGATGCGCTCAGCCGTATCGGCAGCGACGTTGGCGCAGAGACGCGCGTCAACCTGCTGCTCGAAGCGGGGCTCGCGGATTCGTCGATCCGGTTCAGCGATGCGGCATCCGAGCATTTTGCCGAAGCCAAGGCGCTGCTCGATCAGAATCCACGGCTGGCGGCGGGCAAGCTCGAACGCAAGCGATCGGCCTATGTCGCGCTCAACGCGCTCAACTTGCGCGATTTCTCGTCGATTCTCGCTACCAGTGCCGCCCCTGCGGCGACGGCGGTCTCGGCGGCCGAGAACAAGCTGGCCGATCCGATCGTGATGGCGGACGTCAATGTCCGCCGTGCGGTGCAGGAGAGCACCAGCAACGGCCTTTCGATGATCGCCGCGGCATCGAACGAGACCGCATGGGAACTCCAGATCCTGGAGGCCAATCGGCAATGGGCGCGCAGTTTCGCCCTGCTTGCACGCGGTTCCGGTGTCGACGCGTCGGCCGGTGCGCTGGACGGCAGCGCGACGATCGTCGCCCGATTGCTGGAAAGCGGGCTGGATGCTGCCCCCTACACCTATCTCGTCGCCCAGATCGAGCGGCAAGGCGGCCGGATCGAGGCGCGCCGCGCCGCGGCGCTGAACGGTGCCGCGCGCAATGCCGCCGCGGCGCTGGCCGTGGGGCGGTTCGATTGCGCCGAGGCAACGCTGACCGGGCGCCGGCCGGCGGATCCCTTGGCCTGCGTGATCAAGCTTTCGCCGCGGGCACGGCTCCGGCTCGAATCGGTGGCGAATGCCGGCGTTTCGCCGATCACGGCGGAAACCCAGATCGAGCGTGCTGCGGTCCGCTTCGGGCTTGGCGAAAGCGCTGCCGCCGTGCGACCCGAGTTCGACGCCGGTCTGGAAGCGCTGGTTGCGTCCGGGCGGGGTGGGTCTATCGCGCCTGCAGGATATGAATCCTATCTCCGCCTGCTGGCGGACACGGGTGCCACCGACCAGTTTTTCCGGGCCGTGCAGGCGATCGGCGAGCCTGGCGCCGCGCGCCAGCTGTCGCAGCTCCAGGCCGTGGTCACCGCCGATCCCAAGACCGCCAGCCTGCTGCGCGAACGCGCGGATCTCGCCCGCGAAATCCCCGCGCTCCGGTACCAGATCGATGCCCTGCAACAGGTCGGCGCGGATGCCGCACGCCGGAGCGAGCTCGAGGCCATGCGCGACCGCCGCGAGGCGCGGCTGCGCGAGCTGGACGAGCGGCTGGTGGAGGGCGGCAAGCTGAACGCCGTCGACGACCGGCCAGCTACGATCGCCGAACTCCAGCGCGCGCTGCGCCCCGAGGAGGTCTATTTCAAGATCGCCGACATTCGCGGGTCGATGTTCGGCATGGTGATCGGCAAGGATCGCGCGACGGCCTATGCGATCGACGCGAGCCCCCAGCTGCTCGGCGATCTGGTCGAGGCGATCCGCACCTCGATCCGCAGCGGCGAGCAGGTCGAAGCAAACGGCACGCTCTCCCGCGCGGTTGGCGCCTTCCCCGTTGCGGCGGCCTCCACCCTGTTCCAGCTGATCGCGGGACCGGCGCAACAGCAGCTGCGCCAGGCGAAGCAGATGGTCTATGATCCTGCCGGCCCGCTCAGCAATCTGCCTGCCGGCGTGCTCGTCACCGATGTCGCCTCGCTCAAGGCCTATACGGCGGCGGTGCGGCGGGCGCCGAAGGACGCGCAGGTGGTCAACGATTATAGCAATGTCGCGTTTCTGGCGCGGGATGCCGAGATTTCGACCGCGCTGTCCGCCCGCTCGTTCCTCGATGCGCGCGGGCTGCGACAGGCGCGTTCGGTCCATCCGTTTCTGGGCCTTGGCCAGCATGCCGCGCCGGCATCGCTCGCCGACGGTCAGGTGCGGATGATGACACCGGGCTGTACGCTGCAGCGCTCCGAGCTGGAGGCCGTGTCGCGGGCGAACCCGCCGATCAGCGCCGCGAAGCTGACCATGGCGGCGACAGCGCTCGGCGTTCCGGACGCGCCGCGGATCATCGGTGCCGATTTCACCGACGACGCCCTGCAGGCACGCACCGACCTTGGCGACTATGAGGTGCTGCATTTTGCGACCCATGGCCTTCCCGAGACCCGGTTCGAATGTGCCGATATCCCGCCGGCGCTGCTGACGACGATCGGCGGCCCTGGTTCGGACGGGTTCCTGAGCTTCGACGAAATTGCCGGGCTGAAGCTCGATGCCAATCTGGTGGTGCTCGCAGCCTGCGATACGTCGGCGGGCACGACGCTGCAGACTGCGCGCCGGGCCGGGCAGGAGGAAAGCGGGCGTGCGCTTGATGGTCTGGTCCGCGCGTTCCTCGCCGCCAATGCGCGGGCGGTGCTGGCAACCTACTGGAAGGTTTCGGTGGAGCAGGATTCGGACATGCTGTTCGATACCTTCTATCGCCGCGGGCGAACCGCGACGATCGGCGGATCGCTACAGGCCGCCCAAAGTGCGCTGATCCAGACCAAGCGCTATTCGCACCCCTATTTCTGGGGGGCGTATTTCCTGGTCGGCGATGCGAGCAAGACGATGTTGTCGACTCCCGCCGCGGCGGGATCGGCAACCGCCGGCCGCTGACACGCGCAGCCGCAGCACTGGTGGAGCGATGGAGGGGCGGAGCGGGAATGCAGCGGCGGCCCCGCATGCGCGGGGCGCCGCGCTCTCAGCCGCCGATGATCACGGTGGGCATGCCGAGCACGATCACGCCGCCATGGGCGGTGTTATCTCCCATGCGGGCAGCCGGCATGCTGTTTGCCAAAACCGTGGCCGATCCCCGCACGATTACGTCGGGTGGCCCGACGCAGACTGCCTGGTCGCCAACGCGTGCCTGGGGAAGCGAACCGGTCAATACCGTGGGCGATCCCATGATGATGGGGCCGCCGACATGCGGAACAATGCCGGTCACCATCGGGCAGGTATGCATGTCGGTAATGCGTGCGGCGGGCGGCATGTGCATCCTCCATCTGAGACAAGGCTGTGTCGGCACGCACGCGGGAATTTGAAAATTCCGATGCCGGGCCCTGGCGGTATCTGAATCGAAGTCCCGTCGACGATCCTGCCGCTTTTCGTATTGCCCACAGTGTCTCCATCAAGCGAAAAAGCGCAAGCGGAATCGACGAAACTGCATCCGGGGGGAGGCGTACATGCAACGATCTTGGTTGGCGTTCGGGTGGATCTTGCTGGTCGCTACGGTGGGGGCAGGCTGTATTCTTGCCGGCATGCAGGTGGCGGAGAGGATCATTGCCTCCGCCCCTGCGCAGTTTGGCGCGGCATGGGCTGGCGAGGGTGCATTCACGATCGTCATTTTCCTGCCGATGCTGCTGATCGCGACGCCGATGGCGCTGTGGCTGCCACGCACCGCGCGGACGCAGCGCCCGCTGCAGGGCGCCGCGCTCGGCGGCGCGATCGGCCTGGGAGGGCTGCTGCTTGCGGTGGCGCTTGCGGCCGTGTCCACCAGCCTGGTGCGTGGCAACGCCGGGACCGGTTGGACGGTGATGCTGGCGGTGGGGGCAGGGCTCACGCTCGTCCAGGCCGGCGCGGAGGAGATGTTGCTGCGCGGCTGGTTGCAATCCCGGCTTCGCCGCTACTGGCCGGCCGCTGCCGCGGTGCTCGCGTCTTCGCTGCTGTTCATGGCGCTGCACCTGCTCGGCGGCGCACGCTCGCCCCTCGCGCTGGTCAACCTGTTTCTCGGCGGCGTGCTGTTCGGGCTGCTGGCGGAACGGACCGGCGGTCTGGTGGCTCCCATCGTCGCCCACTGGGTCTGGAATGCGAGCGAAACGCTGCTGCTGGGCCTCAGTCCCAACCCCGGGACCGGGGCGTTTGGATCGGCGATCGATCTGGATCTGGTCGGCTCCGCGCTCTGGGGTGGGTCGGATCAGGGGCTGAACGCCAGCCTGGCGCTCTCCTTCGCCTTGTGTGCGCTGGTATTGCCGCTGGCGGCGTGGCGCGGATGGCCGGGCGTTCGCGCTGGCAGTGCGGCGCCATCGGATCCGCCGGTCCCGGCCGTCGCACCGGCACCGCAGGCGGCGGCGCCGTATGGCTTCTTCCTCGGCGACGGCGCCTAGGATGCCCGCCGCCCCGGCCGATCGCCTGCCCAACCTGGACGGGGACGGGCCGGCGCGGCAGCATGGACCTGCGCAAGGCGCTGACGTATCCGGGCAGCATGATCGATATCGTCGAGGCAGTCGCGGGCAATCGGGCCGAGGTCGTCGCGCTTTGGGCCGCTGCCGGACTTACCCGCCCGTGGAATGATCCCGGCGCCGACTTCGACCGCGCGGTCGCCGGCGCCACGTCGACCATTCTCCTGCGGCGTATCGGCGCGGCGCTGGTCGGCACCGCCATGGTCGGCGACGACGGGCATCGCGGCTGGGTCTATTATGTCGCGGTCGCCGAGGCGGCGCGGGGGCAGGGGCATGGCCGCGCGCTGATGGCCGCCGCCGAATCGTGGCTGCGCGCGCGCGGCTGCCCCAAGCTCCAGCTGATGGTCCGCGAAGGCAATGATGCGGCGATCGGTTTCTATCGCGCGTTGGGACTGGAGCCCCAACCGGTTGTGACGCTGGGCCGTTTCCTCCACTAAAGGCGCATGACGATTGCGCTCTACGGCATCAAGAACTGCGACACGATGAAGAAGGCACGGGCGTGGCTCGACGCCAACGCCGTCGCCTATCATTTTCACGACTACAAGGTGGAAGGCGTCGATCCGGCGCGGCTCGCACGCTGGATCGAGGCCGAGGGATGGGAGCCGCTGCTGAATCGCGCCGGCACCACCTTCCGGAAGCTGCCCGATGCCGACAAGATCGATCTGGATGCGGTCAAGGCGACTGCATTGATGATCGCGCAGCCTTCGATGATCAAGCGGCCGGTGCTGGAGTATCCCGGCGGTATTCTGATTGGATTCGCGCCGGAGCGATACGCCCGCGCGTTGCTTTGAGCCCGAAAAATCGATGCATTTATGGCCTTAGCTCCGTGTTTATCCTAAATTAACATCGTAATAGACACGGTATATTGGGTTCGCATGGCATCTTACATTCGACAACGACCGGCCAGCTGGTTCCGGACCGTCGCGACGATGCTGGTCCTGTGGGGGCTGCTCGGCTGCCTCGTCTTCACGGTCCATGCGAACGTCTCGCCCGAGCGGGCAGGCGAGCCTACATTCTGGAATTGGGAATATTATCAAGCCGTTCCGCGCTGGTTCCTGGTCGATTACGCGATCGGTGTCGGCGCCAGTCTGCTTGGCTCGCTGGCGATGCTGCGGCGCTCGCGCAAGGCGAACGTCCTCTACGTCATATCGCTGGCGGCGGTGATTGTGCAGTTCGGCTATCTGTTCGCGACCGGCGTGCTCTCGGGGCCGCTCCAGGCATTCGCGATCCCGGCGTTCATTCTGGCAGTCGCCATCTTCCAGATCTGGCTCGCCGGCATGGCAACCCGGCGCGGCTGGATCCGGTAGGACGACAGCGTACCGGCAAGGGGCGGGGCGGTTTTCGCGCGGGCCGGTTCCGCTTATGGGCCCACAAGCGGCACTGGCGGCGTGGTCCCTTACCGGCTAGACCCCCGCGCCATGTCGCACCAGCTCACGCTCGATACCGCCACCAGCCGCGCCAACCCTACGCCCGCGCCGATGAAGCGCGTCACCGTGCCGGCGATCCGCAAGCGCAAGGGCGGCGAGCCGCTGGTGATGCTCACCGCCTACACCGTCCGCATGGCGCAGCTGATGGACGAGTCGTGCGACATGCTGCTGGTCGGCGACAGCCTGGGCCAGGTGATCTACGGCCTGCCGTCCACCGTGCCGGTCACGCTGGAGATGATGGCGGCGCACGGGGCGGCGGTGGTGCGCGGCAGCTATCACGCGCTGGTCGTGATCGACATGCCGTTCGGCAGCTACGAATCCTCGCCCCAACAGGCGTTCGAGAGCGCCGCGCGGCTGCTCAAGGAAACCGGCGCGGCGGCGGTGAAGCTGGAAGGCGGCGCGGCGATGGCGCCCACGGTTCAGTTCCTGAACGAGCGCGGCATTCCGGTGATCGGGCATATCGGCCTGACGCCTCAGGCGATCAACGTCCTGGGCGGCTATGGCGCGCGCGGCCGCAGCGATGCCGAGCGCGCCAAGCTGGTCGGCGACGCGGTGGCGATGGACGAGGCGGGGGCGTTCGCGATCGTGGTCGAAGGCGTGGTCGAGCCGATCGCGGTGGAGATCACCAAGGCCGTTCAGTGCCCCACCATCGGCATCGGCGCGTCGGCGCAGTGCGACGGCCAGGTGCTTGTCGCCGAGGACATGCTCGGCCTGTTCGAGCGCACCCCGCGGTTCGTGAAGCGCTATGACGACATGGCCGGCCGCATTTCCGCCGCGGTTGAAACCTATGCCGCCGAGGTACGGTCGCGGGCCTTTCCGGGACCGGATCAGGTCTATGCGCCGCGGGACTGACGGAGTAGGGCGATTTGCGTTCACGGTACGCGGCGCTAAGGTCCGCGACCGCATCAGACCCATGGAGTAGATTTTGGCGCTTCCTCCTTCCGGTACCACCGACGAGGCCTTTCTTCGCGAAGTCGACGAGGAATATCGTCGTGACCAGCTGATCCGCGCCGGGCGTCGCTATGGCCTGTTGATCGCGGCGGGCGTGGTGGCGTTCCTGATCGCGGTCGCCGGCTGGCTGTACTATGATCACACCCAGCGTGCCGCTGCCGAGGCGCGGGGCGAGGAATATGACGCCGCACTCCAGCTCGCCGCGCAGAACCAGGTCGGCCAGGCAACGCCCGCGCTCGACAAGCTGGCGCAGGGCGAGGACGGCTATGCCGCGATGGCGCGCTTCACCCAGGGCAATTTGCTGTTCCTGAAGGGCGACAAGAAGGGCGCGGCCACCAAGTTCGCCAGTGTGGTGACCGATGCCAAGCTCGCCCAGCCGTTCCGCGACCTGGCGCTGGTTCGCCAGACCCAGGCCGAGTTCGACACGCTGAAGCCGCAGGACGTGATCCAGCGGCTCGGCACCTTCGCCAACCCCGATTCGCCCTGGTTCGGTTCGGCCGGCGAGATGGTGGCGGCGGCCTATCTGAAATCGGGCAAGCGCGCCGAGGCCGCGAAGCTCTATCGCCAGCTGAGCGAGGCGGGTGCCCGCGTGCCGGAGACGATCCGGGAACGCACCGCCGAACTCGCAAAGACGCTTTCGGTCGCTCCGACGACGACCGCTCAGACCCAGGAAAAGCAAGCTAAATGAACACGAAGGTTCGCGTTGTAACGGCGGTCGCCGCGCTCGCGCTGGTGAGCGGCTGTGGTGTGTTCAAGGGCAGTGGCGGCAAGAAGACGCCGGTGCTGGGCGAGCGCGTGCCGATCCTGGTGACCGAGAACGACATCAGCGCCGACAAGACGCTGGCCGGCATCGAGGTGCAGCTCCCCGAAGCCGCCACCAACGAAAACTGGGGCCAGCCGGGCGGCAGCGCCAGCAAGGCGATGGGCCATTTGACGCTGGGCGAGTCGCTGTCGCGCGTCTGGTCGCGCCAGGTCGCCAAGCCGTCGAAGAGCGAGCGCCTCGCGGCCTCGCCGGTTATCGAAGGCAACAAGCTGTTCGTGATCGACCAGGCGGGTGTCGTCCACGCGCTGGCCGCCGATACCGGTGCCGAGATCTGGAAGGCCAATACCGGCGCTGGCACGGCGAAGCGCAACCGCGGCGCGTTATTCGGTGGCGGCGTCAGCGCCGAGGGCGATCACGTGTTCGCCACCAACGGCCTGGGCGATGTGGTCGCGCTGCAGGAAGCGGACGGCAAGGAAGTCTGGCGCAAGCGCCCCGGCGGTCCCTTACGCGGTGCGCCGACGCTCGCCAACGGCAACGTCTATGTGGTGACGCAGGACAACCAGCTGTTCGCGCTCACCCAGGACAAGGGCGAAGTTTCCTGGACGGCGACCGCCAGCCTGGAATCGCAGGGCGTCTTCGGCGTCGCGGCTCCGGCTTCGGCGCAGGGCACGGTCGTCGCCGGCTTCTCGTCTGGCGAGCTCAATGCCTATCGCTACGAGAACGGCCTGTCGCTGTGGGGCGACGTGCTGACCCGCAACACCATGACTACCTCGGTCTCCTCGCTGTCGGATATCGATGCCGAGCCGGTGATCGACCAGGGCCGCGTCTACGCGCTGGGCGAGGGCGGCCGGATGGTCGCGGTGGACATCACCAGCGGCTCGACGCTGTGGGAGCAGAGCATCGGCGGCCTCGCCTCGCCCTATGCCGCGGGCGAGTGGCTGTTCGTCGTCACCGACGATGCGCGCCTGCTCTGCCTGTCGCGCAGCAACGGCAAGCCGCGCTGGATCGTCCAGCTGCAGAAGTACAAGAACGAGAAGAAGCTCAAGAATCCGATCGCCTGGAAGGGCCCGATCGTGGCCGGTGGGCGGCTGCTGCTGATCAACACGCTGGGCGAAATCGTGTCGGTTTCGCCCAAGGACGGCAGCGTTCTTTCGACCAAGGAAACCAAGGATCCGTTGTCGCTGGCGCCGGTGATCGCCAAGGGCACGCTGTACCTGCTCGACGACAAGGGGCGCCTGACCGCCTATCGCTGAGTTGTTCTTCCCGGCTTCGGCCGGGTGTATGTCCCAATCGGGGGCCGGGGCGCAGCGCTCCGGCCCCTGTCGTTTTTTCGGCGACTTTGCGTCGCCCTTCGACTGCGTTAGAGAATCGATCATGCCTTTGCCGACTGTCGCCATCATCGGACGCCCCAATGTGGGCAAGTCGACGCTGTTCAACCGGCTGGTCGGAAAGCGCCTAGCGCTGGTCGACGATCAGCCGGGCGTCACCCGCGATCGCCGCGAGGGCGATGCGTCGCTGCTCGGCCTCGAATTCCGCGTGATCGACACCGCGGGCTATGAGGACGAGGATGCGGCGACGCTTCCCGGCCGCATGCGCGCGCAGACCGAGGCAGCGGTGCGCGAGGCCGACGTCTCGCTGTTCCTGATCGACGCACGCGCGGGCGTGACGCCGCTTGACGAGGAAATCGCGCGCTGGCTGCGCTCGACCGACCGCCCGGTGGTGCTGATGGCCAACAAGGCCGAAGGCCGTGCGGGCGAGTCCGGGATCCTCGAGGCGATGGCGCTGGGTCTGGGCGATCCTATCCCCTTCTCGGCCGAACATGGCGAGGGCGTCGTCGATCTGTTCGAAGCGCTGCTGCCGCATGTCGATCGCGAGGACGAGGAGCCCGAGGATGATCCTGACAGCCCCGATGCGCCGCTCAAGCTGGCGATCGTCGGCCGTCCGAACGCGGGCAAGTCGACGCTGGTCAACCGGCTGCTCGGCGAGGACCGGATGATCACCGGGCCCGAGGCCGGCATCACCCGCGACTCGATCTCGATCGATTACGAGTGGACCGATTTCGAGGACAAGCCGCGCAAGGTGCGGCTGGTCGATACCGCCGGGTTGCGCAAGAAGGCGCGGGTCGAGGAGAAGCTGGAGAAGCTCTCGGTCGCCGACACGCTGCGCTCGATCGATTTCGCCGAAGTTGTGGTGCTGCTGCTTGACGCGACGCGCGGGCTTGAGGTGCAGGACCTCAAGATCGCCGATCGCGTGTTGCAGGAAGGCCGCGCGCTGATCATCGTGATGAACAAGTGGGACGTGGCGGAAAACGCCTCCAGCCTGTTCAACGGCGTGAAGACCGCGCTGGACGAAGGCCTGGCGCAGGTGAAGGGCGTGCCGCTGCTCACCGTCTCGGCGATCACCGGCAAGGGCCTCGACACGATGATGCGCGTTGCGTTCGAGACGCGCGACGCCTGGTCGCGGCGCGTGTCCACCGGCCAGCTCAACCGCTGGTTCGAGCGCGCGATCGAAACCAATCCGCCGCCCGCGCCGGGCGGCAAGCGGATCAAGCCGCGCTATGTCACCCAGAACAAGACGCGCCCGCCCAGCTTCGTGCTGTTCGGCACGCGGGTCGACCTGCTGCCGATGAGCTATCAGCGCTATCTGGTCAACGGCCTGCGCCGCGAGTTCGATTTCGGCGCGGTGCCGGTGCGGCTGGTGCTGCGCGCGCCGAAGAACCCGTTCGACCGCGACAAGAGCTGAGAAGCGCCCCTCCCGCTTGCGGGAGGGGGCTTAGAAGGGAAGGGCCTTACTCCGCCTCGGTCGGCTTGCTGTTGAGCTGGATATAGTTCTCCAGGCCCATGCGGGCGATCATGTCGAACTGACGCTCCAGCGTATCGACATGTTCTTCCTCGCTCTCGAGGATCTTGAGGAACAGGTCGCGGCTGACGAAGTCGCGGACGGTCTCGCAATGCTGGATCGCGTCGCGCAGCACGGCGATTGCCTCCACCTCCAGCGCCAGATCGGCGCGGAGCAGTTCCTCCACCGTCTCGCCGATGCGCAGGCGGCCGAGCAGCTGGAAGTTCGGCAGCCCGTCGAGGAACAGGATGCGCTCTGCCAGCCAGTCGGCATGCTTCATCTCGTCGATCGATTCGTGTCGCTCGAACTGGGCGAGCTTCTGCACGCCCCAATGGTCGAGCATGCGATAATGCAGCCAATATTGGTTGATCGCGGTGAGCTCGTTCTTCAGCACCTCGTTGAGATACTCGAGAACCTTGGCGTCGCCCTTCATGTGCACATCCCTTGTCGTTCGGCGCTCAGCCTAGCCGCGAAACGAACGGGACGGAACCGGGGATCTGGTGTCAGGCGGCAGCACGTTCTTCGGCTATGATCGCGCGGGCGAACGGAACGCACTGGCCGCACTTCGCCTGGCAGCCGAGCGCGCGGTACGCCTGGCAGGCGCTCTGCGCACCCTTCCGCACCGCTTCCCGCACTTCCCGCTCCCGCAGGGCATTGCACACGCACACGACCATCGGAAATCCCTCGAATCCTCGATGGGCCATGCTGTATAGCTACTGCGATCGATTCGCAAGGCTATTGCGAATGGGTTGCAAGGCGCCCCGTGCAAGGCTTCTCCACAGCCATTCCAGCGGACCGTAGCGAAAGCGCAGCAGCCAGGGACGCGACCAGAGCAGCAGCAGCGTCCAGACGCCCAGCACCACCGGGTAGAGCTGCCAGCGGGAGAGCCGCCCGAACCATCCCAGGCCATAGCCGTCGAACAGCAGCACGCAGACCAGGCTGGTCGCGAGATAGTTGGAGAAGGCCATGCGGCCGGCGGCGGCGACGTGAGTGGTGAGCCATCCGCCGGGACGTGCGATCAGCAGGATCAGGCAGGCCCAGCCGAGGATCATCGCCGGCCGCATCAGCCCGGTGAGCGTTACCCCCGCCAGCAGCACCGAGAACAGGCTGAAGCCGGCCGCGACCTGCCACCAGGCGAGCAGGGCATAGACGGGGAGGGCGATCGCCCAGCTGCGCAGCCACCAGCGCCGCAGGGTCTCGCGCGGCCAGCGGCCCGCCAGCAATCCGCTGCGCAGCGCCGCCATGCCGAACAGCATATAGCCCAGCGTTTCCCAGCCATAGAGCGTCAGCATCGCGAACGGGCTGAAGGCATAGGCGCCGAAGCGCTGCGCGACGACACCGGCATAGTCGCCGCGGCGCACCGCCAGTTCCTCGGCGATGCGGTGGGCCGGGGGCGTGCCGAACGCCTCGGCCAATGCGGTATATTCGCCTCGGGCGGGCTGGGGGGCGAGCGACATCCGCCAGGCATCATGTGCCAGCGTGCCGAACAGGGCGGTACTCGCCAGCACCAGCACCGCGCCCAGGCTCACCAGCCGCGCAACCGGCAGCTTGCGCAGCGGAAAGGCGATCATGCCGACCAGCGCGTAATGGGCTAGGATGTCGCCGTGCCAGACGAGCCAGAGATGGGCGAGCCCGAATGCGAACAGCCAGCCCATCCGGGCATAATGCGTCCGCGCCGGATCGCGCCCGGCAGCCTCGGCCGCATCGGTCACGATCAGTAGCGAGGCGCCGAACAGGAAGGAGAACAGCCCCCGCATCCTCCCGTCGAAGAACAGGAAGTTCACCAGCCAAGCGGCAAGGTCCGCCCCGTGCCAGCCGCCATAGGCGCGCGGGTTGAAATAGGCGGCCTCGGGCATCGCGAAGCCGACGATGTTGAGCAGCAGGATGCCGAGCAGGGCGGTGCCGCGGACGAGATCGAGCGAAAGCAGGCGAGCGGGAATCGGGTTGGTCACCCGCTGCGCTTAGAGCCAGCTGGCGATCTGATCGAGCGGCTTGCGTTCCAGCGCGGCGGCGGGGACGGTCGCATCGTCGGCGGGATGGCCGACCACGATCATCAGGACCGGCCGCTCATGCTCGGGGCGGCGGCACAGGCGGTTGAGGAATCGCGCCGGGGTGGCGGTGTGGATCAGCGTGGCAAGCCCCGCCAGGTGCAAGGTGGCGACCAGCAGCCCGCAGGCGAGGCCGACGCTTTCGGTGACATGCGGGTTGGGGAAGCGATCGGTGTCGCTGGCGCGCGTCTGCCCGAAGACGACGATGATCCAGGGCGCGGTTTCAAGATAGGGCTTGTCCGCCCGCGCGCCCAGGTCGCGCAGCAACCCCTGCCATTCGCTGCCGCCGATGTCGCCGTAGAAGTTGCGCTCCTCTTCTTCCACCGCGACCCGCAGCGCGGTTTTGGCACCGGGCGAGGAGACGACCGCGAAATGCCAGGGCTGGCGGTTGGCGCCGCTGGGGGCGGTGCCGGCTGCGGCGATGGCGGTTTCGATCAGTGCCCGCGGCACCGGCCGGCTGGAAAAGCTGCGGCAGCTGTGCCGGCTGGTCATGCGGTCGCGGAACGCGGCGGCGTGCGCGATGCGTTCGTGATCCGGCAAAGCGGGATCGGAGGTCCAGGGCAGCATGGTGGAGGTCATAGCAAGATCGACGCGCAACCTCGCGCAAGACAGGGGCTCTGTCTATTCGGTTGTTGTCCGGAATAACGATTATCTGGGGATCGTTTCGATTCCGGGATGAAGCGGCGGGGTAAGCTTCACGCCCGCCCATCCGTCCAGCGCGCAGCGGTCGCGTTCGGTCCAGCCTTGCGCGGCGGCCAGGTCCGCAATCACGCCGCCATCCACGTCGGATCCGCTCTTCGGATCGGGCCAGGATACCCAGCAGAAGCCGTTGCTGGAGAGCAGCGAGCGCAGCGCGGAAAGTTCGCGTTCCAGATGATCGCGCCGCGAGGCGAACAGATGCACGGCCTGCACGCCGTCGGTGGCGCAGCCCAGCTCTTCCAGTGCGGCCCGTTCGGGGGCGATGGCGGCACGAATCGCCGCCGGCATGTCGTGAAACCAGACGCGCATGCCGGGCTTGAAGCCCAGCCTTGCTGCCATCGGGGTGCTAGAACGCTGTTCCATGGCCGCCCTCCATTATGGATACTGTACGCCATGCCACCACGCCGTACCAGCGGCCTTGACCGCGATCAGTGCGCGCGGGGCTGCGGATCGATCGGAATGTCGCGCAGCGTGACCAGCGTGCCCGGCTGGGCCGCCGCGATATGCAGTTCGGCTCCCATCCCCTGGGCAAGGTTGCGGGCGATGCGCAGGCCAAGGCTGTCGGCGCGGTGGACGTCGAAGCTTTCGGGCACGCCGCGCCCGTCGTCGCGAATGGTGAGAGTCAGCCCGGCCGCCCCGGCGCACACCGTCACGACGATGCTGCCGCTCTCGCGCTCGGCAAAGCCGTGCTCGATCGCGTTGGCGATCGCCTCCGCCACGATCAGCGCAAGCGGGATCGCGCGGTCCGGGGGAAGCAACACCTCGGTGTTCGCCTCCACCACATGGCGGATGCCGGGCTTGCCGCCGCTCTCCGCCAATTCCTCGACCAGCGCGGTGACGAAGGTGTCGAGCGCCAGCGGTTCGCCCTTGCTGCCGTAGAGACGGCGCTGGATGCGGCCGATCAGCTGGAGCTTTGCCGCAGCCTCGCCGATCGCGCGCTTGGCCTCCCCATCGGCCACGGTACGCCGCTGCAGCGACAGCATCGCACCGACCATTTGCAGATTGTTCGAGACGCGGTGCTGCAGTTCCTCGAACAGGATCTCGGTACGCTCGGCCAGGCGTGCGCTGCGTTCGCGCTCGGCGGAGAGGCGGGCATTGGCGACCTGCATCCAATGGACCAGGAGGATGTCCACCGTCACCACGCCGATGTAGAAGAACAGCGCGACCCCCGTGGTGCGCGACAGCGCGAAGCTGCGCACCGGCGGAATGAAGAAGTACCAGGCGAGGAGGCCGCACAGCAGCCCCGCGACGATCCCCGGCCCGCGCCCGAACAGGAACGAGGCCAGGATGACGGCCGGGAAGAAGGTGAGATAGGGAAAGCCGGGCGGGAACAGCGGATCGAGCACCAGCCGGAGCCACCATGCTACGACGCAGAAGCCGATCGTGATGGCATAGGCGAGCGGCCGCCGCCCAACGAGCAGCGGCAACCGTTCCAGCGTGCGATCAAAGGACGTCATTGTCACCCATGAACCCTGCCCGCCATCCCCGCAGGGCGAAGGGCTTCCCTAAACGGAAATCAGCCCGGGCGAGATCCCTCATCGTTCAGAAACATTGCAGACGCAAGGGTCGCTTCATTTCGGAAGCACCAGCCGAACGAGGGTGCCACCCCCGTCGCCGGGTTCGATCGCGAGGAGGCCGCCCAGCGCATCCGCGCGTTCGCGCATGCCCTGCAGGCCGAAATGGCCGGGGCGCCCGCCCTCGGCCAGAATCCGGGGGGGAATGCCGCGGCCCGCGTCGCGGATTTCCACCGCTATCTCCTGCCGTCCGACCCGCAGCGTGACCGCCGCGGTCGCGACGCCGGCGTGGCGGCGGACATTGGCCAGCGCCTCCTGGACGATCGCCAGAATGTCTTCGAGCTGGGCGGGCGCATAGCGCACCGCCGGCCCCTCGCGCATCACGGTCACGACCAGCCCTTCTTCGGCCAGGCAGCGCGCCAGTTCCTCGATCAGCGGCTGCGGATCGCCGGCTTCGGTGATGCTGCGCAGCGCCAGCACCCGGTCGCGCGCCTCCAGCATCACGTCGTCGGCGCGATCGAGTGCCGAATCGAGCAGCGCCTGCGCGCGCGATCCGGGCTCGGTCGCATAGGCGGCAGCCTGGAATCGCAGCATCAGCCCCTGCATGCTCTGCAGCAGCGTATCGTGCAGTTCGCGGGCGATCCGCTCGCGTTCGGCGATCTTGGCCTCGGCCCGGGCCCGGCCGCGCGCCATCAGCTCGCGCATCCGCCAGGCATAGAGGAGCCAGAGCAGCCCGGCGCCCAGCCCGATCGCCAGTGCCCGGAACCAGCCGGTCTGGGTGAAGCGGGGGGCGATGGTGAATTCCATGCTTGCCCCCGTTTCGTTCCACACCCCGTCGTTGTTCGAGGCGATGACCTGGAAGCGCACCCGGCCGGGACCGAGATTGGCGTAATAGGCCTCACGGGCGGAGCCGGCTTCCACCCAGTCGCGGTCGACACCGATCAGGCGATAGCGGAACCGCACCCGCTCGGCCTCCGCCAGGCTCAGCGCGGTATAGGCGATACGCAGATTGGCGGTGCCGGCGGGCAGGGCGAGGGCGTGGGGCGTTTCGTAGAGGACGCCGTTGGCCGTGAGGCTGCGGATCAGCACCCGCGGCGGCAGGGGATTGTGGACGATGCGGCGCGGGTCGATCCAGCCGATGCCGAGCGTGTTCGATGTCCAGATCCGGCCGTCGCCGCCGCGCACCGCCGTCGAGCGGTGCTCGTCCTGCTGGGCGACGCCGGGCAGCCCGTCGCTGGCGGCGAACAGCTGGAGGCGCAGCGGCGTGCCGGCATGGCGGAAGGCGGCATCCAGATCGCGCGCCGTGGTCTGGATCAGCCCGCGCACGGTGTTGATCCAGACGGTGCCGTCGGGCGACTGGACGATGCCGCTGATCCCGACGAGATCCGGGGCGCTGCGCGGCTGCAGCGTTTCGAAGCGGTCGCCCCGGCGGCGCGCCAGCCCGGTCTCCCCGCCGACCAGCATGCCCGCGGGTCCGAACGAAAGCAGGTGGATATGGCCCACCTCGGGCTGGGCCGACGGCGGCAGCAGGCGGTAGGCCGCGCCCTCCCGGCGTAGGACGCGATCCTGCGCAAACAGCCACTCGCCCGCGCCGGCGCCGGAGATCGCGTGGGTCTGGCCCGGGTGGGGCATGGGAGAAGCGATCGGCGCCGGCTGCCAGCCTGCCTTGCCCAGCGTGAACACGCCGCGATTGGCGACCGTGATCCAGGGGCGGCCCGCGGCATCGCGCGACCAGGAGGTGACGTCGCCGGGTATCGGCGGCAGTGGCAGTCGCTCCAGGCGCTCGCCGCGCAGGCGCAGCACGCCGCCGCGCAGGCCGATGATGAGGTCGCGCCCTTCTGCTTCGATCACGGTGGCGTCGCCGGGAATCGTCCGGAACAGCGTGATCGGCTCGCCTGGCCGTGCGCGGTACAGCCGCTGACGGTACAGCGCATAGACGGTGCCGTCGTCGGTAGCGGCGACCTCGAACACGGCGAAGGGCTTGGCCTGCAGCCGCAGCGCCGTGACCGCGCTAACCGGCCGCAACCGCACCAGCCCCAGATTGGTGCCGATCCACACATTGCCTTCGCGGTCTTCGAGCAGCGGTACGGCGACCGGCGAGGGCAGCCCGCCCGCCGTGCCGAGCCGTACCAGCTGCGGCGAGCCCTGCGCCAGGCCCCGGACCTGCAGCACGCCGCCAGAAAATGCCGATTGCCACAGCGTCCCGTCGCGCCCGAAGATCATCCGGTCGGCGATCGGTGCGGCGAGGTCGGGCGGGACCGGCGTCGAGCCGATTTCGGGCGTGCTCTTGCCCGGGGCGGACGTCCAGATCCTTCCGTTCGGTGCCTGCGCCACGCGCGCGGCACCGGTACTCGGCCGCACCGGCTGGAAGCTGGGGTTGCCGGGGCGACGCACCAGCAGCTGGCGATCGGTCACCGCCCAGATGCTGCCGTCGCGCGCGGCGAGCACGCTGCGCAGCTGACGATCGGCGCTGCGATCGCCGAGGGAGATCCGCGTCCATCGACCCTGATCGAAGTGGAACAGGCCACCCTCCGGGCCGCTGCGCGCCGCCCAGATCGTGCCGTCACGCCCTTGCGCGAATTGCTCAATCGGTGAGGCGCTGCCGGCCAGGAAGCGATCGAGCCGGCCGTCCTTCAGCCGGGCGATCTGCCCGGTGAAGAAACCGATCCAGAGGGTGCCGCCGGGCAGCGCGAGCAGCGATGTGATGTTGTTCGAGGGAAAATTTCCCTGCGCCGGCAGCACGCGTTCGAAGCGGAGACCGTCGAAACGATACAGACCCGCACCGGTACCGAGCAGCAGATAGCCTTCGGCGGACTGGGCCAACGCCCAGATCTCGGGCGGTGCACCGTCGACGAGGTTCCAGACGCGGAGATTATAGCCGGCGAGACCGGGGCCGGCGTCCGGCACGGGCTGCGCGACGGCGGGCACAGCGGCGCCCAGGAGCACCATCGGCAGCATCCACCAGCCCTTGCCTGTCGCCATGCTCCCGATACCTCATCGTTCGCCGACCCCACGGGCCCTGCCTGCCGCGCCGAACCGTGCGCCGAGTGCCGCCCGGCCGCACCAAATCCGCATTGCACAGCTTCGCGCTCGGATATAGCCTCGCTCGACTTGGACTCGGGAAGCATCGCCATGACGCTCGCCACGGCCCCGCTCGATCGATTTTCCGTTATCTGTACCGGTACCGGGCCGGCCCGGGCGCTTTCCGCGCTGTTCGGGTCGCCGCTGCGCAGCGACGCGCATCTCGATTATTCGGACGAAACGCCGCGGCAGCGCAGCCTGTGGGCGGCGAAGCTCGACTCGGCGATCCTTCATGCCGAACGGCCAGTGCTGCTGGTGGCCAATGGCGCGAGCTGTTTCGCCGCGACCTGGTGGGCGCGCCTGTCGCCGCGGGACTATAGCGCGCGGGTCGCCGGTGCGCTGCTGATCGATCCGATCGCAGGCGAGGGGGACGCCGCCCATTTCGCCTCGCCAAAGATCCGGCTGCCCTTTCCGTCGCTCCTGTTGAGCGGGGACAGCCCCGATGCCGATGTGGCAGAGCGGGTGCAGGCGCTGGCGAGCGGCTGGGGAAGTGCCGTGGGCGGCCTCCCGCAACTCGCCCATGCCCGGCGCAGCGGCAGCCACTGGCAGGGCGCGCGCGAGCTGGTGCTGCGGATGACCGCGGGTATCGTCGAACGCCGCGCCCAGGCCGCCGACGCGCTGGCAGCTGTGCTGGGCCCCGGCGAGGCCTGACCCTCCCCGGGGTGCGGGGAGGGCTCCACGTCATTTTGCCGGACGCCGATAGGCGTGTCGCAGGAAGTCGAAGGCCGGCAACGCCTCGTGCTTGTTGAGGTCGAACCAGGCGGCGTTTTCCCAGTTCGAGCCGGTGCCCCAGCGCGTCTTGCACCGGGTGGAGACCCAGGCCGGCTCCCAATAGACCACGCCGATGCCGCCGCTGGTCACCACCTGCTGGGTGAGGTCGATCAGGTAGCGGCGCTGGCCACCCGGGGTCGCCGGATAACCGGGGATCAGCGTGTCGGGGCCGAGTAGGTTGGGCGACTGGTCGGCGCCGTCGTTGGTGAACGGGTAGGCGGTTTCCACCACGATCACGTCCGCCTGGTAGCGGTCCTTGGCGGCGGCGATCACCTTGCCGAGCCCGTCGATGCCCAGCTTCGACCATTTGCGGTAATAGCTGATCCCGATCACGTCGTAATCGAGCACGCCCGCCACCGTCGCCTGGTCGAACCAGGGCATCACATTCTCGGGCTGGGCGATATGCAGCATCACCTTGGGGCGCGTGCCGCTGGCCTTGCCCGCGTCGCGCACCGCCTTGATGCCGGCGTTGAACAGCTTGGCGTTGCGCTCCCAATGGATCGCCTCGCCGATCACGCCGCCCATCAGCTCGGGATTGGTCTCGTTGCCGACCTGCACCATGTCCGGCATCAGGCCCTGCGCGGCGAGCTTGCCCAGGATCTCGCGGGTATAGTCATACACCGCCTTTACCTGCGCATCGGTATCGAGCTTCGCCCAGGCGGCGGGCGGCCGCTGCTTCTCGCCATCCGCCCAGTCGTCCGAATAATGGAAGTCGAGCAGCACCTTGAGACCCGCCGCATGGGCGCGGCGGATCGTCTTCAGGACGTCGTCATAGTTGCTGTAGCGGGTCCAGTCCGGGTTATTCCAAAGCCGCACGCGGACGATGTTGCCGCCCTTGGCCTTCAGCAGCGCGAACGGATCGACCGGCTTGCCGCGATCGCGATAGACCGCGCCGCAATCCTCCATCTCGTTCACATAGCTGAGGTCCGCGCCCAGATAGAGCGTGTCGTCCTTCGCCGCCGGCGAACCGGCGGCGAGGGCTGCGGCGGCGAGAAGCTGGCCCAGCATCAGAAGCTGTAGCTCATACCGGCGAGGAAGCGACGGCCGAACCGTTCATAGCGGCCCTGCAGGCGGGTATCGCCATAATAAGTCTCGAACGGCTCGTCGGTGAGGTTGTTGGCCTGGAACAGCAGCTCGACATTCTTGAGCGGGCCGTTCTGGAACTTGTACGAGGTCTGGAAGTCCAGCACGCCTTCGTTGCGCGTGTAGAGCAGGCGATCGGTGTCGCCCAGCTCGGTCGCATAGTTGCTGCGGTAGCGGTACGCGATCCGCGCCTCGAAGCCGCGCTTGCTGTAGTAGAGCGTGGCGTTGCCGACATGCTTCGACAGGCCCGGCAGCGCCGTCGCACCGATGGCGTTGTCGCGCTCCCGCACGGTGATGTCGCTGTCGGTGTAGGAGTAGTTCAGATAGGTGCCGAAGCCGTCGAACGGCGCCGGCAGGAAGGTGAACGCCTTCTGGAAGGCGACTTCCACGCCCTTGATCGTGCCGCCGCGGCCGTTGATCGGCTGGGTGAAGGTGCCCTGGACGATGTTACCGCCCGCATCGGTGAAGTTGCGGGTGGTCGTCTGGGTGGCGATGAAGGTGTCGAGGTCCTTGTAGAAGCCCGAGATCGTCAGCGCGCTGTCGCGATCGAAATACCATTCGAAGGTGAGGTCGAGCTGCTTGGCGCGGAACGGCTCGAGCAGCGGGTTGCCGCCGGTGGCCGAAGGCGCGCCGCCGCTGGTGAACACGCCCACGCCCGCGTTCAAGTCATCGAGCGGCGCGCGCGCGATCGCCTTGCTGGCGCCGAAGCGCATCTGCAGCTTGTCGGTCAGCTTGAAGTTGAGGTTCAGGTTGGGCAGCCAGTCGGTGAAGGCGTTGTCGAACCGCACCGGGGTGGCGACTGCAACCGCGCCCTGGCCGTCGATCTGGGTGCTGCGCGAGCTGGTGTCGGTGTGGACCATGCGCAGGCCGGCATTGCCGGTGACCGCGATGCCGAACAGCGTACCTTCCAGATCGGCCTGGGCATAGGCGGCCACGGTCGACTCGCGCACCTTCCAGCTCGACGACTGATCGTAGAAGCTCTGCTGCGGATCGAGCGTGCCGAAATAGCGGCTGATCGCGGCCGGGATGTCGATCGACAGCGTCTGCGGCACGCCGCCGAAGCCGCTGGGGAAGGTGACGGTGCCGTTGATCAGGTTCGACGGGATCGCGACGCGATTGCTGGCATCGATGAAACCGAACTGGGTGCGCTGGGTGTAATCCTTGCTCCGGTCGGTGAAGCGGCCGCCGCCGGTGAGGCGCTTCAAGAACCCGCCGTCGAACTCGCGCTGCAGCTCGCCCTTCAGCGTCCACAGATGGTCGTTGATCAGCGGCGCGCCGCCGCCATTGGTCGGGATCTGGAATTCCGAGATGCGGTTGACGTTCGGATCGGTCAGCGAATGGTTAAAGCTGAAGCTCGCCGCCTGGCCCGGGGTGGTCAGGAAGGTGCCGGTCGAGCCGAACCGATCCTGGAAGGTGAAGCCGTTCGCGCTCGCCGAAAACTCGGTGCGCAGCGTCAGGAACTGCTGGTTGCGGTGGGTGGTCGAATAGCCGGCATCGAGAATGCCGGTCCAGCCGTCCTTCGACCATTTGCCGTTCAGGCCGCCCGCATACAGGTCGTCAGTGAAGAAGAAGCTCTCGTTCACATTGCGCACGTCGAGGCCGTAATCGACGCCGGTGTTGGTCGCGGTGATGCCGGTGACGTTGCCGTCGACCACGGTCGGCTTGGAGAAGGTGTTGCCGAAGGGCAGGCCCTCGGCGCGCAGGCCGCGCTGGGTCTCGTTGAACTTCACATGGCTGTAGAAAAAGTCGCCGTTCAGCTCGAACAGGCCATGGCCCGGGTTCCACTGCACCGCCGCGAGCGCGCCGTGGCGGATGTCGTCGCCGCCGCGGACCAGCGCCTCATAGCCATAGGGGATGTTGTCCTGCGCGCCGCTGTTGCCCGCCGCACCCTTGCCGTCGCCATTCAGGTCGGCGAAGCTGTTGGTGTAGCGGAACACATTGGTGCGCGCGGTCGCGTTTGCCTGGCGGCGGCCCGAATAGCCCAGCGCGACGCCAAGCGTGTTGTCGAAGAACTGGTCGACGTAAGAGATGCTGCCGATATAGCCCCAGGGCTTGGCATCGGCGATGTCGGGGGCGAGGTCGTTGTAGCTCGCGCGCAGGTTGATCGCGATCGTGCGCTTGCCGAAATCGAGCGGGCGGACGGTCTGCAGGTTCACCTGGCCGGCAATGGCGCCTTCGACCTGCGAGGCGGTGGGCGACTTGTAGACGAAGGCGCCGTTCAGCAGCTCGGTCGGATAGTCGTCATAGCGGATGTTGCGGTTGGCTTCGGCCGAGACGACCTCGCGGCCGTTGAGCAGCGTGTTGACCAGGTTGGGCCCCATGCCGCGGATCGAGATCTGGGTGCCGTTGCCGCGATCGCGGTTGGTGGCGAGGCCGGGCAGGCGCGCCAGCGACTCGGCGATCGAGGCCTCGGGCAGCTTGCCGAGATCCTGGGCGGAGAGCGTCTCCTGCACCCGATCGGCATCGCGCTTCGATTGCAACGCGGTGCGCAGCGAGGCGCGATACCCTTGGACGACGATTTCGGCCGTGTCCTGCTCGTCGGTGGCAGGTGCCTGCGCCGGGGCCGCGGCCTGCGGCTGCGCATCGGTCTGGGCAAATGCGGGCGCTGCGATCGCGATCGCGAGCAGGCTCGCCGCGGCCTTGGCCGCGCCGTTGATCTTCATGGGGGTCCCTCTCCGTCGAAACTGTAACGAGGAGGCAATAATCTTATAAATCAGGCCAAGAAAGGGCCTCGCGCTGATAGCGCGAACATTTCTCGTCAGCGTGCCAAAATTGCCACGGTGGCGGGCGTAAGCCCCTCGCCCTGTGTGGAAAATTTGATCACACCAGCGTCCCCGTGATGGCGGAGGATCGCCTGGGCAAGCCCGTTGAACGCGCGGCGGGTGGGGCCCTTGTCGCTCTCATGGCTAGTCGGATCGCCGTTGCCGACGCCGATCAGCTCGGCCGGTCCCTCGATTCCGAAGCGCAGCGGCGTGGCGGCGGTGGGCACCGGGCGGCCTTTCGCATCGACGATCTCGGCGGCAAGGATCGCGAGATCGCGCCCGTCCGCCGCGATCCGCTTGCGATCGGCGGTGAGGCGGATCGCGGCGGCGGGGCCGCTGGTCTCGCGCACGCTGGTGGCGACCACGCGGCCGCCGCGGATCGCCCGCGCCTCCAGCCGCCCGGGCGCATAGGGCACGCGCCATTCGACATGGCCGGCGCGCGCCACCGGGCGGCGCCCGAGGCTGCGGCCGTTGAGCAGCAGTTCCACCGCCTCGGCATTGCTATAGGCCCAGACCTCGATGTCCTGGCCTTCGCGACCGGCCCAGTTCCAGTGCGGCAGCAGGTGGACGAGCGGCTCGGGCCGCCACCAGGCGCGGTAGTACCAGTAATTGTCCTTCGGAAAGCCGCACAGGTCCATCACCCCGAAATAGCTGGAGGCGGCGGGCCACAGCGCGTGCGGGGTCGGCTCGCCGCGATAGTCGAAGCCGGTCCAGATGAAGCCGCCCGCCACATACGGCTTGGCATCGGCGATCTGCCACCACTGCTCGGCGGTGGAGGCCCAGGCGGGATATTCGGTGTCATACGCGCGGACGATCTGGCGCGGCTTGTCGTTGAAATACTCGCCCCGGGTCGAGACCGTGCTGCCCGTCTCGGTGCCGATGATTGGCTGGTTCGGGAAGCGTTCGTGGAACGGGATGGTCTTGTCGGTGTGATAGTTGAAGCCGATCACGTCGACCTGCCGCGCGGCGGATTCATAATGGCCGGTGTCGAAGGCCTGGGTGGTGGGGCGGGTGGGATCGAGCCGGCGGACATGCGCCACCATGGCGTGGCTCACCCGGCCGCCGCGCACATTCTTCTGGTGCGGCTCCTCGTTGCCGACCGACCACAGGATGATGCTGGGGTGGTTGCGATCGCGGCGGAGGATGCGCTCGAGCTGGCTGGTCGACTCGGGATCGGTGCTGTTGCGCCGCGCTTCGTCGATCACCAGCAGGCCCAGCCGATCGCAGGCGTCGAGGAAGGTCTCGGACGGCGGGTTGTGCGCGGTGCGCCAGGCATTGGCGCCCATTTCCTTCGTTCGCGCGATCCGCCAGGCGTCGAGCGCGGCCGGAATCGCGGTGCCGACGCCGGCATGGTCCTGGTGGTTGCATACCCCCAGCAGCTTTACGGGCTTGTCGTTGAGGTAGAAGCCGGTCGCGCCATCGAAGCGGATCGAGCGGATGCCGAAGCTGGTTTCGTAGCGATCGATGACGCCGCCGTCCGCGACCAGTTCGCTCACCAGCCGATAGAGTGCGGGCGTTTCGGGCGACCAGAGCCGCGGAGCGGGCAGCGCGACGCTCGCCTCTTGCGTCACCAGCGCGTCGGGTGCGGGGGCGAGGGCCGCATCGGGGAAGCGGGCGACGACCGCGCCCTCGGCATCCACGATCTGCTGGCGCAGCGTCACCGCGGCCGCCGCCTCGGTGCGGTTGCGGACCTCGATCGTGGCGGTCACCTGCGCGCCCTGCGGCGTGACCGTGCTGCGGACGAAGCTGCCCCATTGCGGTACGTGCACCGGTGCCGCCTTCACCAGCCACACGGGCCGGTAGATGCCCGCGCCCTCGTAGAACCAGCCTTCGCCGAAACTGGCATCGGCCCGCACCGCCAGCTGGTTGGGCTGGCCGTCGAAGTTCAGGAAATCAGTGATGTCCGCCTGGAAGGGCACATAGCCGCTCTCGTTATGCGCGACGACATAGCCGTTCACGAACACGATCGCGTCGCGGAACACCCCGTCGAACTCCAGCCAGATGCGCTTGCCGGCGTCGCTCGCCTCGATGGGAAGCGGGCGGCGATACCAGCCGACGCTGGTTGCCGGGAAGTCGCGGCCGATCGCCTTGAAGCCGTGCGAGGCGACATCGTCCTTGGCGTCTTCCGGCTTCATGCCGTGCGGCACCGCATAGGGCAGCTCCACCGCCCAGTCGTGCGGCAGCTGCACCGGCGCCCAGCCCTTGTCGTCGAACGCGGCCATGGCGGCATCGGCGGTGTCGGCACCGGCCTTGGCATAGGTGCGTTGGTTCAAACCGAAGTTGAAGTCCTTGCTCATGTCGGCGGCGTGGCCGAGATGGAAGCGCCACCCGGTATCGAGCGGCAGGCGCACGCGCGGGGCGGGGGGCACCGGGCTGGTCGCCTCGGCCGCGATCGGCAGCGTCGCCGCCAGCCCTGCACCCATCGCCCCGGTCAACACTGTCCGCCGCTGCATGTCCCGCTACCCCTCACGCAATGCTATTTATATGATCAATGCCGGGCGGGGCGGGGGCTGGCAAGCCGGGATGTTCAGTCCTTGCGCAGCGTCGGACGGCGCGCGGCGAGGTCGAAGCCGTCGCCATGGCTGAGCGCGTGCAGGCGGACGTCGTACATCGACAGCGTCCGGTCCGGGCGCGCCTCGGCGATGTTGGAGTGGGTGACGCCGGACCCGTCGACGATCGTGACCGCGCCTGCGCCGATCACCCGGAAGCCGCAGCCCTCCACCACGATCGCGGTATCCTCGTCGATGCCGATGCCCAGCACGCGCGGGTTCTGCGCCACCGCGCCCAGCAGCCGGCCGATCCGGCCGCGCTCGGCGAAATGCTGGTCGATGATCACGTCGCGCACCAGCCCCAGCCCGGGTGCCATGTGCAGATCGCCGATGCGGTGCGACTCGCCACTGGCGCCCTTCACCAGCATCGTCTCGCTCATCACCGAGGCGCCCGCGGACGTGCCGGCCACCACGCCGCCGCGCCGGTGGATATCGCGCACCATCCGCTCCACCGGCGTGTCGCCGATCTGGCTGGAGATGCGCAACTGGTCGCCGCCGGTGAAGAAGATGCCGGCGGCACCGTCGAACAGCGACTGGGTTTCCTGTGCCAGCGTCTCGCCGCGCTCGTGGACGTAAAGCTCGACGAGGTTGTCGACGCCGAGGGCGCCGAACGCCTTTTCATAGGCGTCGAAATAGCCCTCCGGTTGGTGGCTCGCGACGGTGGCGATGACCAGCTTGCCGTCCTGCACGCGTGACGCGACTTCGCGCAGGATCGTCTTGTCGCCGTCCTTGTCCTCGTGGCCGCCGATGATGATGAGCGGGCCGCCGTGTTCAGCCATGCAGAAGGTCCTTGAGTTCGTCGCGGTGGAGCGCCGCGCGGGGCGCATCGAGTGCGCTGCTGTGCACCGCCAGCGCGAAATGGGTGCTGTTATGGGCGATGCCGAAGCCCCCGGCGCGCTCGAGGACGATCGCGCCGGCCTCGCCGCCCACCCGGGCGAGCCGCGCGATGGCGTGTTCGGCCGCTTCGGTCGCCGAGCCGCCGCGTTCCAGTGCGTGCATCACCTGCGCGGCGAGCAGCGTCCGCAGGATCGCTTCGCCGTCGCCCGAAAAGGCACAGCCGCCCAGCGTATCGTCGGCATAGAAGCCGGCGCCGGCAATCGGGGAGTCGCCGATGCGGCCGGGATGCTTGCCCGGCAGCCCGCCGGTCGATGTCGCCGCCGCGACGGCGCCGGTGGCGTCGATGGCGACGCAGCCGACGGTGTCGTGCGCCTTGGCATGTTCCGAGGCCAGCGCGTCGCGGGACACCATGGTCTCCGGCGCGACCACCGTGATGCCGTGATTTGCCGCGAACCGCTCTGCGCCCCCGCCGGCGAGCAGCGCCGGGTCCGCCGCCAGGATCACGCGGGCGACGCTCACCGGATTGCGGATGCGCCGCACGCCCGCGACCGCGCCG
This sequence comes from Sphingomonadales bacterium, assembly GCA_027489295.1. The sequence continues at coordinate 4,228 of JAIYAA010000024.1, read as the reverse complement.
ATCGCCAGCGATGTGCCCTCCATGATCGCCGCATCCATCTCGACGGTGCCGTCGCTGGTCCGCACCGAGCCGAAGCCGGCGTTGAACACGGAATCATCCTCCAGCACTCGCACCGCCACCTCCGCCGCGAAGACCGCGCTGCCGCCGGCGCGCAGCACCGCCGCGCCCGCTTCGGCAGCGGCGGCGCAGCCCGCGCGGTTGCGATCGTGGAGCGCCGGATCGATCGTCTTGGCGCCGCCATGGACGATCAGTGCCCAGCGGGCTGCCTCAGGCATGCACGTGCTCCTGCGGCGCCGACACCGTCGGCTGGAAGGCCCGGATGCGGTCCCACACCGCCTGGATGGCGCTGGGCATGATCACGATCAGATCGCCCCGTCCGCCAAGCTGCAGCACCGTGTCGACGGCCTCCATCTCGTCGACGATGCGGTGAACCCGATCGGGGGACATGCCGGCCTGCATCGCGCCTTGCGACATAAGCCCGTTGGTCTCGCCGCGCGGGCGGCCGCGGCCGTCGGGGGCTTCGCGAAAGACGATCTCGTCGAAGATCTCGCCCGCGAGCTGGCCCATCTCGACGATGTCGCAGTCACGCCGGTCACCCGGGATGCTGACCATGCCGAGGACGCGGCGATAGCGCCCGCGCATCCGCTCGATCACCTGGCCCAACGCGCGGAGACCCGCGGGATTGTGGGCATAGTCGAGGATGCAGCGCATCCCGTTCGCGTCGTGGATGTTGAGCCGGCCGGGGGAATCCTCGAACGAGGCGCTGAACGCGTGCAGTCCGTCGCGGATCGCGTCCAGCGGCACGCGCTGCGCCGCGCACATCGCCACCGCGGCGAGCGCGTTGGCGATGTTGAATTCGGCGATCCCGCCCAGCGTCGCGGGGATGTCGGCGGCGGGCATCAGCTCGATGCGTTCGCCGGCCCGATGCACGACGATGCAGCCGCCATAGCTGCCGGGTTCGCGCACCACTGCCATGCCGCCCTCGGCGATATGACGGCGCAGGTCGGCCGACAGGTCGGGCCCGCCATAGAGCGAGAACCACACGATCGTCCCGCGCGCATGGCGGGCGATGCCATGGCACATCGGATCATCGGCATTGAGCACCGAATGGCCGCGCCGGGCGACGCTCTCCACCACCACGCCCTTCACCTTGGCGAGTTCCTCGATCGTGTCGATGCCGTTGATGCCCAGATGATCGGCGGTGACGTTGAGCACCGCGCCGACATCGGCGCCGTCAAAGCCCAGCCCTTCGCGCAGGATGCCGCCGCGCGCGGTTTCGAGCACCGCGACATCGACCTTGGCGTTGCGCAACACCGTGCGGGCGCTCTTGGGGCCGCTGGCATCGGCCTCCACCATCAGATGGCCGTTGTAATAGATGCCGCTGGTCGTGGTCATGCCGACATTGTGGCCCGCCTGGCACAGGATGCGCGACACCATGCGCGCCGTGGTCGACTTGCCGTTGGTGCCCGTGATCGCGAAGATCGGAATGCGGCTGCGGCGCCCCTTCGGAAACAGCATGTCGATCACCGGGGTCGCGACATCGCGCGGCGTGCCGCTGGATGGCTCCAGATGCATGCGAAAGCCGGGCGCGGCGTTCACCTCGACAATGCCGCCGCCGGTCTCGTGCACCGGACGGGTGATGTCCGGCGAGAGGAAGTCGATCCCGCACACGTCCAGCCCGACCACCGCCGCCGCCTGCTCGGCGATGGCGCGGTTGGCGGGGTGGATCGCATCGGTGCGGTCCACGGCGGTGCCGCCGGTGGAGAGGTTGGCGGTATCACGCAGGATCACCCGCTCGCCCGCCATCGGCACCGTGTTCGGCGCGCGCCCGGACTTTGCCAGCAGCGCCAGCATCGTCTGGTCGATCGCGATGCGGGTGAGGACGTTTTCGTGCCCCGCTCCCCGGCGCGGATCCTGGTTGAGGTCGTCGATCAGCTGGGAAATCGCGTGGAGACCGTCGCCCACCACCTGCGCCGGCACGCGCTCCGCCACCGCGACGACCTTGCCGTTCACCACCAGAATCCGGTGGTCGTTGCCCGGGACTTGCTGCTCGACGATCACCCGGCGGCCATGCTGGGCGGCGAGGGCAAAGGCCGCGCGCAGCGACTCCTCGTCCGCGATGCCGGTGGTGACACCGCGGCCGTGGTTGCCGTCGAGCGGCTTTACCACCACCGGCCAGCGCAGGCGCCTGGCCTCGACCAGTGCCTCCTCCACCTGGCGTACGACCGCGCCGCGCGGCACCGGCAGACCCGCTTCGGCGAGCAACTGCTTGGTCACCGCCTTGTTGCCGGCGATCTCGACCGCGATCTGGGCGGTATCGCCGGTGATGCTCGCGCGAATGCGCTTCTGGCGACTGCCATGGCCGAACTGGATCAGGCTCTGCTCGTTCAGTCGAGCCACCGGAATGCCGCGCCGCTCTGCCGCCTCGACCAGCGCGCGGGTGGTCGGCCCGAGCGCCTTGGCCTTCAAAACCGCCTGCAGCGATGCGACGATCGCGCGTACATCCTGGGCTGAATCGAGCGGCGGCGTGCCGAGTAGATGCAGGCCCTCGACCCGTTGCAGCGGCGCAGGCAACAGGTCGGCGACCAGGCGGATCGCTGCCAGCCCGGCGGCGAGCCCGACGGCTTCGTCCCGATAGGTGTAGAGTATGTTGTATACGCCCGGCCGGTCCTTCACCGATCGGGTCTTGCCGCGGGTGACTCGCGAGCCTGCGAGCGTCTGCAGCTCCAGGGCGACATGCTCGATGATATGGCCGAGCCAGGTGCCCTCGCGCAGTCGGTCGACGAAGCCGCCGGGGCGCTGGTAGCTACAGCCATGGAGGCCCAGGCCGGGAAGGTGCGCCAGCAGCGCGTCAGCGAAGCCCGGCAGCGTGTCGCTGGGCCAGTATTCCAGATCGCGCAGATCGATCTGGATGCGGATCATCGGGCGGGTACTGAACAGGTGCGGGCCGCGATAGACGCTGCGCTCCAGCACCCGCATTCCGTTCGTCGAAGCCGGGCGTGCGAATGCCGCCGACTGCACCAACGCTGTCATAGTTGACCTCTAGAAGCGGCGCCGAGGACCGGCGCCTGAACCGATCCAACGGTCCAGACGCAGCCTGCGTTCCGCGATTAATGCGGATCAACTATTTGAAATAAAGTGCCTTATCGGGGGGAGTTCAGGCTTTGAGAATGAGACCGCGCCGGTCCATCCACCAGCCCACCGCCCAGCACAGCATCGTGTAGGCGAAGGCGCAGAGCAGCGATCCCAGCGGGCCCGGCGCGATCACCTGAAAGATGTCGACGCCCGCCGCCTCATAGGTGCCGCGTTCGGTGCCTGCAGGGATCATCCCCAGCACGGTGACGAACAGTTCGGAGAAGAGGTAGATCGCGAGCGGGTTGCGGCCGAGGATGGTGAAGAAGCGGGTGCCGCGCTTGAACCCGGCGATTTCGATCAGCCAGATCGCGCCGCCGAGCAGCACCAGGTCGATCCCGACGGTGAGCAGCACATAGGATCCGGTCCACAGCTTCTTGGAGATCGGGAAGAGGGGCGACCAGGCGAGCCCAGCCAGCACCAGCACCACGCCGAACAGCGCCATCCGCGCCACCGTGCGGCGCAGGTCGCCGCCTTGTACGATCGCGAGGCCGGCCAGATAGCCGGCGATCACGTTGACCGTGGCGGGCAGGGTGCCGAGCAGGCCTTCGGGATCGAAGCCGAAATCCTTCTTGTAGAGATGCGCCGGCCCCAGCAGCCACAGATCGATCCGCGTGCCGATGTTGAGATATTTGTCATAGGCCAGGCCCGGCGGGCTGAAGACGAGCAGGATCGTCCAGTAGCCGAGCAGCATCGCGATGGCCGCGAGCAGCAGCTGGCGGGGCTTGAGCCAGCGGATCAGCAGCCCGGCGAGCACATAACAGAGCGCGAGGCGCTGGAGCACGCCCGGCACGCGGGTGAGCGCGAAGGGCTTGAGTTCCCATCCGTTTGCGCCGTGCTCGACGAACGGGAACCAGTACATCAGATAGCCGAGCACGAAGATGATCGCACCGCGCTTGAACAGCCGGGCGAGGAACGGCCCGGTCGCCACCCGCTTGCGGAAGGCGAAGCTCATCGCGTTGCCCATCGCGAACAGGAAGGTGGGGAACACCAGATCCGCCAGCGTGAAGCCGAACCATTTCGCGTGGACCAGCTGCGGATAGGGCGGGGCGCCCGGACCCGAGGTATTGACCAGGATCATCAGGAAGATCGTCGC
>JAIYAA010000063.1 GCA_027489295.1 Sphingomonadales bacterium | reverse complement strand
TCGCCTGCTCCGAGCGACAATGATCTTCATTTGGCGGCGACAAGGATGCGCGCACCACCGCGGCCACAAGCCCAGCGCAAGGCGACTGCTTTGGAATGATCACGATCGCGTCGCGCGCTGCGATGCGGCTTGCCAAGCGTCGCCCCTTTCACCTCGGCATGCTCGGGAATGACCGTTCATTGGGAACGTGCGCGCATGATTGCAGGGTTGAACGTCGGGCCCGCCCTGAACTGACCGAGCGATCTACCGCCCGCGCTTGGCGAAGATGGTGGGGGCAGAATCCCGTCAGCGCCGAAAGCGCCTGGCCGCGTGTATTCTGCCGCCGCGCATGCCTGACAAAACCTGGAGAGGCCGACCCGCACTTTCCTATCGGGCGGCGAAACGCCCGCGAAGAAAGGCCGCAGCAAGGTCCATCGCCTCGTCACCGCGGGATTATCCTTCCGATTCTTGAAGAACTGGACAAAGCCGTGCGGAGCAATGGGAAATTCGAAAACCCCGCCTCGACGCCCGCCGTCCGAAGCTTGTCGGCATAGGCGCGCCCTTCGTCCTTGAGCGGATCACTGCCGCCGACCAGCACCAGGCCGGGCGGCAGGCCGCGCAAGTCTCCCCGAAGTGGCGACACGAGGGGATCGTCGACGCCCGGCCCGCCGGCCGGCAGATACAGGCGAAGCACGCGCTGCATCGACTCGATGGTCGGAAAGCTCTTGGTGCCCAAGGTCTGCCAGGAAATCGTGTCCCTCGAATTGCCCACATTTGGATAGAGCAGCAGCTGCGCTAGTAGCCGCGGCCCGGCGCGCTCGCGTAACAATTGGCACAGGGCTGCAGACAGGTTGCCGCCCGCACTGTCGCCGGCGACGGCGATCCGCGTGCGATCGCCGCCGATCCCGTCTCCGCTGGCGGCCAGCCACAAAACGGCGCGATAGGCGTCCTCAAGCCCTGCAGGATAGGGATGTTCCGGCGCCAGGCGATACTCAAGTGCCACAACGAGCGCGCTGGAACAATTTGCAAGCGTACGGAGCATCACGTCGTGGTGTCGAAGTCGCCCGAAGCCCAGCCGCCACCATGCAGATACAGCAGGGTCGGAAGCGGTCCTTTGCTTCCCAGGGGCACATATACCCGCGCCGGGAGCACTGGCTGATCCTTTGCGCCGGCTATGGCGATGGTTCGAACCTGCGCGACCTTGTCGGGGGGCCCCGCGCCGGGGATCAGGGCGCGGTACCCTTCTCGCAAGCCGCGAACTTCTGCGGTAGGAGCTTGCTGCGCCGCTGCGGGAACCGAAATCAGCAAAGCCGCCATCAGGCCGGTCTTAGTCAAAAAAATTCCGCGTACCCCCGCGCTCTCCCCGTTTCCGCCGTCGCGACGCAGGTCCATGGGCGGGCAGACATTCTGAGATTCGGTGATTTTAACGCAGAACGTCGCGCATGGGCCTCGACCCGTCAATCCCAATATGCAATCTCTTTCACAGTACGCAACACTCAAAGGCGGGTTGTCCAGGCGACTCTCGCCATAACAATGGTGGAGAGAGCCTGTGATGTCCCGGCGCAACCGCACAGTCGCAATCCTGATCTTCGGCCTGGCCGCGCTCGATGCCGCCCATGCCCAGACTCAGGATCACCAGCTGTCCGCCGAGGAGCGCGCCGCAGCCACAGAGCAGGCGATGACGCCCGACGAGCGGGTCGTTCTCACTCATGGCGACATTGCCTTCCCTTATGGCGAGGGTTTTCGGCTTCCCCCGGGTGCGCTCTATGGCGCGGGCTTCGTTGGAGGAATCGAGCGTCTGCACGTGCCTGCGCTGCGCGAGACCGACGCGAGCCTGGGCGTGTCCTTCCTGGGCGGGTTGCGCGGCGATGGCGGTGCCACGGCGCTGCCGTCGGGCACCGCTATGGGCGCCACCTGGAATCCGACGCTTGTGGAGCGCGGCGGTGCGATGATCGGCAGTGAAGCGCGTGCCAAGGGCTTCAACATCCTGCTTGCCGGCGGCGTCAACCTGGTGCGCGAGCCCCGCAACGGCCGCACCTTCGAATATTTCGCCGAGGATCCGCTTCTGTCAGGCATGCTGGCCGGCGCCGCGATCGCTGGCGTGCAGTCGAACCATGTAATTTCGACGGTCAAGCATTTCGCGCTCAATGCGCAGGAAACCGGACGGCATTTCGTCGATGCGGGGATCGACGAGCCGAGCTTGCGCGAAAGCGATCTCCTGGCGTTTCAGATCGCGATCGAGCGTGGCAAGCCCGGCGCGGTGACGTGCGCGTACAACCAGGTCAATGGCGCCCAGGCCTGCGGCAACGACTTCCTGCTCAACCGAGTGCTGAAGCGCGAATGGGGCTACAAAGGCTTCGTCATGTCCGACTGGGGCGCGGTTCACGGGCTGGAATTCGCGCTCAAGGGGCTCGATCAGCAATCGGGCGCACAGCTAGATCCGGCACTGTATTTCGGAGCAAAGCTCAGGGACGCCGCCGCGCAGGACCGGGCGTTCCGCGCCAGGCTTTCCGACATGAATAGGCGCATCCTCTACGCGATCTACGCCAACGGCCTCGACGCCCATCCTCCGACGCCTGGCCAGGCGATCGACCGGGCCGCCAATGCGGCAGTGGCGGAACAGGTCGCGAAGGAAGCCATCGTGCTGCTGCGCAACCGGCAGGGCGCCCTGCCCCTCGCCGGCACGGTTCGGCGGATCGCCGTCATCGGCGGCTATGCCGATTCTGGCGTGCTCTCCGGCGGAGGATCGAGTCAGGTCCACCTCGACGGCGGCGCCGCTGCAACCGTATCCTACGGTGGTACCGGCCCGTTCGCGGGCTTGCTGACCGAGCAGTATCAGCGTGCGCTACCCCCACTCGCGGCAATCCGCGCCCGCGCGCCCCAGGCGGAGATCCATTATCGCAACGGCGCCTATATCAGCGAGGCAGTGGAGGAAGCCAAGCGCGCCGATGTCGTCATCCTGTTTGCCAATCAATGGCAAAGCGAGGGAATCGACAGTCCGGATCTGTCTCTGCCGCGTGGCCAGGATGCATTGATCTGGGCGGTTGCCGAGGCAAATCCTAACACCGTCGTCGTGCTCCAGACCGGTAGCGCTGTCACAATGCCATGGTTAGGGAAGACCGCTGCTGTCCTGGAAGCCTGGTATCCGGGCGCGCGCGGCGGCGAGGCGATCGCCTCGGTCCTGTTCGGGGAGACGAACCCGAGCGGACGCCTGCCGATCACCTTTCCGACCGACGTCGCGCAGTTGCCCAGGCCCGAACTCGATGGCAGTTCAACGGTCGATCCCGACTTCCTTGGCAAGGGCGCGCCGGGTCAGACGCTCTCGGTGAACTACGCCATCGAGGGCGCTGACGTTGGCTATCGCTGGAACGCACGGAAGGCGCAGAAGGCACTCTTCCCGTTCGGCTTCGGGCTCAGCTATACCAGCTTCGTCCTTTCAGATCTGAAGATCGCCAAGGGAGAGGCCAGCTTCACCGTACGCAATACCGGCGCCCGCGCAGGCGCCGCTGTCGCGCAGGTCTATCTGGTGTCGACGCCCTCCGGGCTGCACCAGCGGCTCGTCGGATTTGAGAAGGTCATGCTAGCACCGGGCGAGAGCCGTACGCTCAACGTTGCGCTGGACCGACGCCTCCTTGCCGACTGGCAGAAGCGCGGTTGGACGATCGCGGCGGGCAACTATGGTTTCGCGCTGGGCGCGAGCGCCGAGGACCTCGGCCCGACCGCCACGGTCAGGCTCGAGGGTGAGCGGTGGCGCCCCTGACCGTCAGTCGGTCGACTGCCATCCCAGCTGAGTACTGATCTGGCGGCAGATCCCGGCGAGCTCGTCCTCGGCTTCGCGCTGGCCGCTGTCGTCCAGAACCGCAGGCCACAACAGGGTCGCGGTCAAAATCGGCCGCCCCTGCAGATTGAAGATCGGGAAGGCCGTCGCGTACAGACCGGGGATGACCGTGCCGCTGACATGGGCCCGGCCCGAGGCTCGGATCCGCGCGCAGAGGTCGTCCAGCTCAGCACGCGTCATCGGCGAGCGTCGCAATTCCTTAGCGATCAGCGCTTGCGTGACGGCACGCGGTGCGAAAGCGAGAAAGGTCTGCCCGGTTGCCGAATGCACCATCGGCAGGATCGACCCGACGGACAGCGACGTCGCCACCGCGGGGCTGCCAGCATACCAGCGCACGATCGTGGGCCCAAGTGGCCCCAGCGCCGCGATCTGCACCGTCTGGCCCGTTCGCAGGGTATAATCGCTGATCAGCGTGTCGACGAGGCGAAAGGCATCGGTACGAGCCAGGGCCGCAAGGCCCAGTTGAATCGCCGCCGGCCCCAGATCGTACCTACCGGTTCCGGCCTCCTGCCGCGCCATACCGCTTGCGATCAGGCTCTGCAGATAGCGATGCACCTGCGGCGGTGCCATCTCGCAGGCCTGGGAGATCGTGCTCAGCGTGGAGGGTGCACCGAGCGCACTGATCGTCTGCAGAACCCGCAGTCCGATCTCAACAGATTGAATACCCCGCCGCCGTCCGGCAGGCTCGTCAGTCGTTTCCTGGTCCATCCTCGCTTCTATTCACCTCCACCCGCGGCTGGCTACCGCTTAAATCAGCAGCCAGCCGGGAGTTTCCATTAGACCGGATAGGGCTGGCCCGCCGGTTCGATTGTAACCCATTTGAGTTCGGTAAATTCATCAATGACCGCCCGGCCATCGAAGCGACCATAGCCGCTGTTCTTCATGCCGCCATAGGGCGCCTGCGGCTCGTTCTGAACGGTGGCTCCGTTGACATGGACATGCCCCGCATCGATGCGCTTGGCGACCTCAAAAGCGCGGTGGCTATCGCGTCCAAAGACGGCGGCGGCCAAGCCATATTCGGTGTCGTTGGCAACGCGCACGGCCTCCTCCACGCCGCTGACCCGGACAATTGTCGTGACAGGCCCAAACGTCTCCTCGTCATAGATCGTCATTCCCGGCTTTACATGGTCAACGATCGTCGCCGCCATAGTCACGCCGTCGGCCGGCCCGCCCGCCACGATCTTCGCCCCCTTGGCGAGCGCATCCTCCAGCATCGCGTTGATCCTGATACCGGATCCGCTGTCAATTATTGGGCCGATGACGCAACCCGGATTCGTCAGCGGGTCGCCTGCGGGCAGCGCGGCGGCCCGCGCCGCGAAGCGCTCGACGAAGGTGTCGGCGACCGCTTCGTCGACCACGAAGCGCTCTGTCGACATGCAGATTTGGCCCTGGTACAGGAAGGAACCAAAGATCGCGGCATTCACGGCGCCGTCGATATCCGCGTCATCCAGCACGACCAGCGGGGCCTTGCCGCCAAGTTCCAGCAAACAGCGCTTCAGGTTGCGACCAGCCGTCTCGGCGATGATCCGCCCGACCCGCGTCGAGCCGGTGAAGTTGATTCTCCGCACGGCCCGATGCGCAATCAGCGCCTCGATGATCTTCGGCGCATCCTCCGGCGCATTGATCACGAAGTTGAGTACGCCGGCTGGCAGGCCTGCCTCGTGGAATGCCTCCGCGACCAGCGCGTGCGTCCGCGGACTCATTTCCGAGCCACGGAAGATCACCGTGTTCCCGCAGGCAATGGGATAGGCGATCGCGCGCGCTGCCAGGATCACCGGCCCGTTCCACGGCACGATGCTAAGGATCACGCCGACGGGCTGGCGCAGCGTCATCGACAGTGTCGCGGGCTTGTCCGTCGGGATCGTCTCGCCCTGGATCTGGGTGGTCAGGCCCGCTGCCTCGCGGACAAGCGCTGCAGCAGCGAAGACATTGAAGCCGCCCCACAGACCCGACGCACCAACCTCGGCGGCCATGGCGGTGCTGATCGCCTCGACTTTCGCCTCCAGACGATCGGCCGCTGCGAGCAGGATCTTGCGGCGCTCACTCGGCCCCGTGCGCGACCAGCCTTCAAAGGCGCGATGCGCGGATTCCGCTGCACGAGCGGCGTCGGCGACGCTGGCTGCAGCTGCCGTCGTCACGGGCAATCCGCTCATCGGGTTGCGGCGCTGAAACACGGCGCCACCCTCTGCAACCACGCCTTCGTTGTCGATGATCAACCGGACGCCCATGATATCGCTCTCCTGCCTTCGGCAGCGGACCCTTCCGGTTATTCGGATCGGACCCCTGCCATCTCATTGGATAGTGTCGAACGTATTGCATTAAATCAAATGGTATGTCAGCTTTCCAGTGACCGGGATCCGCCGGGATAATCATAATGGCGCAAGTCGTGACGCTATTAGGAGAGCATATGTCTGAACCCATCCTGCGCCATATGCAGGCCGCGGTCGTCCGCGAGGCCGGCAAGCCGTTCAAAATCGAGAATGTCGCCGTTGGCGAGCCGCGTCACGACGAAGTCGTCGTGAGGGTCGTCGCGTGCGGCGTGTGCCACACCGATATCGTGGTACGGGATCAGGGCTATGCGTCTCCGCTCCCCGCAATCTTCGGACATGAAGGCGCCGGCGTCGTCGAGGCGGTCGGGTCGTTGGTAAAAAAGGTCGCGCCTGGCGACCACGTCGTGATGAGCTACGCCTTTTGCGGGCAATGTCGTTCCTGCATTTCCGGGCACCCAGCGCATTGCCTTAACGTATTCCCGATCTGCTTTGGCGGTGGTCGCCTGGACGGCTCGACCTCGACCGTCGATGCGCAGGGGGAGCCGCTGCACGACCATTTCTTCGGCCAGTCGGCCTTCGGCCAATACGCGATGGCGAACGAGAAGAACGTCATCAAGGTGCCGAAGGATCTGCCGCTGGAAGTGCTGGCACCGCTTGGCTGCGGCCTGCAGACCGGATCCGGTGCCGTGCTCAACGCCCTGAAGGTCCGTCCGGGATCCAGTTTCGCCGCCTTCGGCGCGGGCGCCGTCGGGCTTGCCGCGGTGATGGCAGCCAAGATCGCCGGCGCGACGGTCGTCGTGGCGGTCGACATCAACGCCGATCGGCTAGCGCTCGCGCAAGAACTTGGCGCCACGCATATCGTCAACTCCCGCGAGGAGGATCCGGTGGCGAAGATCGAAGAGATCACCGGCGGCGGCGCGGATTTCTCGCTGGAGTGCAGTGGGCGGGGCGAGGTGCTGCGACAGGCAGTTGACTGCCTCGGGTTCTTCGGAACCTGCGGCATCGTCGGTGCCCAACCACTGGGAAGCGAAGTGCCGTTCGACGTCAACGGCGTGATGATCCCGGGCAAGCGGATCATGGGCATCGTGCAGGGCGACGTGGTTTCCGAGACCTTCATCCCGACGCTAATCGAATATTACCGACAGGGCCGCTTTCCCTTCGATCGCCTGATCAAGCACTACGACTTTGCCGACATCAATCAGGCGATGGACGACAGTGAATCCGGAAAGACGATCAAGCCCGTGCTGCGCATCGGCGCCGCCTGAAAGAAAAGGGGCGGCTGCGCGCCAGCGGTCGCCCCTCGGGTATCATAGTCATTCGGCGTCGGGCTGATGCTCCGGCCGGGCACGATCAAATGCTTCGAGTGCCAGGCAATGTGCCTCGATCTCGAGCAGGCGCGGCCAGCGCAGGTCCACACCGAACCGACGAGCGTTGACGAGCTGGGGAACGAGGCACAGATCGGCCAGACTCGGCGTCTCGCCAAAGCAGAACGTGCCGGTCCTGCCGGCCAGCAACGCGTTGCATGCCTCCAGTCCTTCCTCGATCGTCGTGCGCGCCCATTGCGTGACCTGATCTTCGCCAAGCCCGAGCGCGCGCAGGCGCGCAAGCACCTTGAGGTTCTGCACCGGATGGATATCGCACGCGATTGCCTGCGCGAAGGCCCGCGTCTTGGCACGCAGCACCCCGTCGGCCGGCAACAGCGGTGGCTGCGGGAAACGTTCGTCGAGATACTCGCAGATCGCCAGGCTCTGGGTGAGCGTCTCGCCGCCGATTTCAAGAGCAGGCAGCAGACCCTGCGGGTTCACGGCGAGATAGGCGGGCGCGTTCTGCTCGCCCTTGCGCAGGTGGTGAAAGACATCGCCATAGGCGATGCCCTTCAGGTTGAGCGCGATGCGCACGCGATAGGAGGCCCCCGAGCGGAAATACCCGTGTAGCGTCACCGCATCAGCCATGTGCCGGCGGCCCGACCGTTATCGAGCAATCGGAAAGCCCTGCTATCGAGACAGTGATGACGTCGCCGGTCACCACCGGACCGACGCCCGCCGGAGTGCCGGTGTAAATGAGATCGCCCGGCTCGAGACGATAGAAGCGCGAGACAAAGGCGATCACGTCGGGCACGTCCCAGATTAGCTCGTTGAGATCGGCGTCCTGCTTCACTTCGGCGTTCACGGTTAGACGGATGCTGCCGCTTTCAGGATGACCGACATCGCTCGCGGGATGGAGGAGGCCCAGCGGCGAGGATTGCTCGACATTCTTGCCGGTGTCCCAGGGCCGCCCTTTTTCCCTAGCTTCCAGCTGCAGGTCGCGACGGGTCATGTCGAGGCCGGTCGCATAGCCATAGACATGGTCGAGTGCCGCATCGGCCGCGATGTTCCGACCCGACTTTCCGATCGCTACCACGAGCTCAGCCTCGAAATGAAAATTCGACGTCTCACTGGGATAGGCAACCACCGCGCCCGTCGGCACCACCGTCTCGGCCCACTTCGTGAAGAAGAAAGGCGGCTCGCGGTCCGGATCCCTCCCCATCTCGCGCGCATGGGCGGCGTAGTTTCGGCCGATGCAAAAGACACGCCGCACCGGGAAGGCCGAGCCGTCCGACGTGGGCGCCATCGGTGCCGCTGGCACCTCGAACAATGGGGTCACGCTAGCTTCTCCTTGTAGAGATTGAGTTTTTCCTGGCTCGCCTTGTCCGAGAAGCCGAACAGCACCAGCTGGCTGTCTGCACGGAAGGTCACCGCGCGCCATGACGGCACCACGAACACGTCGCGTTCCGCGAGATCCATCGTCTCGCCATCAATTACGGCCTGACCGCGACCTTCCACGACGACGAAGATCGTGCCGTCAGAGGATTGGCGCGCGCGGGTCTCGAACCCCGGCGGCAGCAACCGCACATGCGCCGCGATCGTCGGCATGACGGGGCCGCCGTCGGCCGGGTTTAGGAACTCAAGCGCATGACCGAGATGGGGATCAATCTCGGCGCTTGCGGCCATGGCGTCCAGTGCGGGACGCCAGTCCGCGTATCGATAGTGAAAGAGCGGCTGGTGGGCGGGACGGCGATCAGCGACATGGCCCCGCATCGGCCGCATATTGTGGCCGTAACGCGCCCGGGTGTCGCCGGGAGGAACGGTCTCGGGATGGACCGACTGGGGCAGCTTCTCGGCGAAGCTGGCGTCGAAGTGCCGGACGGTGGGGATATCGAGTCCATCCAGCCAGATCATCGGCGACGTCGTCGGATTGCCGTGATCATGCCACTGCCCTCCCGGCGTCAGTACGAGATCGAACGGCTCCATCACCGCCTTCTCGCCGTCGACCGACGTGTAGGCACCACTTCCTTCCATGACGAAGCGAAGCGCACATTGCGTGTGGCGATGACACGGCGCGATTTCACCCGGCAAAATCATCTGCAGCCCCGCATAGAGGCTGGGGGTGATCGACGAGAGGCCGGCCAGGCCGGGATTCTCGAGAATCAGGACGCGGCGCTCGGCCTGCTCGGCGGAAATCAGATCGCCCGCGCGCATCAGATAGTCGCGGGCATTGGCGTAGCGCCAGCGATGGACCCGTGCGGGACTGTTCGGCTGAGACAGGACAAGCGAACTCAGCACCTCCCACAAGGGCGTGAGGCTCTCGGGCGCCATTTGCGCATAGAGCGCTTCAAGCTGCTCGCGCTGCGCGTTGGGTAGATGTTGGGTCATCTGGGCTCCAGCATATCGGGGGCCGATCCGTTCAGTCGGTTGGCGCAATGGTGACGTGAAGGCCATCGAGCGCGTCGCTTAGTGGGATCTGGCACGACAGGCGTGAATTCGGTTGGCGGTACGGGGAGTCCGACAGCAGATCATCCTCGTCTTCGCCTTGCGGCGGCAGGACAATCTGTGGACCCGCGACGACATAGACGTGGCAGGTTGCGCACGACAGACAGCCCCCGCACAGCGCCTGCAATTCGTCGAAACCGGCGTCGCGAATGGCTTCCATGAGCGAAAAGCCGTTCTGCCCTTCGATCTGGGTGGTTCCCCCCGCGCGCGTAGTGATGGTGAGCTTAGGCACGTGATCTCCCAGGAATCAGAGGGGGTAGATCAGCGAGTTCGGGATGAGCTCGCTGTCAAAAACGCAAAGCTTCTGGTGAAACCGCAGTTCTTTCTCGACGATCTGGATGCGGTCCAGGTAACGGCCGGCGTTGAAAAGCTCGCTTGGCAGGTCGCGCTTGGTCCGCACGACCATATAATTGACCTCGACGTCGAGCGTTCCTTCGCCCTGCCCGACAATTCGCGGCAAACTGATCAGATGTCGCTGGTAGTAGGGCGCATGAAAGAGCGTGCTCTGCACGCCATACACGCGGTCCTTCAGCATCGACTTGCCGTGCAGCTCGATCGTCGACAGCCTCAGCCCCTGATCATAGTTCTCGCGAGGGACGATGCGGTAGTGGCAGTCATCGGTGAAGAAGTCCGGCCACGCATCGAACTGCCCGGCATCCAGGCAGGCGGCATAGGCAGCATAAAGGTCCTGCAGCGCGAAGCGCAGTCCGGGTTGGAGTTTCATAGCGCCATTACCTCGCGCCAGTACCGATACATGCCGCGGATCAGCGTTTCCGTGACCATGTGGTCGGTATTTTCGACCTCGGTTCCGCCAAGTTCGCAAAGGGTTTCGAAGTCGCCGTCCTGCTCGAAGCCTTCCTGGCTGAATTCGATCACCTCGCCATCGTCCGCCGAGACGAAGCCCGCAGGACCGAACAAGTTCGCCTGACGAAGGCGGCGCTCGGTCATGGCTTCGTCATCTTCCTCGAAGCCGAAATGGGTCCACACGAAATCAAACTTGTCGGGACCAGCCGGAATGATCTGGCGCGTGGACAGCGAATTGACCTGCTGCTGCAGGATCACGCTGGGAAAGATTGTCGTCATGCAGACGGTGGGGTCTCCCCACCAAGGCTCGTGCACGATGTCGAGCAACCGCATGTCGTTGAGCTTCATGTTTTCGCGGAAGCTCGTCACGCCCTGCGTCACGCTCTTGTCGATTGCCTCGCTGCGGCGGGAGACCATGCAGGCGTGCCGGCCCCGCGCATCCATCTTCAGCTCGGACTTATTGTCGGCACGCCACAGGCCAAAGGTGACGAACCAGGTATGGAGCAGACCCGGGTGATAGGGGTCCTTGATGTTTTCCATCATCAGCTTCCAGTTGCCCGGAATCCGCTGGCGGGAATATCCGTGCACGACGAGCTTGCGGCCGTCGAACGTCCGGTCGAAGAAGCCCAGCACGTCCGGGCCGAGATATTCCTCGAAGGACTCGACGTGCGGATCGAAGCTGGCAAAGACCACGCCGTGGCGTACGGCCACCTGCAGTCTGGTAAGGCTGCGATCCTCAAGGCTGAAATCGGCGGGCATCCCGCCCTGCCCCTTCACGCCGCGCTGGAACGGCACCCCAAGCAGTTTGCCCTCATAATTGTAGTTCCACTGGTGATACGGGCAGACCAGGGACTTCACCTTACCCGATCGTTCCTGGCAGAAGCGCATCGCGCGATGCGCGCAGCGATTTTCAAGGACGTTGATCCCACCCTTCCTGTCCCGGATCATGATGACCGAACGTTCGCCGATCGAGGTTCGCTTGAAAGAGCCCGCCTCGGGGACCTCAACCTCAAGACCAACATAGGACCAGTGCGGCCCGTAGAAGATTCGGTCGAGCTCGCGCCGATAGATGGTGGGATCGGTATAGACAGCTGCCGGGATGCGGCTCGAACCGGTGCCGTGCCATGGAGAGCTGATCTGCTCCCGCGCCTCCGGCGACTCGACCATCGTCATGATCATCCTCTCGATTTTGTCGTTATGAGACTGTTATGCTCATCCCACCTTAGTTTCGCAATACATAATCCATTTAACACTGTGCAACGTTAAGGCGTCCTGCCGACGCTTTCGCATGCCGCGGCGTAACACCATCGACGAATGCGAACGGTCTGCCGACGCAATCGGTGGTGCGTAGCTCGGGTTTGGCGTCCCCCGCCCCAGTGACAAATGGATAGGCTTGGTCGCACCACGCACCCCGCTGGCGTCCGCTGCGATGGGGACAGGCAACGCCTTGCGCCGCGGCATCGCCAGGCGGCGCGAAATATGGCGCACGGGGAAATTGCCCTCACGCGCAGGACGTCTTGGCCGCGAGGATCACAGCAGAATAGAATGCCGCACAACGGCAAGGCCGGAGCCGCGACAACAGGAATCTCTGATCCGCGCTCGGCTCAGGCTCGCTCGAGCAGCATGCCGATG
>JAIYAA010000325.1 GCA_027489295.1 Sphingomonadales bacterium | reverse complement strand
TCGCCCGGATCGGTGCCCCAGATCCGCGCCTGCTCGACATAGCCCGCCCGCCCGCCGGCATCGAACCAGCACCAGCCGCCGGTGCACCCGCTGATCTTGCCCACCACGCCGGGCGCCGCGCGCCAGCTGATGTGCGAATCGCCGGCCGGCGTGCTATGGAGTTCCGCCACGCTGCCAGTCACGATGGCGGTACGCTTGTCCTCGAGCAGATTGGCCTGCATCCACCCTTCGGCGCCATCGGGGTCGCGCACCTTCAGCCAAGCGCCGTAGCTCGCGATCACCTTCAGCGGCAGGCCGCGACGCTGGTAGAACCAGTTGGTGGGATAATTGCGCCCGGGCCCGGTGCGCATCCGCGCCTTGCTGGCCTTGAGCGAGGCATAATAAGGCGGCTTGCGCTCCGCATGCGCGGGGGTGGCCAGCGCGACGAGCGCCAGGGCCGTGAGTCCGATCGAAAAACGCCGCTGCTGCATGGCGGCACCTATCGTCCAGCGGGCTCCGCGCTTCAACCGTTGACTGCGCCTGCGCCACCCGCCAAGCCACTGCAATGGCCGATCCCAAGCGACCGTCCCGCCCCCGGGTGATCATCACCCGCGCGTTGCCGCACGCCAGCGAAGCGCGGATGGCGGAGCTGTTCGAATCGGTCCCCAATCCAGACGACTCGCCGATGGACGGCGCCGCGCTCGCCGATGCCATGGCCGATGCGGACGTGCTCGTTCCCACCGTCACCGATCGCATCTCCGCGGAACTGCTCGCCGCCGCACCCGATCGGCTGAAGCTGATCGCCAATTATGGCGCGGGCGTCGGGCATATCGATCTCAAGGCGGCGCGCGCCCGCGGCATCGTCGTCACCAATACCCCCGGGGTGCTGACCGACGACACCGCCGACATGGCGATGGCGCTGATCCTCGCCGTGCCGCGCCGGCTGGTGGAGGGCGACAAGCTGGTCCGCTCGGGCGACTGGCGCGGCTGGAGCCCCACCAGCATGCGCGGCCACCGGATCGGCGGGCGCAAGCTGGGTATCCTCGGTATGGGCCGGATCGGCCAGGCGGTGGCGCAGCGCGCGCGCGCGTTCGGGCTGCAGATCCATTATCACGGCCGCCACCGGGTGCACGAAGTGCTCGAGCACCAGCTGGGTGCGACCTATCACGACGACCTCGACGCGATGCTGGCGGCGATCGACATCCTGACGATCCACACGCCGCACACCGCGACTACCAATGGCCTGATCGATGCCCGGCGGCTCGACCTGCTGGGGCCGGAGGGCTGGCTGATCAACACCGCGCGCGGCGAGATCGTCGATCCGGAAGCGCTGGTAACGGCGTTGCAAGCGTGCCGCATCGCCGGCGCGGGTCTCGATGTCTATGTCGACGAGCCGAACGTCGATCCGCGGCTGATCGCGCTGGAGAATGTGGTGCTGCTGCCGCACCTGGGCTCCGCGACCTTCGAGGCGCGCGAGGCGATGGGAATGAAGGTCATCGCCAATATCCGCAGCTGGGCGGACGGGCATCGCCCGCCGGACCAGGTGTTCGAGGGGTGGTTATAGATTGAACGCAAGCCCCTCGCCTTTAAGGGAGGGGGTGGGGTGGGGCTGTGTCTCACAGAGACCGACAACCGTTCTGGAATCCCTCCACCCCAACCCCTCCTCCAAGGAGGAGGGGCTTAGACGTGCGAAATCAATCCCCGGTCAGGATCCGGTCGACCAGCTGCTTCACCGTCGGCACGAACCCGTTCGAATAGAAGGGATCGCGCTTGAAGTTGTAGGCGGCATGGCCGGCGAACATCAGGTTCTGGTCGGTCTCGCCGCCATGGGCGATGTCCTGCAGCGTCTTCTGGATGCAGAAGCTGCGCGGATCGGCCAGGCGGCCGGTCGAGTTGGTCTCGCTGTCCGCCCAGGACGAGAACGCGCACTGGCTGAGGCAGCCCATGCAGTCGGCCTGGTCCTTGCGGATGATCTGCTGGTCCTCCCCGGTCACGAACACCAGCGTGTTGTCCGGCGTCTTGAGCGCGCTGGTGAAGCCGAGGCCATGCCATTCGCGTGCGCGCAGCAGGTCGTTGCGCGTCACCCAGAAGTTCTTGCCCTTCACGCCCACGTCGAGCTGGAAGGTATGATCCCCCGCCGCCTCGGTCGAATAGGGAATCTGGCGCTCCGAGCGCGCTTCCAGGTGGCGCAGGAACGGGTTGCGCACTGCGCTCGAATAGAAGCCGGTCGGAGAGAAGCGATGCAGCAGCACGTCGCCTTCCTCGATCTCCATCAGCTTGGACTTCCAGCCTTCGGGGATCGGGCTTTCCTGCGTCAGCAGCGGACGGGTTCCGAACTGGAAGGCGATCGCGCCCAGCTCGGGATTGTCGATCCAGTCGTTCCAGTCGCGGAGATACCAGACGCCGCCGGCCATCACGATCGGCACGCTGTCCGGCAGGCCGCCTTCGCGCATCACGTCGCGCAGCGCCTTGACGCGCGGATAGGGATCCTGCGGCGCGCGCGGGTCCTCGGCGTTGGACAGGCCGTTATGGCCACCGGCGAGCCAGGGATCCTCATAGACCACCGCCGCCAGCCATTCCTGCGCCTTGGAATAGGCGCGCTTCCACAGGGCGCGGAAGGCACGGCCCGAGCTGACGATCGGCAGATAGCTCACCTCATGGTGCGCCGCGATCTCGCTGAGCTTGTAGGGCATGCCCGCGCCGCAGGTGACGCCCGCGACCATCCCCTTGGTGCGCTCCAGCACGCCCTGGAGGACGCGCTGTGCGCCGCCCATTTCCCAGAGCACGTTGATGTTGATCGCGCCCTTGCCGCCCGCGATGTCGAACGCGCGCTTCACCTGCTGGACGGCGCCTTCGATGGCGTATTGGATCAGCTCTTCGTGGCGCTCGCGGCGCGTGAGGGCATTGTAGATCTGCGGGATGATCTTGCCATCCGCGTCATAGCTGTCGGCGTTGACCGCGCTCACCGTCCCGATGCCGCCGGCGGCCGCCCAGGCCCCCGCGCTCGCATGGTTGGTCGCTGCGACACCCTTCCCGCCCTCGACAAGCGGCCATACTTCACGACCGTTGTAGTTGATGGGCGAAAGACCCTTGAACACACTGCCTCCACAAAAATTGCCGCGCGATGCTAGCCGCAACGGCCGCAACAAGCGAGTAACAAATAGCGCCGGACCGGTCTCAGCCCAGCACGCCGGGCCGCCCCATCGCCCGGGCGTAGAGCCGCGCATAGGTCGCAACCATCTCGGCTTCGTCATACAACGCGGCCGCCCGAAGTCGGTTCGCCTCGCCCACCCTTCTCCTCTCGTCGGGATATTGCGCGAGCAGGTCGAGCCGGTCCCGGAGCGACACTTCGGTCCGATCCGGCGAGAGATATCGCCGATTGGGTTCGGACACCATTGCCGCAATATCCCCTACCTCCGGCGCGACCACCGGCAGCCCGGCGGCCATCGCCTCCAGCACCGAAACGGGGGCCTGCTCGCTCTTCGAAGACAGCGCGAACAAGTCGAACAGGCCCATATAGCGCTGCGGATCGGGGAGGAAGCCCGGCAGGAAAACCTGGTCCTCCACCGCCATCGTCTCGGCCTGGTCGAGGATCGCCTGGCGCTCGGGGCCCTCGCCCAGAATCACCAGCTTGAAGCGCGAGGTCATGCCGGCGACGGCGCGGACGAGCATCGGCAGGTCCTTCACCGGACGGAGCCCGGCGAGACAGCCGATGAACACCTCACCCTTGCGCCGGTTCTGCAGCATCGGGAGCAGCGACGGGTCTAGCTGGCCGGTGTAGCGCGTGGTGGGCACGCCGTTGGCGATACGCACCAGCCGCTCGGCCGGCTGCTTCCAGAATTTGATCGCGACCTGCTCGAGTTTTTCGGAGGGCACCACCAGCGCGTTGGCGGCGGGAAGCGCCATGCGGCGATACATGTTGCGGACGGTGCTCAGTCTCTCCGCCTCGTCGGCGTTGAACCCGTCCTCGTGATGGATGATCGGCGGCAGGCCCTTGCCGAACACCCGCGCCGCCATCACCCCGTCGATCGCGCCCCAATTGTAGGTGAGAACTAGGTCGAACCGCCGCATGAACCGGGCGATCTGCTCGTAGCGCTTGACCGAGGGCTTGCCGGTGAGCGGCGGCGGATCGAGCGCGATCTCGTATTTGACGTGGCGGTCGATCGCTTCGCGGGCGCCGAGCTGGTCGGGCATCGCCGAGACGATGGTGTGCCGTGCGCGGTCGCCGAACGCGTTCATCAGCTGCACCGCCCGCGCTTCCTTGCCGCCGAGCGCGAAGGTGGAATGAAGATGGAGGATGTGGATCGACATGGGGGCCGGTGTTTAGCGAGGGTTTGCCGCCACCGCCACCTTCGCCAGCAGCCGCTCGATCCCCGCCACCGCCGCCGGCTCGTCCAGCGTCGGCGCGTGCCCCACCCCCGCCACCGTCACCAGCTCGGCGCCCGGGACGCGCGCGGCAATGTTCTCGGCCGTCTCGGCGCGCAGGATGTCCGATCGCTCGCCGCGTACCACCAGCAGCGGACGGCCGGCGAACGCGTCGATCGTCGGCCACATGTCCGGCCCGGCCTCGTTGCCCGGCACGCGGAACGGCTCGGCGATCTTCATGTCATAGTCGAGCACGATGCGGCCCTGGCTGTTCACCCGGTGGAGCCGCTTGGCCATCGCCAGCCAGTCCTCGATTGCATAGTCGGGATAGACGTCCCCGTTCGCCTCGGCGACACCGCGCGCCGCGTGCATCCAGGTCGGATACCAGACCTGCTTGCCGACATAGGTGCGGATGCGCGCCAGCCCGGCCGGGTTCAGCTCGGGCCCCACGTCGTTCAGCACCGCACCGGCCAGCTTGCCGCCGTCGGTCGCCGCGAGCAGCATCGTCACGATGCCGCCCAGCGAGGTACCCACCGCCACGAACTTCTCGATCTTCAGCTCGGCGAGCAGCGCCTCGACGTCCTG
>JAIYAA010000058.1 GCA_027489295.1 Sphingomonadales bacterium | reverse complement strand
CCGCGTGGCCTCGGGGCTTGCCTTGTGCTCCTGGCCCTTGGTGATGCGGCTGTTCTTGGGCAGGCGGAATTCGGCCATTCCTGAAACTTCCTCTTTCGCTTCGGCGCGACGCGTCTTTGTCCGGCGAGCTATGCCTTTCGCATCCGCAGCGCAAGTGTCCTTTGGACCGCGCCTTTAGATCACGTCGAGCACGAGCCCCAGCGCCCGCGCCTCGTCGGCCTCGATATACCAGTTATAGGGCGCGCGGCGGCGAAGCTCCTCGAATTCGACGCGCGAACCCGCCACCAGCGCGCGAAACCCCTCTTCCTCGATGGCGATCGAGTGCTCGATCTCGGCCAGCTTGGCCTTGAGGATCGCCGGCAGCGCCCGCAGCGGACCGGACAGATCGATGCTGGAATGCATCTGTCGCTCGTGCAGCATCAGTCGGGTGCCGCGGGTGAGGAAGCGCTTGTCGACGGGGAAGCCGGACATGAAGGTCGCGCCCGCTGAATAGACCGCGACCTTGCCGAGGAACAGCAGCTCGCGGCCCGTCGCCTCCCGGAGCAGCCGCAGCTCGTCGGCCATCAGCCGCGCAACCTCGGGGTCGCCGCCGAGCGTGGACAGCGCAACGACCAGTGGCCCCTCGGCGGGGTCGCCGAGCAGCTGCTCGCGGAAATTGCCGTACATCGCGTGGTCGACGGTGCCGTGCAGCCGGACATGCGGGGTGGCGAGCAGCGGGTAGCGCTGGAGCGGGCTCTGGAATTCGGACATGCCGCCGCCAACCGGCGAGGGCGGGGGGAGTTCCAACCTCAGGGCTTGAGCGCATCCGTCGCCGGGGCGCCCACCGGTGCGGTCGCCGCTTTCGGCATCCGTGCCTCCAGCGGCGCGAGCCACGTCGCCACCGCGTCGCCGATCGTCACCTGCGGCATCGACGGGTCGAGCCGCCCGGCGCGTTCCCAGCCGATGATCGTCTGGCGCGCTTCGGCCGCGGCATCGGCGAGCGGCTGCGCCTTGCGCAGCGCGTGGTTGACCAGCGCGTCGCCGAAGAAGGTCCAGTCATTCTCGGCGCGGCAGCCGAAGGACGAGCGACTGGCCGAGGCGGCGGTGAGGATCGCGGTGGTATCGCTCATCAGCCGCGGCACGAACGCGCCCGAATAGCAGGCCGAGAGGAGGAGCAGCCGATTGCGGATGCCGAGCCCGTCGAGAATCGTCGCGAACCGCGCGGGTGAGAGAATGCCGTAGCCCTCGTCGCCGTCGTGATAGGCGAGTCCCGCATCCGGCGCGCCATGGCTGGTCACATAGAGCACCAGCACATCCTGGTTGCGGTCCATCAGCTCGGCGATACGGGCGAGGGCGAGGGTGAGCGTGGAAATGCTCCCGATCGGCAGCACCGCGCCGCCGCGCCCATCGGCACCGGCGAACACCAGCGACCGCCCCTCGGCATCGTAGCGGCGGGTGAGCACACGGGCGCTTTCCCGCGCCTCGCGGGCGAAGACCGGGTCGCTGTCGAGCGCAATGCTCACCACATAGGCATCCACCACGCCCTTGCGTTCCGGCTGCAACGCGGCGAGCGCGGCATTCAACCGACGCTGGTCGGCGAGCATGGCCCGGGCGTCGCGGCCGCGCTGGAGTTCCGGGCCGCTCTCCAGCCCGTCGATGCCGGACTCGCCGGAGACCATGCCTGGCCAGGCGGTGGTGTGTTCGGGCAGCCGTTGCTGCGCCCAGGCGCCGGGTGCACCAGCCAGCGCAAGCATCAACGCAGACGCACGCAACCACAACCGCATTCGGGCAGGCCCCCCGGGAACAGGTGAGCGAACACTCTTGCCTGTGGATGCGCGAAGTCAAGCCATGCCCCCAGAATCGCATTGGCTTCCCGGGCGGGTCGCCCTAGTGCTGGCGCCATGCTCAAGCGTGTCCTGATCGCCCTCGCCATCCTCGTCGTCTTCGGTGGTGCCGCCTGGTACTGGCTCAGCCGGCCCGACATCGCCACGCTGGCAGAAAGCGCCGTTACCGGCCGCGATCCGCAGATCAGCGCGCCCCGCTACCAGACGGTGCCGACGATCGGCGTCGCCCAGGGGGTCGGCTGGCCGGCGGGCGCTATGCCCAAGGCAGCCCCGGGCCTGAAGGTCCAGCCCTTCGCCGACAAGCTCGATCATCCGCGCTGGCTCTACCAGCTGCCCAATGGCGATATCCTGGTCGCCGAAAGCAACTCGCCACCACGCGACAAGGGCGGGATCACCGGCTGGGTGATGGGCATGCTGATGAGCAAGGCGGGCGCGGGCGGCGCCTCGGCCAACCGCATCACCCTGCTGCGCGACAGCGACGGCGACGGCGTGGCCGACATGCGGACCGTGTTCCTCACCGGGCTCAACTCCCCGAGCGGGATGGTTCTGGCGAACGGCTCGCTCTACGTTGCCAACACCGATTCGCTGGTTCGCTATCCCTATGCGGACGGCCAGACCAAGATTACCGCCGCGCCGAAGAAGATCCTGTCGCTGCCGGGCGGCGGCAACCACTGGGCGCGCAACGTGGTGGCGGCGCTGGATGGCAAGCAGCTGTATGTGAGCATCGGCTCCTCCTCCAACATCGCCGAGGATGGGCTGGAGGCGGAAGGCCCGATCTATACCGCCGAGAGCCCGGCGCAGATGGCCCAGGCCGCTGCCCAGCCGACCAACCGCGCGGTGATTCTCGAGGTCGATCCCGAGGCGAAGACCAGCCGCATCTTCGCCTGGGGCATCCGCAACGCCAACGGCATGGCCTTCGAGCCCAAGACCCAGGCGCTGTGGACGGTGGTGAACGAGCGCGACATGCTCGGTTCGGACATGCCGCCCGACTATATGAGCCGGGTCGATCTCGGCGCCTTCTTCGGCTGGCCCTGGCAATATTGGGGCGGATACGAGGACAAGCGGGTCGAGCCGGGCCGCCCGGACCTGCGCGAATATGTCCGCCGTCCCGATTTCGCGCTCGGCGCGCACACCGCGCCGCTGGGCCTGACCTTCGCCGACGGCGCGCGGCTGGGCGGGGCCTATGCGAACGGTGCGTTCGTTGGCCTGCACGGCTCTTGGAACCGCCAGCCGCCCTCGGGCTACAAGGTCGTGTTCGTGCCGTTCGGCGATAACGGCTTCCCGGCCAAGGGCGGCAAGCTCCAGGACGTGCTGACCGGCTTCCTCAACGCCAAGGGCGAGGCGCAGGGCCGGCCGGTGGCGGTGATCACCGGCGCCGGCGGCGCGCTGCTGGTGGCCGACGATGTCGGCAACACGGTGTGGCGGGTGAGCGCGGCGCGCTGACGCCCAAGGCCCTCAGCCGAGCAGGCGGGGGCCTTCCTTCTCCAGCATCTCGCGCACCTTGCCGGCGAACAGCGCCAGCATGCCGGGCAGGGCGACTTCGGCGTGGACGACACTCTCCTCCACGTCGAGCCGGCTCGCCACCTGCTGGCCCATCGCCGACACGGTGAAGTGGAGGCTGTCGCCCTCCCAGCGATACTCGACCGTGGCGCCGCCGGGGATCTTGTCGGCCAGCCGGCCGATCTTCGCGTCGATCCGCGCCCGTGCGCCCTCGCGGCCGAGCTGGTGGGGGATGTCGAGCTTGATGGTCTGCGACATCATTTGGCGAACAGGCTGCTGTCGTCGGCGAACGCCTTGAATTCCAGCGCGTTGCCACTGGGGTCGCGGAAGAACATCGTTGCCTGCTCGCCCACCTGGCCCTGGAAGCGGACGTGCGGGGCGATGCCGAAGGGGATGCCGGCGGCCTCTACGCGGGCGGCGAGCGCGTGCCAGTCGTCCATGGTCAGCACCACGCCGAAATGCGGCACGGGGACGTCATGGCCGTCGACCTCGTTCGAGGTGGCGACCGGCTTCGCGGCGGGGTCGAGATGCGCAACGATCTGGTGGCCGAACAGGTCGAAGTCGATCCACTGATCGGAAGAGCGTCCCTCGGGGCAGCCCAGCACTTCGCCATAAAAGGCGCGGGCGGCGGGGAGGTCGTGGACCGGAAAGGCGAGATGGAAGGGGCGTGGCATGGCACGGGCTTAATCCGCCGCCGAGCCAGCGACAACGTGGCAATTGTCAGGCGTCGGCCACGATCTCGCCGCGATGCCAGCGCCGCAGATTGGCACGCGCCTCCTGCACGAAGGCCGAACGGCGGAGCACGCCGATCAGGCTGTCGGCGATCCAGCGGCCGGGATTGCGCAAGGGGCGGCGGAACTGGATGAGCAGGACGATGCGGGTATGGGCGCTGTCGTTCCACACCTCGTGGTCATAGGTGTCGTCGAACACCAGCGTCTCGCCCTCGGCCCAGCGGACCACCCGGCTGCCGATCCGCATCCGCACGTCGCCGTCGCGGGGCACCATAAGCCCCAGATGGCAGGTGATCAGCCCCTTGGTCACGCCGCGATGCGCCGGGATATGCGTGCCCGGCGCCAGGATCGAGAAGATCGCGCTGTTGAGACCGGGGATCTGCTCGATCAGCCGCGAGGTGTGCGGGCAGCGCGCGAGATTCTCGTCGACGCGGTAGCCATAGCCCCACAGGAACAGGCTGCGCCATTTGCCGATCGGCGCGATCGCGCGGTGATCGGGCGAGATGGCGGCGAGCGACGGTGCGCCCGGCTGGCTGCCGATCGCCGCCACGGCTTCGTCGCGGATCGCTTGCCAGTCGGCGCGCAGCGCGGCCGTCCAGGGGAAGGCGCGCATGTCGAGAACCGGCGTATTGGGCACCAGCGAAGAGGCAGCGATCAGCCGATCCAAGGTGCCGCGCAGATGCTTGCCCCAGCGGAGCAGCAGCGGGCGGGCGCGACAAGGCGACTCGACGTCGCCGACACTTTCTGCCGGCAGCCCGATCGGCACCTCGCTGGTGGCAACATCCACGCGCAACTTCCCCGCAACTTTTGCGTTTGGCCCGGACTTCGGTGCTGCAACGCAACAATCTCGGCATCCGGTCTAGGCCGCCACTTGGGTCCAAAACATGGCGCCCCCATGGATTCTTGTGGCGTACATCCGGCAGAAAGGTTGCTGGTGGCATGGCGACCAAACCGCCTCTAGAAAGGGCTTCATGCTGTCTTTCCTGCGCACCCCGCGCTTCGCCCTGCTTCTCCTCGCACTCGCTGCCCCCACGCTGCCGGCCCCGGTGCTGGCGCAAGGCCGCCCCGAGGGTGTCCAGACCGCCGACGATCCCTGGCTCTACAAGGGCAGCGACCTCGTCCATGACGACAAGTGGAAGTTCGGGCGCCTCTCCAACGGCGTGCGCTATGCGGTGCGCAAGAACGGGGTGCCGCCGGGGCAGATCTCGATCCGGGTGCGGATCGACGCAGGGTCGCTGATGGAGCGCGATTCGGAGCGCGGCTTCGCCCACCTGCTCGAGCATCTCAGCTTCCGCGGCTCGACCTATGTGCCGGACGGCGACTCGAAGCGGATCTGGCAGCGCCTCGGCGTCACCTTCGGCTCCGACAGCAATGCCGCAACGACGTTCATCAGCACCACCTACAAGCTCGACCTGCCGAGCTGGACACCGGAAGGGCTGGACGAGAGCTTCAAGATCCTCTCGGGCATGATGGCGGCGCCGTCGATCACCCAGGCCTCGCTGACTGCCGAGCGACCGGTGGTGCTGGCCGAGGGCCGCGAGCAGCCCGCGCCGCAGAAGCGGATGCAGGATGCGCTCTATCAGCTGATCTTCGCCGGCCAGTTGCTCGCCGATCGCGAGCCGATCGGTACGGTGGAGGCATTGAACGCCGCCACGCCCGCCAGCGTACAGGCCTTCCACGATCGCTGGTACCGCCCGGAACGCGCAACGGTGATCGCCATCGGCGACGTCGATCCGGCGATGCTGGAGGCGATGATCAACAAGTATTTCGCAAGCTGGCAGGGCAGGGGCGAAGCCCCCAAGACGCCCGATTTCGGCAAGCCCGAGGCCGATCACGCGATGGCGGCGAGCATCGTCGAACCCGCGCTGCAGCCGGTGGCGCTGATGGCGATCGTGCGGCCGTGGACGGTCTATGCCGATACGGTGATCTTCAACCAGAAGCGCATGATCGACATGGTGGCGATCCGCATCCTTAATCGCCGCCTTGAATCGCGGGCGCGCTCGGGCGCCTCTTTCATCGCGGCCGGCGCTGATCTCGACGATATCGCCCGCTCGGCCAACGTCACCACGCTGACGGTATTGCCGACCGGCGACGACTGGGAAAGCGCGCTGCGCGACGTCCGCGCCACCGCCGCCGAACTGATGGCGGCGCCGCCGACGCAGGGCGAGATCGACCGCGAACTGGGCGAGATCGACGCGGTGATGCGCAACCGAATCTCCACCGCGCCGGTCGAATCGGCGGTTTCGCTGGCCGACGATCTCGTCCAGGCGGTCGACATCAACGAGACGGTGACGACGCCCGAGGCCTCCTACGCGATCTTCAAGGGCGCGATCGCCCAGCGCATGTTCACCCCCGCCGCGGTCCAGGCCTCGGCCAAGAAGGTATTCGAAGGCACCGCGACGCGCGCGCTGGTGAACACGCATGCGCCCGATCCGGATGTGGTCCGCAAGGTGACCACCGCGCTCCAGGCCGATGTGAAGGCGGCGGCACGCAAGCGCCGCACGCTCAACGTGAAGTTCGATCAACTGCCGCGCATCGGCACCCCCGGCAAGGTGGTAGAGCGCAAGCGGATCGATCCGGACATCGCGATCGACGAGGTCACCTATGCCAACGGCGTGAAGCTGCTGATGCGCGAGGACCAGTCCGAAACCGGCAAGGTGTGGGTGAACATCCGCTTCGGCCGCGGCCTGCGTGCGCTGCCGGGTGATCGACGCGTGCCGGCCTGGGCGGGCAAGACCGCGCTGATGGCCAGCGGCATCGGCAAGTTCGGCCAGGAGGAGCTCGACGCGCTGACCGGCAACCGCCAGATCGGCCTCGGCTTTGACATCGGGGAGGACGCCTTCGTCTTCCAGGCGCAGACCAACAAGGAGGATCTGGCCGATCAGCTCCGCCTGTTCGCGACCAAGCTGGCCGCACCGGGCTGGGACCCCAACCCGATCACCCGCGCCAAGGCCGCGACGCTTGCGTCCTATGCCGGCCTCTCGGCCTCGCCCGACGCGGTGCTCGGCCGCGACCTCGACGTGCTGCTCCACGACGGCGACCCGCGCTGGGGCGTGCCGAGCCGCGAGGAGGTGACGGCGCTCACCCCGCAGGCGTTCCGCGCGCTGTGGGAGCCGCTGCTCCAGACCGGCCCGATCGAGGTCGAGATCTTCGGCGACATGAATGCCGAGGCGACGGTGCAGGCGGTGGCGGCGAGCTTCGGCGCGCTCAAGCCCCGCGCCGAGGGCAAGGAAAGCGGCGCGCCGGTGCGCTTCCCCGCGCACGTCGCCGCGCCGGTGGTGCGCACGCACACCGGTGCCGTGGATCAGGCCGCGGCGGTGATCGCCTGGCCGACCGGCGGCGGCAGCGCGGGTCTCGCCGAAAGCCGCAAGCTCGAGATCCTGACCGCGGTGTTCCGCGACCGGCTGATCGAGCAGCTGCGCATCCAGGCGGGCGTCAGCTATTCGCCCAACGTGATGAGCGACTGGCCGCTGGGCTTGGCCGCCGGCGGCAAGATCGCCGCGCTGGGTATGGTGCCGCCCGACAAGACCGACTTCTTCTTCAAGCTCGCCCGCGCCATCGCGGCGGACCTGGTGGCGAAGCCGATCGACGCCGACGAGCTCAACCGCGCGCTCACCCCGCTCAAGCAGCAGCTGCTGCGCATGTCGAGCGGCAACATGTTCTGGATGAACTTGGTCGAGGGCGGCACGCAGGATCCGGCCCGGATCGCCGGCATGCGCAATCTTGCGCGCGACTATGCCGCGACGACGCCGGCCGAACTGCAGGCGCTGGCCGCCAAATATCTGCGGCCGGACAAGGACTGGACCATGGTGGTGGTGCCGGAGAAGGCGGCGAAGTAATTCTCAGATCCTCCCCTGACGGGGAGGATCTATTTAATACAGCTCGTCCAGCCCTTCCCCATAGGCCGCCTTCAGCACGTGGCGGCGGATTTTCATGCTCGGGGTCAGCTGCTCGTTCTCGATGGTGAAGGCCTCGTCGGCGAGGATGAACTTGCGCACCCGCTCGATCACCGAGAGGTCGCGGTTCACCCGTTCCACCGCCGCGCCGATCGTCGCCTTGAAATCGGCGTCGCGCGCGAGGTTGCGGAATTTGCAGGGTGTCGCGGTCTTGGCGCAGAATTCCTGCACCCATTCCGGGTCGGGCACGATCACCGCGGTCATGTAGGGCCGCTTGTCGCCATAGATCATCGCCTGCAGGATCTCGGGCTGCAGCGTCAGCATGCCCTCGATCTTCTGGGGCGAGACGTTGTCGCCCTTGTCGTTGACGATGATGTCCTTCTTGCGATCGGTGATCTTGATGCGGCCGGCCTCGTCGATCACGCCGATGTCGCCGGTGTGGAGCCAGCCATCCTTCAACACGCGCTCGGTCTCGGCCTCGTTGCGCCAATAACCGTGCATCACCAGTTCGCCGCGCACCAGGATCTCGCCGTCCTCGGCGATCCGTACCTCGACGTCTTCCATCGGCGGGCCGACCGTGTCCATCTTGAGGCCGGTCTTGGGGCGGTTGCACGAGATGACGGGCGCGGACTCGGTCTGGCCATAGCCCTGAAGGAAGGTGAGCCCGAGCGATTCGAAGAAGATGCCGACTTCGGGGTTGAGCGGCGCGCCGCCCGAGACCAGCGCCTTGATCCGTCCGCCGAAGCGCTTGGCGAGCTTGGGCCGCAGCGTGGCGTTCAGCAGCAGGTTCATCGGCGCGTCGGTGATGCCGGACTTGCCCGCCGCCTTGCGCCCGCCGATCGCCACGGCCTTTTCGAGCAGATAGCTGGCGAAGCTGCCCTGCTTCTCCACCTGCTTGGTGATGCGGGTGCGCAACACCTCGAACAGGCGGGGCACCACGACCATGATCGTCGGGCGCACTTCCTCGATGTTCGAGGCGAGCTTTTCCAGCCCCTCGGCATAATAGATCTGCCCGCCCAGCGCGATCGGGAAGAACTGGCCGCCGGTATGCTCATAGGCGTGCGAGAGGGGGAGGAAGGAGAGGAACACCTCGTCCCCCCAGCCGAAATCCTCGGAGATGATCGTCGTGCAACCCTGGCAATTGTGCAGGATCGCGCCGTGATGCTGCATCACCCCGCGCGGCGATCCGCCGGTGCCGCTGGTGTAGATGATGCAGGCCAGATCCTCGCGCTTGAAGGTGGCGGCCGCCGCGGTGGTCGCGGGATCGGTGGAATGCGCGGCGATCAGCTCGCGGAAGTCGTGCACCTCCAGCGTCCCCTGCTGTCCGAGCCGGACATCGTCGATGCCGATCACGATCCGCCCGGCCGAGGAGCGCAGCATCGCGGGCAGCAGCGTCTTGGCGAGCTTGGTGTTCGAGACGATCACCGCGCAGGCGCCCGAATTCTCCAGGATGTGCTGGTGATCGCGCTCGGTATTGGTGGTGTAGGTCGGAACGGTGACGCAGCCCGCCGCCATGATGGCGAGATCGCTGATGCAGAATTCCGGGCGGTTTTCGCTGACCAGCATCACCCGGTCGCCCGGCTTGAGGCCCAGCGCCTTCAATGCCGTGGCGAGGCTTGCCACCTGGCGGGCGGCGTCGGCCCAGCTTGTGGCATGCCATTTCCCGCCCGCCTTGTGCCACAGGAAGGGCGCATCGCCCTTCTCGGTCGCACGGGCGAAGAACATCGCCACCAGATTTTCGAACCGTTCGAGCTTGCGCATTCTCTCTCCCCTGCGGGCGCCGTGTTCTGTTCTACGGGCGTCCCGTGTCATTCCGACGGGCGGTTGGGCTTGAGGCCCGCCCGCTGGATAACCGTCACCGTGCCGTCCTGATCCATCGCGACGCCCTCGCTGCGCGGATCGGCAGCGCCGACCCAGCGGCCACCCACGCGTTCGATCGCATTGGCCTTGAGGCCGAGCGGGCTCGAGCGGACGTCCTCGCCAAGCGCCCGCAGTGCCGGCAGCAGCGCATCGAGCTGGGTGTTCTGCTCGGCAATGCCGGTCTTGCCCGGCGCATAGAGCAGGCCGAGGCCGATCGCGTCCTGCGCGGAGAGCTTCCAGTCGATCACGCCGACGATCGCCTTCGCCACCTGCGCGATGATCGTCGATCCGCCGGCGGCGCCCACGGCCAGCCGCACCTTGCCGTCGGGCCCGAACACGATCGTCGGCGCCATCGAGCTGCGCGGGCGCTTGCCGCCCTCGACGCGGTTGGCGACGAGGGTGCCGTCCTTCACCGGCACGATGTCGAAATCGGTCAGCTGGTTGTTGAGGATCGCGCCGTCGACGGTAAGGCCGGAGCCGAACGGCCCCTCGACCGTGGTCGTCACCTCCACGACATTGCCGGCGCCGTCGGTCACCGCAAGATCGGTGGTGCCGGCGACTTCCTGCACCTTGGCGAGCACGCGCTTCGGCGCGCCCGGCGGGGTGCCGGCGGCAATACTGGCCATCGTCGTGGCCGGATCGATCAGCTTCGAGCGGCTGGCGATATAGCCGCGGTCCAGCAGGCCCTTGAGCGGCACCGAGACGAAGTCCGGATCGCCCAGATACAGGTCGCGATCGGCATAGGCGAGGCGCGAGCTTTCGGCGAACAGGTGCCAGGCCGTGGCCGAATCCTTGCCGAGACGCCCCATGTCGAAGCGTTCGAGCTGCGCCAGGATCATCAGCACGGTGACGCCGCCCGAGGAGGGCGGGCCCATCGAGCAGATCTTGTAGCCGCGATAGCGCCCGCACAGCACCGGCCGCGTCTTGGCGTCATAGGTGGCGAGATCGCCGGTGGTCATCTTGGAAGGGTTGCGCGCCGCGCCGTTGACCGTGGCGACGATCTTCGCCGCCTGCGGGCCGACATAGAAGCTGTCCGGGCCCTGCGTGGCGAGGCGTTCCAGTAGCGCCGCCTGCTCGGGATTGCGAACCGTGCTGCGCACCGGCAGCGGCTTGCCGTCAGCACCGGAGAAGATCGTGCGGTAGGCCGGGTCGACATGGCCCGAGAACTGGGTGAGCGAATTGTTGAGCCGCGGCGTCACCTCGAACCCGTCACGGGCGAGGCGGATCGCGGGGGCGAACAGCTTCGCCCAGGCGAGCTTGCCGGACTTCCGGTGCGCCAGCGCCATCGCGCGGATCGCGCCGGGCACGCCGACGCTGCGCCCGCCCGGCACCGCCGCGAAGTGGCTGAGCGGCTTGCCGGCGGCATCGTAGAACCAGTGGTCGTCGGCCGCCATCGGTGCGGTCTCGCGCCCGTCCACCGTGGTCGTCGCGCGGGTCCTGGCGTCGTACAGCACCATGAAGCTGCCGCCGCCGAGCCCCGAGCTCTGCGGCTCTACCACGCCCAGCGCGAGCATCGTCGCGATCGCGGCATCGGTCGCGCTGCCGCCGGCCCGCAGGATCTCGACCCCCGCCGCCGCGGCGCGGGGATCTGCCGCGCTCACCATGCCCTGGGCATGGGCGAGCAACGGGGCAAACAGCAGGAGGACGAGCGCGGCCAGTTTCTTCATGGGCTCTAGGGGTAACGCGCTTTGCCCCGGAGGCAAGTCGTCAGGCGAGCGCCCTGGCAATGGCGCGTACCAGTCCGGGGCCGCGATAGACCAGCGCCGAATAAATCTGCACCAGCACGGCGCCGGCCTCGATGCGCCGCTTGGCTTCGTCCGGCCCGTCGATGCCGCCGGCCGAGATCAGCGGCAGCTGCCCGCCGGAAAGCGCCTGGGCCTCGATCAGCTTGGCGCGGGCGAGTTCCTTGAGCGGCTTGCCCGACAGGCCACCGGCCTCGTGCCCATGGGGAGAGGCAAGCGTTGGTCGCGAGATGGTGGTGTTGGAGACGATCAGCGCGTCGACATGGTGGTCGATCGCCGCGCGCACCGCGCCTTCCAGCCCGGCGCGATCGAGGTCGGGCGCCACCTTGAGGAACAGCGGCGTGGTGCCGCGCGCGGCGTGCGCCGCCGCCAGCAGCTCGTCGAGCGCCGGGCGCGACTGGAGGTCGCGCAGCCCCGGTGTGTTCGGCGAGCTGACGTTGATCGTGATATAGTCGGCGAGCGGCGCGGCCTTCGTCACGCCCAGCGCATAATCGGCGACGCGATCGGTCGAGTCCTTGTTGGCGCCGACGTTGATGCCAAGGATCCCCGGGCGGTGCTTCAGCCGGCCGATTCGCGCCAGGGCGGCGTCGATCCCGCCATTGTTGAAGCCCATGCGGTTGATCACCGCCTCGTCCTCGACCAGGCGGAACAGGCGCGGGCGGGGATTGCCTGGCTGCGGGCGCGGGGTCAGCGTACCCACCTCGACCGCGCCGAAGCCCAGCCCGAACAACCCGGCAATCGCCTCCGCATCCTTGTCCAGCCCTGCAGCAAGGCCGATGCGATTCGGAAAGGTGAGGCCCGCAAGCGTGACCGGCGTCGCCGACTCAGGGCCGCCGCCCAGTGGCGTGCCAACGGCCCCCCAGGCGCCAAGCGCGCGAATCGCGCCCCGATGCGCACGTTCGGAGTCGATCGAGAAGACCGCGTTGCGAAGAAAATTGCCCATGAAGTTGCTCATGCAACGCTCTGCAAACGTCGTCAAAGTGCGGAATGTCGATTCCGTACAATACCGGGGCTCCCGATTCGGGTAGAGCATCCTTGCGACCCGAGGGGTTCCGCTTAACGGGGGGAACCCTTTCCTTTTGGCCCGGCCGGGCAACCGGCCGGGCCTCTTTTCCGTTGCGCTCTTCGCGCGGACATGCTCCAGCTTTGCGACGAACCGAGGCACAGGGGAAGCAAGCTTCGCATGGGTGGCACCGTGGAGGGCCGGATAGCGGTTGCCGAGCGCAGCCGCGACGGGGCCTATTCCGCCTTCGAAATTGAATTCCGGCCGTCGAGCGGGCGGCTGTTGCCCCATGTCGAGAGCTTTTATCTGTGCCACGTCGATCGCGCGTCGATCGACGGTGTCGAGCGGGTCGATCTCGGTCAGTGGCGCTTCTTCCTCGATGGCAGCGGCCACGTCACCTTTCCCGACGGGCATAGCGAAGCGACGATGCCGGTGATGGTCAACGGGCCCGGCACCGCGCACTGGACCTACCATATTGACGGCCCCTTCCGGTGCTTCGGGCTGTCGCTGCGCGGGATCGGATGGCGTTCGCTGGTCGGCCGACCGGCGGACCAGGTTGCAGACCGGCTGGTGGATGCGGTCGAGCTGTTCGGCCCCGAAATCCTGGACCTGCACGCCCGGTTGCGTGCGCTGACGACACTCGACGAGATGGTGGCGGCGATCGAGCCGCTGTTGCTGCAGCGCCTCGAGTCGGCGCGGCGCATTCCCAAGGCGCATCTCGCCTTTCTCCGGATCGTGCGCGAATGGGCGGCAAGCGGCGACCCCACGATCGAGGCGCTCTACGATTCGATGGAGGCCGAAACCGGCATGGGCCAGCGCCAGGTGCAGCGGCTGTGCAAGGAATATTTCGCCGGGCCGCCCAACCATCTGCGGCGCAAGTTTCGCGCGATCGGCGCGGCGATGCGGCTCTACCAGGGGGCATCGCTGGACGAGGTGATGGCACCGTTCGCGGACCAGTCGCATCTCATCAACGAGATCAAGCACTTCACCGGCCACACGCCGCGCTCGCTGCGCGACGGGATCGATCCCGTGCTGGCCGTGACGCTGGAAAACGAGAAGTTCCACTTTCTCCCCGATGTGATCCCCGAGACAGTTGACCTGAGCAGTCGCTGAGCCCACATGCCCAATCGGATCAACTTTGTCCGATTGGGAATCGATGCGTCTTTCGAGCCTTGCCGACTATGCCGTGGTGATGCTGGCTGCTGCCGCACGCCAGTGCGGCGCGTCGTGCCGGCTGAACGCGACACTGCTCGCCAACGAGACCGGCCTGCCGCTGCCGACGGTGCAGAAGCTCGTCAGCAAGCTTTCCGCCGCCGGTCTGATCGAAAGCACGCGCGGCACCGGTGGCGGTTTCCGGCTCGCCCGCCCGCCCGCCGCGATCAGCCTCGCCGACATCGTCGAAGCGATCGAGGGGCCGATCGCGCTGACCGTGTGCGTCGATTCGGCCCGGCATGATTGCGCGGTAGAGGGCAATTGCCGGGTGAAGCCGCATTGGGGCGTGGTGAGCGACGCGGTGCGCTCGGCGCTCGCGCAGGTCAGCCTCGCCAGCCTCAGCAATCCCCCGGCGCTTGCGGCCGTGGCCGCACCGGTGCATGGGCACGCGCCTTCGCTTCCCGACCTTTCTTCTTCCCCTTCCCCGGCGCTCGTCGGGGAAAGCCAGGTAACGTTCTGATGGCCACCAAGAATGCCGAGGCGCTCGCCGCCGCGAACAAGAAGTATGAATGGGGTTTCGCCTCGGACGTCGAACAGGAGTTTGCGCCCAAGGGGTTGAGCGAGGACACCGTGCGCTACATCTCGGCCAAGAAGAACGAGCCGCAATGGATGCTCGACTGGCGCCTCAAGGCCTTCCGCCTGTGGCAGACGCTGGAGGCGCCGGACTGGGCCAAGCTCAACGTGCCGCCGATCGACTATCAGGACGCGTATTATTACGCCGAGCCGAAGCAGAAAAAGACGATCGCCAGCCTCGACGAGCTCGATCCGGAAATCCGCCGGACTTACGAGAAGCTCGGCATCCCGATCGAGGAGCAGAAGGTGCTTGCTGGCGTCGAGGGTTCGCGCAAGATCGCGGTCGACGCGGTGTTCGACAGCGTCTCGGTCGCGACCACCTTCCGCGCCGAGCTGAAGGCAGCGGGCGTCATCTTCCTGTCGATCAGCGAGGCGATCCGCGAATATCCCGAACTGGTCCAGAAGTGGCTGGGCAAGGTGGTGCCGCAGCGCGACAACTATTTCGCCACGCTCAACAGCGCGGTCTTCTCCGACGGCACCTTCGTCTATGTGCCGGAGGGCGTGCGCTGCCCGATGGAGCTCTCCACCTATTTCCGCATCAACGCGGAGAATACCGGCCAGTTCGAGCGCACGCTGATCGTCGCCGACAAGGGCGCGTACGTCTCCTATCTCGAAGGCTGCACCGCGCCGATGCGCGACGAGAACCAGCTGCACGCCGCGGTGGTGGAACTGGTCGCGCTCGACGATGCCGAGATCAAATATTCCACAGTCCAGAACTGGTATCCGGGCGACGAGAACGGCCTGGGCGGCATCTTCAACTTCGTCACCAAGCGTGCGCTGTGCCAGGGCCGCAATTCGAAGGTG
>JAIYAA010000213.1 GCA_027489295.1 Sphingomonadales bacterium | reverse complement strand
AGCCTTGTGTTGGCATCGACCGTGTCGAAGCCCTGGTCCTGCAGCGCATAGGCGCGCAGCTTGTTGATCAGACCGATCCCGCGGCCTTCCTGGCGCAGATAGAGCAGGATGCCCCAGCCGCTCTTCGAAATCTCCGCGATCGCCGCCTTGAGCTGCGGCCCGCAATCGCATTTCAGGCTGCCGAGCATGTCGCCGGTCAGGCATTCGCTATGTAGCCGCACCACCGGCGCGTCGCCGTTCGGCTGGCCGATCAGCAGCGCGATATGTTCGCCGGGCATCTCGTCGGTGCGGAAGGCGACGATTTCGGCATCCTCGGCCGCTTCCACCGGCAGCCGCGCGCGGCCGACGATGCGCAGCCGATCGGCATCCTCATGCGCGTCGATATCGGCGAGGGTGATGGCATCCGCCACGTCGCCTTCGAGCACGAAGAAGGCGGGGAGCAGGCCCGCGATCCGCGCCAGTCGCAGGGCGGCGGCGGCGGCATCGGGCTGCACCACCGGTATCGCGCGGAAGGGGCCCTTAAGCGGCGTCGCGAGATCGAACTGCGGGTCGGCCAGCGCCGTCGCCGCGTCGAAATCGAGCCACGCCACCCGTTCGACCAGCACCGGCGCATCGGGCGTTGCCGCGTCGCGCTGGTTGGCGAGCTTGAGCGTCGCCGCGCGCCCGGCCGAGAGCAGTACCGGAGCGGCGGCTTCGGGGTCGAATGCCGCCAGCCGCGCGCCATCGCCCGTCTCCACCGCGAGCAGCTTCAGCGTGCCGCCCGCGCCCTGAATGGCGATCGGCCAGCCGCGACGCAGCGCATCGACGGCTTCGGCGGCGGCGCGGGGGTTGCTCAAAAGTCGAACTCCGTCACGATCGGCACATGGTCCGAGGGCTTGAGCCAGGAGCGGCACGGCTCGCATACCTTGTGCCCCACCGCCTTCGCCGCAACCTCGGGACTGGCCCACATATGGTCGAGCCGCCGCCCGCGATCGGAGGCGGCCCAGTCCTTGGCGCGGTAGCTCCACCAGGTGTAGCAGCGCGCCGGTGCGGGGATGAATTTGCGTCCGAGATCCACCCAGCCATGTGCCGCCTGCAGCCGGCCCAGCGCCGCGACCTCTACGGCCGTGTGGCTGACCACGTCGAGCAACTGCTTGTGGCTCCACACATCCGATTCGAGCGGCGCGATGTTGAAGTCGCCGGTGAGGATCGTCGGCACGTCGAGCGCTTGCGACCATTCGGTCATCCGCTGAACGAAATCGAGCTTCTGGCCGAACTTGGGGTTCACGTCGCGATCGGGCACGTCGCCGCCGGCGGGGACATAGACATTTTCCAGCCGCACGCCGTTCGGCAGCCGCACGCCCACGTGCCGCGCTTCCTGGTTCGCCTGCCAGTCGAGCCGGTCGTCCTCGGTCACCGGCACGCGGCTCAGGATCGCGACGCCGTGGTGCATCCGCTGGCCGTGCTTGATGACATGGGTGTAGCCCATCTCGCGAAACGGCGCCTCGGGGAAATCGCCGTCGATCACCTTGGTCTCCTGGAGACACAGGATGTCGGGGGCTTCCTCGCGCAGGAACTGCTCGACGATGGGCAGGCGGAAGCGGACGGAGTTGATGTTCCAGGAGGCGATCTTCACGCGCGCCGATGTAGCAACTCCGCGGCGAAGTGCCAGTATATCATCGGGCCTTGCCGCAAAAGGAAAGGCCCCCGCTCCGGGGGCAATGGAGCGAGGGCCGACCTAGCGTTCGTCACGCAGGCGGGAAGGGGATACAGGCCCAGGCAACAGGGGGAAAAATCCTGGGCAAAACCCCATCCGCCATGCCTCTCTAGCCGAGCGAACCTGTCGCTTGGATGAACGATTGCACTCAATAACAATTAATGTGTGCGGCCCTGGGGCCGCGGGTCGGTCCAGCGGAAGGCGGAATCGGCCACCGCGCCGTTGAAACGCTGGTTGGTGAGGCGGATCGTCGTGCGGTTGCTCTGCGCATCGAGCGCGACCCAGCCCTGCAGCTTCAGGCCGCCGGGCGCGCTCGCGTCCTTCTGGAATACCATGGTGATCCGGCCATATTCCGGCTTCTTGGGATCATGTACCTCGACCGAGATCACGCGCTGGTCGGCGGTGGGCTTCACCGTCGCATAGCTTTCCATCTTGCTCGGATCGAACAGCACCCGCAGCGGCGAGTTGCCGACCGGCCAGCGCTGCACCTGCCGCACCTGGTAGTCGATGAAATAGAGACTGCTGCCGTCCGCCACGATCAGCTGGGGCACGCCCCTTTCGTACTGGAAGCGGATCTTGCCCGGCTTCTTCAGCGTCATCGTGCCGGTGAGCACGCGGCCGTTGCGGTCTTCCTGGCTGAAATCGGCGACCATGGTGGTAACCGCCTTCAGATGCGCCTGCACCTGGGCGAGCTCGGGCGCCGGGGCGGGCGCCGCCGCCATGAGCAGCGGTGCGGCGAGGACCGACAGGGCAAAGGGACGTGAAAACACGGCGGTAGTCTCCGAATTGCAGGTCGCCCGGGTAGCGGGCGGGGCTTGAATGGGCCGTGAACCCGTACCCCGCCCGATTCGATCCCGTTACAACGGGCGCCCTTCGGTATCCATCAGCACTTCGCGGCGGCCGACATGGTCGGGTTTGGAGACGAGAGTCTCGCGCTCCATCCGCTCGATCAGGCGGGCGGCCGAGTTGTAGCCGACGCGTAGCTGGCGCTGCAGCCACGAGGTCGAGGCCTTCTGGCTTTCCGCCACCAGCTGCACCGCGCGGCGATAGGTCTGCTCCTCGGGGCTGTCCTCGCCGTCGGGGGCGCCTTCCAGGGTGAAGCCGCCGTCCTCGGGTTCTTCGGTGACCGCGGTGATATAGTCGGGGGCGCCCTGCGCCCGCCAGAAATCGGTGACCGCCTGCACCTCGTCGTCGCTGACGAACGGCCCGTGGACACGGGTGATGCCCTTGCCGCCGGACATGTAGAGCATGTCACCCTTGCCCAGCAGCTGCTCGGCGCCCTGTTCGCCGAGGATGGTGCGCGAATCGATCTTCGAGGTGACGTGGAAGCTGATTCGCGTCGGCAGGTTGGCCTTGATCACGCCGGTGATGACGTCGACCGAGGGGCGCTGCGTCGCCATGATCAGGTGGATGCCCGCCGCGCGCGCCTTCTGGGCGAGCCGCTGGATGAGGAATTCGACTTCCTTGCCCGCGGTCATCATCAGGTCGGCGAGCTCGTCGACGATGACGACGATCAGCGGCAGCACCTGCAGGTCGAGCGTCTCTTCCTCGTAGATCGGCTTGCCGGTCTCCGGATCATAGCCGACCTGCACCTTGCGGCCGAGCGTCTGGCCCTTGGCCTTCGCGGTCCGCACCTTGTCGTTGTAGCTCGCCAGGCTGCGGACGTTGACCGAGGCCATCATCCGGTAGCGATCCTCCATCTGCTCCACCGCCCATTTGAGCGCGCGCACCGCCTTGGGTGGATCGGTCACCACATCGGCGAGCAGATGGGGGATGTCCTTGTACATGCTGAGTTCCAGCATCTTCGGATCGATCATGATCAGCCGGCACTGCTCGGGCGTCAGCCGGTAGAGTAGCGACAGGATCATGCAGTTCAGCCCCACCGACTTGCCCGAGCCGGTGGTGCCGGCGACGAGCAGATGCGGCATGGGGGCGAGGTCGGCGATCACCGGCTCGCCGGCGATGTTCTTGCCGAGCACCACGGGCAGGGTGGCGCCCTGTTCCTCGAACTGCTGGCTGCCTATCAGCTCGTGCAGGCTCACGCCTTCGCGCGTCGCATTGGGCAGCTCGATGCCCATCACGGTGCGGCCGGGGATGGTGGCGACGCGGGCCGAGATCGCGCTCATGTTGCGGGCGATGTCGTCGGCCAGCTGGATCACGCGGCTGGCCTTGATGCCGCTCGCCGGCTCCAGCTCGTACATGGTGACGACGGGTCCGGGGCGAACCTCGACGATCTCGCCCTTGACGTGGAAGTCCTCGAGCACGCTCTCGAGCAGCCGGGCGTTGCGCTCCAGCGCGGCCTTGTCGACCGTCGCGGTGCGGTTGGCCGGCGGCGGCGTCAGCAGGTCGAGCGGGGGCAGCTGGTAGCTGTCCTTGAAGTCGAGCGCGGCCTGTACCGGCGGCTTGGTGCGGGCAGGGGCGGTGGAAACGGTGCGATCGGCGATCACCGGGCCCGGGCGATTGTCCGGCACCACCACGCGGCGCGGCTCTGCGGTGACGGGGGTGTCGCGATCGAAGGGAAGGTCGTCCTCCACCCCCTCGTCGAAGGCGGCAGTGGCCTGCGGCTTGGGCCGGAAGCGCGGGCCCTCGGCGGGGACGATCTGCGCCTCGCCGCTGCTGCGGGTGAAGCGCGGCATGCGGAACAGGCGGGCGGGCGAGGTGAACTCCAGCCGCATCCACCACAGCCAAAGCGCGCCGAGCAGCAGCAGCAGGCCGATACCGCGGCCCACCCAGAAGGACACCGCCGGATCGCCGGCCAGGCCGATCAGCCAGTCGATGCCGCCGGCGACCGACAGCCCGACCAGCCCGCCCATGCCGGCGGGCAGCCGCCAGTCGAGCGGCAGCGACCAGTCGAAATGCAGCAGCCCCAGCCCGCTCGCGCCCAGCGCCGCGGCGAGCAAGGCGCTGCCGATCATCCGGCGCGGCCGCTCGATCGGCCGGTCGATCATCATCCGATGCGCGCTCAGCAGGCCGACGGGGGCGAGCAGCAGCACCGGCAGGCCGATCAGCGTGTAGAGGATGTCGGCGACCCAGGCGCCGACCGGGCCCAGCCAGTTGCGCACCGGCCCGCCCGCGGCGGTGTTCAGCGCCGGATCGGAGGCATGGTAGCTCACCAGCGCCAGCACGAGCGCGACGGTCGTCACGAACAGCGCGGTGCCTGCAAGGACGAATCCGCCGCGGCGGACACCGGCCTTCATCGTGTCGCGCCAGTGCGGCGCCTCTGCGCGGGACGCCATCGCCCAGCCTCCGGATCTGCAAGGAAAAGATGTGTGGAATCATCGCGCCTGCGGACTCCGCCGTCAAGGCAGGGCCACTCGCTTCGCCGCCCCTGCACCTGTTGACGGCTGGCAGGCGCGCGCGAACCTGCTAGGGCAGGGCCATGGACCAGGCGGACATTCTCATCCTCGGCGGCGGGCTGGTCGGCAGCGCGCTGGCGGCTGCGCTCGACGCGCATGGCATCAGCTCGATCGTGATCGATCCGGCGGACCCGGAAACCATCCTCGGCGCGCGCTTCGACGGCCGCGCTTCGGCGATCGCGAGCGCGCCGATGCGGATGTTCGAGGCGATCGGCGTCGCCGGGCGGCTGGCGGGGAAGGGGTGCCCGATCGAGGGCATCCGCGTTTCCGACGGGCTGGCGCCCGGCAAGCTCGATTTCGCGCCGGAGGACGACGACGGGGCGCTCGGCCACATGTTCGAAAACCGGGTGCTGCGCACCGCGCTGTTCGAGGCTGCGCAGGCGGCACCGCTGGCGGACGTGCGGATGCAGACCCGCGCCGTCTCGGTGGAGCGCGGGCCGCACGGCGTGGTCGCGACGCTCGATTCGGGCGCGACGGTGCGCGCGCAGCTGTTGATCGCGGCGGAAGGGCGCAACTCGCCCACCCGCGATTCGGCCGGCTTCAAGGTTGCGCGCTGGACCTATGACCATGCCGCGATGATCGCGACGCTCAATCACGAACGGTCCCACGAGAACATCGCCTACGAGATCTTCTACCCGCAGGGCCCGTTCGCGATCCTGCCGCTGCTGGACGACGAGCGCGGTCATCGCTCGGCGGTGGTGTGGACGGTCCACGCCAGCGATGCGGCGGCGATGCACAAGATTTCCGACCGCGCCTATCTGGCCGAGGCCGAGAAGAAGATGGGCGGGTTCCTGGGCAAGCTCGGGCCGCTTTCGTCGCGTTCCTCCTATCCGCTCGGCTTCCACCATGCCGCCTGGATCACCGCCGAGCGTCTGGCGCTGGTCGGCGATGCGGCGCACGGCATCCATCCGATCGCGGGGCAGGGCGTCAATGTCGGCTTTCGCGACGTGGCGACGCTGGTCGAGGTACTGGTCGACGGCAAGCGCCTCGGGCTCGACATGGGCGATCCCGAACTGCTCGCCCGCTACCAGCGCTGGCGCGGGCTCGACACCTTCATGGTGGCGCTCGCGACCGACGGGCTCACCCGGCTGTTCGGCATCCCCGGCGCGCTGCCCCATGCGGCGCGGCGCTTCGGCCTGTCGGCGGTGGACAAGATTCCGCCGCTCAAGAACTGGTTCATGGGCGAGGCGCGCGGCGAGAGCGGCGACGTGCCCAAGCTGCTCCAGGGCGTTACGGCGTAGGCCCGCCCGCCGCGTCGAGAATGGTGCGTGCGGCGGCGAGGTCCTCGTCGTCGACCATCACCCGCACCGGGATCAGCAGATAGCTGCCATCGGCGATGCTGGCGCCGGCATCGAACACGAAGCTGAGGATGTCATCATCCTCCAGCCGGCCCTGGATGATGAAGGCTTCCTGCCGATTGAACCGGCCGAGTTCGACAAGGGCCATGGCGGCCTCCGATGATTGACGCGCATGGGGCATGCGCATAACTTGTCCGCATGAAGCACGATCCGATCGCGTCCGGCAAGCGCAAGGCGGTGAACCTGTCGCTCGACACGGGCGTGGT
>JAIYAA010000392.1 GCA_027489295.1 Sphingomonadales bacterium | reverse complement strand
ATCGCCTTCGCCCGCCGCATGTTCGCCGACAATGGCTGGCCAGTGATCGACGTGACCCGCCGCTCGATCGAGGAAACCGCCGCCGCGATCATCCAGCTGTGCAACGACCGTGAAATGGAACGCCGATAATGCCGACTCTCGTCCTTGCCTCCCAGAGTGCGTCGCGCCGGGCGATGCTCGATGCTGCGGGGGTACCGCATGAGGCGCTGCCGGCGCTGGTCGACGAAGCGAGTGCGAAGGAATCGCTGCTCGCTGTCGGCGCGTCCCCCCGCGATCTCGCCGATGCGCTCGCCGAGCTGAAGGCGCTCAAGGTCTCGGGCATGGCCCCGCAGGCGCTGGTGCTGGGCGGGGATTCGCTCGTCGCGCTCGACGACGGCAGCCTGCTCGACAAGCCGGAGAGCCGCGAGCAGGCGCGTGACCATCTTCAGCGCATGTCGGGCAAGACCCACGATATCTACAGCGCCGCGGTGATCGCCGAGGGCGGCCGCCCGGTATGGCGCCATGTCGATCGCGCGCGCCTGCACGTGCGCCCGCTGTCGGAGGCATTCATTGAGTCCTATCTCGATATCGAATGGCCGGCGATCGCCGGCTGTGTCGGCTGCTTCCGAATCGAGGGACCCGGCGTGCAGCTCTTCCACCGCACCGAGGGCAGCCACTTCACCATTCTCGGCATGCCGTTGCTGCCGATTCTCGACTATCTGCGCACCCGGGGAGTGATGCCCAAGTGACCCGTTATGCCGAGGTGATCGGCGATCCGATCGCCCATTCGAAGTCGCCGATCATTCACAAATTCTGGCTCGATGCGCTGGGGATCGAGGGCGACTATCGCCGCACCCATGTGCTCAATGCCGACCTCGCCGCCTATTTCGCCCGCGCGAAGGACGACGCCGACTGGCGTGGCTGCAACGTCACCATCCCGCACAAGCTCGCGGTGATGGATTTGGTCGGCGATCCCGGCGGGGTGCGCGGCACGATCGGCGCGATGAACACCGTGATCCGCGACGAGGATGGCGCCCTGATCGGCACCAACACCGATGCCGGCGGCTTCTTCTCGCCGATCGCCGGGCTGGAGCTGGAGGGCCGCCATGCTGTGGTGGTAGGCGCCGGCGGCGGCGCGCGTGCGGTGCTGTTCGCGCTCTCCCGCGTCGGTATCGGCCGGGTGACGATCCTCAACCGCAACGTGCTGAAGGCGGCGGCGCTGCTCTCCAGCTTCGGGGTGAAGGGCGACGCGCTGCCGATCGGCGCCCCCCTGCCCGATGCCGACCTGCTGGTGAACGCCAGCCCGCTCGGCATGGACGGCCAGCCGCCGCTCGACCTCAACCTTGATCCGCTGCCCGAACATGCCGTGGTGTACGACATCGTCTATGCCCCGCTGGAGACGCCGCTCCTCGCCCAGGCGCGCGACCGCGAGCTCGATACGGTCGATGGACTCGAGATGCTGGTCGGCCAGGCCGCGCTTGCCTTCGAGCTGTTCTTCGGCGCCGAGCCTCCGCGCGACCGCGACGAGGAACTGCGCGCGCTGCTCACCGCATGATCCACCGGCCGATCGTGCTGGGCCTCACCGGCTCGATCGGCATGGGCAAGTCGACCGTGGCGGCAATGTTCGCGGCCGCCGACGTGCCGGTGTTCG
Source organism: Sphingomonadales bacterium (assembly GCA_027489295.1). The sequence goes on along the minus strand of JAIYAA010000392.1, from coordinate 20,677 downwards.
ACGCCGACGCGACCGTCCACCAGCTCCAGGGCCCGAACGGCGCGGCGGTGGCGGCGATCGAGGCGGAATTTCCCGACACCACAACCGCGCTGGGCGTGAACCGCACGCTGCTGCGCGAGGCGGTGATGGCCGATCCCACCGCCTTCGCCCGACTCGAGGCGATCCTCCACCCGGCCGTTGCCGAGGCGCGCGAGTCGTTCCTCGCCGCGCACGCCGATTCGCCGCTGGTCGTTCTCGACGTCCCTTTGCTGTTCGAGGCCGGCGGCTGGCGGTATGTCGACAAGATCGCCGTCGTCTCGGCGCCGCACGAGGTGCAGCGCGATCGCGTCCTCGCCCGCCCCGGCATGACCGCCGAACGCTTCGAAGCGATTCTCGCGCGGCAGATGCCGGACGCGGAGAAGCGCGCCCGCGCCGACTTCGTCATCCCTACGCACGAAGGCCTGCAGGTTACGGAAGATTGCGTACGCACGGTGATCGCTTGCCTCGCGCCGCCTGTGGGTGGATAAGCGCTCCATGCGGGAGATAGTGTTCGACACCGAAACGACGGGACTCAGCTTCTCAGGCGGCGACCGCCTCGTCGAAATCGGCTGTGTCGAACTGGTGAACCGCGTTGCCACGGGCAACCATTTCCACGCCTATATCAATCCGCAGCGTGCCATGCCGGTGGAGGCGTTCAACGTCCACGGCCTGTCCGAGCGCTTCCTTTCCGACAAGCCGCTGTTCGAGGACGTCGTCGAGGACCTGCTGGCGTTCATCGGCGACTCGCCGCTGGTCGCGCATAATGCCGGGTTCGACTTCGGCTTCCTGAACGGCGAGCTGGGCAAATGCAGCCGCCCGCCGGTGGATCTCAGCCGCATGGTCGATACGCTGGTGCTCGCGCGTACCCGGCATCCGGGTGCCAAGCACACGCTCGACGCGCTGTGCAGCCGCTACGGCATCGACCTGAGCGCGCGCACGCTGCACGGCGCGCTGCTCGACGCGCAGCTGCTCGCGCAGGTCTATGTCGAGCTGACCGGCGGTCGTCAGATCACGCTGGGCCTCGCCGAAGAGGTGCCGGTTATGCCGGAGACCGTCGCCGAGGCGCGGACGCGGGTACACGTCCGGCCGGCGCGGCAGTTCACCGCGAGTGCGGTGGAACTTGCACGGCACGCAGCGTTTCTGAAGTCCCTGGACGAGCCGCTATGGGGTGTTCCCACAATCGACGCGGTTCCGGCGCAACCCTAGGTCGCTCGTCCTCAATTGCGAAGTGGAGGTACATTATGGATATCCGGATCTCGGGGCATCAGGTCGATACGGGCGCAGCGCTCAAGACGCAGGTGACGGATCGGGTCCAGGGTATCGCCGACAAGTATTTCTCCCGCGCCATTTCCTCGCAGATCACCTTCGGCAAGGGGCCGCACGACAACGGCTTCAAGTGCGACATCGTGATGCACGTGACGCAGGGGCTGGTGCTCAAGGCTACCAATAGCGGCATGGAAGCGCATGGCGCGTTCGACGGCGCGGCGGACCGGATCGACAAGCAGCTGCGCCGCTATGTCCGCCGGCTGAAGGATCGCCGCCCCGGTGAGGCGATCGCGCTTGCCGAGGTCGGCGCCTATGACAACGGCTTCGACAATGCCGGCTATACCCTGTTCCAGGAACCGGCCGCGGAGGAGGAAGTCGCCGACGCACCCCTGGTGATTGCCGAAACGCGCGTCGACGTGCCGGAGGCAACCGTCTCCGATGCGGTGATGATGCTCGATCTGCGCAATACCAACGCCCTGTTGTTCCAAAACAGCGGCACCGGCGCCTATAATATGGTGTATCGTCGCGGTGACGGGACGATCGGCTGGGTTGAGCCCAACCGCGCACCGGCGTAAGGCGCCGGCTTGCCTGCGGGCAGCTGCTTCTTTGGAACGAGTAAATGACTGATTTGAGCGATTTGCTCGTGCCGGAGGCAGTGCTCGCCGGCGTGGTGGCGAGCAACAAGAAGGCGCTGTTCCAGCAGCTTGGCACGACCGCGGCGGCGGCGCATGGCGTCGACGCCCGGCTCGTCGCCGAGCGGCTGGCCGAGCGCGAGCGGCTGGGCTCGACCGGCTTCGGTGCCGGCATCGCCATCCCGCACGCGCGGCTGGACGAACTGCCGCATGTCTGCGGCGTCTTCGCCCGCCTCACCCAGCCGGTCGATTTCGGCGCGGTCGACGACCTGCCGGTGGATCTGGTGTTCATGCTGCTCTCGCCGACCAATGCCGGCGCCGAGCATCTGAAGGCGCTCGCCTCGGTATCGCGGCGGCTGCGCGAACGGGCCTTTGCCGAGAAGTTGCGCGGTGCCGGCTCGCCGGACGCCCTCTACGTGCTGCTCACCGGAGTCGAGGCGCGTGACGCCGCCTGAATCGGCGCCGACCGGGGCCGAGGCGCATTATCGGGCGCTCGAATCGCTCTACGCCGCGGCCCCGATCAACCAGCTGTTCCCCTCGGTGCTGGAGATCCCCGAAGCCGGGATCGCGCGGATCCGCTTCGAGGTGGATGCGCGCTATTTCCACGCCGCCGGCGCGACGCACGGCACCAGCTATTTCAAGATGCTGGACGATGCCGCTTTCTACGCGGCGAACAGCCTGGTCACCGACCGCTTTCTGCTGACCACCGCGTTCAACCTGTTGCTGACCAGGCCGCTGCCCGAGGGGCCGGTGATCGCCGAAGGCCGCTGGGTCAGCGGCCAGCGCCGGGTATTCGTGGCGGAAGCCCGGCTGATCGACGCGAATGGCGAGGAGGCGGCGCGCGGCACCGGCACCTTCATGCGGTCGCGCATTCCGCTCGCCACCCTGCCCGGCTATCGCACCGCATGACGCCGCGGCTGACCAGCGCGATGCTGGTGAGCGCGCTGGTGCGGCGGGCCAATGCGAGCGGCGGATCGGCGATGGTGCTGGCCCGGGGCGACGCGACCTCGGGGGCGATCCTGCTGCTGCTGCTCGAGCGCGGCGCCAACCCTCGTTTCGTCGAACGCGGCATTGGCCCGGACGGCGTGCCGGCGCTGCTGCCCTCCGGCCCGAAGACGCTGGCCGAAGAGTCCGAAGCGCTGGCCTATTGGCGCCGGCGCCGCGAACACGATGCCGATCTGTGGGTCATTGAACTGGATATCGCAGGCGCCGAACGGTTCGCCGCTGAAACGATGACCGTTTGTTGACAGCTTAACCCCTGTCCGGCCAAGCCCGTCACACAGCAAGTCGCGTTGTACTGTTCGAGGTGTGAAGTCGAGCGGTTACGCAGTCGGGGGGTACGCCCGGCGGCTAGTTCTCTCCGGAGGAACAGCCCGCCGCGCGCCAACCGCATAATATTGACCGGTAATGAAGTTTCTACCGCGGGCTGCCACTTTCGCAGCTGTGACCTTCTGCGCTGGGGCACTTGCCAATGCCGCCACGCTCAACCTCTCCCCGCTCTCGCAGCAGGTGCAGACGGTTCAGGCCACGGTTCAAACCGCGCCCGTTCAGGTAGAAAACGCCCCGTCCACCCAGCAGGTTCCCGCGCCCCAGGCGGCGGTCGAGCAGCAGGGCAGCGACGATGAAGCCACGACGGAATATGCCAGCCTTTCCGACGCGGTCGCCGCGCAGGAAGACGTCGCCGCCGCCATCGAAGACGATCGCGAGCTGCGGTGCCTCGCCACCGGCGTCTATTACGAAGCACGCAGCGAGCCGCTTTCGGGCCAGCTCGCCGTTGCCGACGTGATCCTCAACCGCATCACCTCGGGCCGCTTCCCCGGTTCGGTCTGCTCGGTGATCACCCAGAAGGGCCAGTTCTCCTTCGTCCGCGGCGGCAAGCTGCCGACCCCGCCGGCCAACGCCCAGTGGCGCCGTGCGCTTGCGGTGGCGCAGGTCGCGCGCAAGAATCTCTGGGAGAGCCCGGCAGAGGGCGCGCTCTTCTTCCATGCGCGCTATGTCGGTGCGAGCGCTGCGCGCACCGTCGCAACGGTCGGCAACCACGTCTTTTATCGCTGATCGGCGGGCCGCCGATCCTGCGTGAAACGCCGCCGAAGCGATTCGGCGGCTTTTACGTGTTCGCTGAATGTTCTATATCGTTCCGATGAACGCGCACCAGCCCCTGCCCGCCGATCCTCCTGCCCAGGCGGAAGCGCTGATCGCCGCCGACGTCGTGCGCGGCGTGTGCCGTATGCTGCTGCGGCACGACTGCGTGGCGATCGCCGAGGTGCCGCTGGACGGGGGGCGCCGGGTCGACCTGATGGCGCTGGATGCGCGCGGCAACATCGTGATCGTCGAGATCAAGGTCTCGCGTGCCGACCTGCTCGGCGACGGCAAGTGGCCCGAATATCTCCAGCATTGCGATCGGTTCTTCTGGGCGGTGCCGCAGGGTTTCGACCTACGCCCGCTCGAACAGCCGCATTTCCTGCCCGACCGCACCGGCCTGATCGTTGCCGATCGCTATGACGCGGCGGTGGCGCGCGAGGCGGCGACGGTACCGCTGGCGGCAGCGGCACGGCGCAAGGCCACGCTCGCCTTCGCCCGCCGTGCGGGGCGAAGGCTGCTGGGCATGCTCGATCCCGACGTCGCCGACGGGTTCTGAGCGCAGGTTAGAGCTTGGGACCCGCGGCGGCGGCGGCGCGGCCGACCTTGGGGGCATCGGCAAGCAGCTTGGCGATCGTCGGGTAGCGCGTCTCGCGCTTGGCATATTCGCGCGCCGACAGACCGCCACCGAAGTCCGACCGATCGGGATCGGCGCCGGCGTCGAGCAGCTTCTTCACCACCTCGGGATCATGGGCGAGCACCGCGCGAATCAGCGGCGTCACGCCACCGCTATTGGCGAGGTTCACATTGGCCTTCTTGGCGATCAGTGCGTCGACGCCCGGCCCCCAGCCAAGGCCGGCGGCGAACAGCAGCGGCGTGTTGCCGTCGCGATCCTGGATGTTCACATTCACGCCGGGCTGGTTGATCAGCACCGAAAGATAGGTCGGATCCTGGCGCTTCACGACGATGTGGAGCGCCGCCTCGCCGGTGCCGTACGGATCCTTCACGTTGACCATCGAGGCGGCCTTGTCGCGCAGGAACTCGTTGACCTTGCCCCCATCCTGCTTACGGATCGCGTCGAGGAACTGGATGCTTTCGCGCGGCTGGCCCATGCCCTGGGCGAGCGCCGGCAACGGCAGGAGCAGGAATGCCGCGGCGGCGGCCTGGGCGAAACGGAACTTCATTGTACGATCGATACCCTCGTTACCGGCGGGAATTGCGGGGGTCTTCCTAACAGAGCTTGGCGGTGGATACCATGAACAGCATGTTTCGCGCGTTGATCCCTGTAACGCTTCTAGCGCTTTCGGCCTGCGGCCCCGGCGCACCCGGCGGCGCGCCGCTGGCGGGCGCGCGGATCGGCGGGCCCTTCACCCTTACCGACCAGAACGGCAAGACCGTCACCGACGGCGATTTCGCCGGCAGATATCGCATCGTCTATTTCGGCTACACCTATTGCCCCGATGTGTGCCCGACGGATCTCGCCAAGATCGGCGCGGCGCTGCGCACGCTGGACAAGAAGGCCCCGCGTACCGCGCAGAAGATCGTGCCCCTGTTCATCACCATCGATCCCGAGCGCGACACGCCGGCGCAGCTGAAGCAATATGTCGGCAACTTCCACCCGCGCCTGGTTGGCCTCACCGGCACCCCGCAAGCAATCGCGCAGGTGGCGAAGACCTATGCCGTCGCCTATATGAAGCAGCCGACGCCGTCGGGCTATCTGATGGGCCACACGCAGGTGGCCTATCTGATGGGGCCGGACGGCAAGCCGATTACCAGCCTGCCGCTGGAAAAGGATCCCCCGGCGATCGTCGCCGAGCTTGAGCATTGGGTGCGGTGACCAACAAATTCTGGGAAGATCTGCCGCTGGAGGCGCTCGATCGCGCGCAGTGGGAAGCGCTGTGCGACGGCTGCGGCAAATGCTGCCTTCACAAGCTGGAAGACGAGGAGACGGGCGAGCTGTTCTCCACCAACGTCGCCTGCAAGCTGCTCGATCGCCGCATGGGCCTGTGCAAGGACTATAAGCACCGCCGCGCCTATGTGCCCGAATGCGTGCGGCTGACGACGCGCAACGTGCGTGATATCGAGTGGCTGCCGAGCACCTGCGCCTATCGGCTGCGGGCCAATGGCGAGAAGCTGCCCGACTGGCATTATCTCGTCTCCGGGGATCGCGAGGCGGTGCACAGGGCGGGCGAATCCACCCGCGGCTGGACGATCTCTGAAGACGATGCCGGCGACCTCGAGCACCACATGACGGACCGCCGCCTTTGATCGAGGGCCTCGAAGTGATCCGCCATCCCCGCGCGCGGCGGATGCGGCTCGCGATCGATCCCCGCGACGGCAAGGTACGGCTGACCATCCCCCCGCGCGCCAGTCTCGCCAAGGCGATGCAATGGGCGGCCGAGCAGCAGGGCTGGATCGCGGCCCAGCGTGAACGGCTGCCGGGCGGAAGGCCGTTCGTGCCGGGTGCCACCCTACCCTTTGCCGATGGCGAGCTGACGATCCTATGGCCGGTGGCGGGTGTGCGCGGCGTGCGGCGCGAGGGCGACCAGCTGCTATGCGGCGGTACCGAGGACGGGCTGGGCCGCCGGATCGAACGCTGGCTGCGCGGCGAGGCGCTGCGCGTGCTGAGCGAGGAGACGGCGCATTATGCCGCGCTGGCCGGGGTGCGGGTCACCAAGGTCGCGGTTGGCGATGCGCGCAGTCGCTGGGGTAGCTGCGCTTCCACCGGCGTGATCCGCTATAGCTGGCGGCTGATCCTGGCCCCCAGCGCGGTGCGCCGTGCGACCGTGGCCCATGAAGTCGCACACCGGGTGCATATGAACCACGGGCCGGACTTCCACGCGCTGGTCGAGCAGCTCTACGGTGCCGACCCTACCCCCCACCGCCACTGGCTGCGCCGCCACGGGGCGGCGCTGCACTGGGTAGGCCGGGCTTAACTTAATATTCGTCGTTGGGCCGCTGGCCTTGCGGAGCGGGCTGGCGGGCCGGCTGCCGCGGTTGCTGCTGCGCCGGCGCGGGGCGGCCGGTCATCCGGTTGATCCAGTCGCGATCGAGCTTCTCGCCCTGCTGCGGCTGGACGGGCGCCGGGCGGCCGCCCGGCTGGGCCGGGACGGTGCCGTCCACCGCGTCGCCATCCTGCGGCTCCAGCGGGACCTGGGGGGGCGGGGCAATCGGGTTGCCGTCCGCATCGACCATCATGCCGTTGTCCGGCGCGCCATAGGCGTCCGCGTCGGGCTCCAGCATGTTGTCGGGCGGGGTCAGCTGGGTCTCGAACTGCTCGATCGGACGGTTGGCGACCGCCTGGATCATGAAGTCATGGAAGGCACGCGCCGGTGCGCGGCCGCCCTGCAGGCCCGGCACGACCTTGGCGTCGTCGCGGCCCATCCATACGCCGGTGGTGAGGCCGCTGGAGAAGCCGATGAACCAGCCATCCTTGTTCGAGGTGGTCGTGCCGGTCTTGCCCGCGACCGGCCGCCCGATCTGCGCGGCGCGACCGGTGCCGGTGGCGACTGCGGTCTGCATCAGGTCGATCATCTGCGCGGCGACATAGTTGGCGACGAGCACATGGCTGGTATCGACCTCGTGCTGGTAGATCACCTTGCCGTTCGCCGTCACGCGGGTGATGCCATAGGGCGTCACCGCCACGCCGTTGTTGCCGACCGAGGCGAAGGCGCGCGTCATGTCGATCAGTCGCACGTTCGAGGTGCCGAGCACCATCGCCGGCTGGGTGTTGATCGCCGTGGTGATGCCGAAGCGCTTGGCCATGTCCGCGACGGTGGTAAAGCCCACCTCCTGGCCGAGCTTCGCCGCGATCGTGTTGACCGAATAGGCGAAGGCGGTTCGAATCGTGATCGGGCCGCTGTTGCGGCGCGAATCGTTGCGGGGGCTCCAGCCGTCGATCGTCACCGGCTCGTCGACGACGATGTCGTCGGGCTTGTGCCCGGCTTCCAGCGCGGCGAGATAGACGAACAGCTTGAACGAGGATCCCGGCTGGCGCTGCGCCTGGGTCGCGCGGTTGTAGATCGAGGACACATAGTCCTTGCCGCCCACCATCGCCCGCACCGCGCCGTCGCGATCGATCGAGACGAGCGCACCCTGCGCGCCGTCGGGCGCGTTGGCGCGGATCGCCTGATCGGCGCTGCCCTGCATCTTGAGATCGAGCGTGGTCCACACGTCGAGCGGCGCGTCGGTTTCGTCGATCAGCGTTTCCAGCTGGGGAAGCGCCCAGTCGGTGAAGTAGCGGACGCTGTTCTGCTTCGGCTCCGGGGCCAGCTGAACGGTACGCGGATCGGTCGCGGCGGCTTCGGATTTGCTGATCTTGCCGGTCTCGACCATCAGGCTGAGCACCACGCTGGCGCGCTCCACCGCCGCCTGGGCGTCAGCGCTCGGCGAGTAATGCGACGGCGCCTTGACCAGGCCGGCGATCACCGAGGCCTCGGCGAGGCTGAGACTGGTGGCGGGATGGCCGAAGAATTTGCGGCTGGCGGCATCGATGCCATAGGCGCCGCCGCCGAAATAGACCTTGTTCAGGTAGAGCTCGAGGATCTGCTGCTTCGAGAATTTGCGCTCCAGCGCCAGCGCGAGGATGCCCTCGCGCACCTTGCGGCCATAGGAGCGCTTGAGCGTCAGGAAGACGTTGCGCGCGAGCTGCTGGGTGATCGTCGAGACCGCGCTCACCCTGCCCTTGTGATCCAGGCTGCTGCGCACGCCGCGGGCGATGCCCACCGGATCGACGCCCCAGTGCGATTCGAAGCGACGATCCTCGGTCGCGATGATCGCGTCCTTCATCACCTGGGGAATCTGGTCGTACTTGATCCAGTCGCCATAGCTGGGCCCGAGCGAAACCAGCACCGTGCCGTCGACCGCATGGACGCGGATCATCTGGCCGTTGGGCGAGGACTTCATCTCGTCGAAGCTGGGCAGCGTCGAGCGCGCCGAATAGACCGAAATCACCAGCGCGATGACGGCGATCAGCGCCACCCCCAGGCCGCTGAAGAACGACCAGAGGAAGAACTTCTTCCAGAAGGAGCCCCGGCGCCACCAGGGCGCAGCTGCGGTTTTCGATTTTACGACCATGTACGGGATGGTCGATTACAGGGTGCCGGGCATTCCCACAAGGATCAGGCGGCCGATGCGCCTTCGACGCGCGGCCGGAATTCGAGGCTGACCGAATTCATGCAGTAGCGCAGCCCCGTCGGCGGGGGGCCATCGGGAAACACATGGCCGAGATGCCCGTCGCAGCGCGCGCACCGCGCCTCGATCCGCCGCATGCCATGGCTGCTGTCGGCATGTTCCGAAACATGGTCCGGCGCCACCGGCTGGGTGAAGCTGGGCCAGCCGGAGCCGGAATCATATTTGTCGATGCTGTCGAACAGTTCGAGCTGGCAACCGGCGCAGCGATAGATGCCGTCCGCCTTGTTGTCGTTGTAGTGACCGGAAAAGGCACGTTCGGTGCCGGCCTGGCGCAGCACGTGGAACTGCTCGGGGGTGAGGCGCTTGCGCCATTCGGACTCGGAGAGATTCAGCTGTTCCATACCCCAGAGATGTGGGTCTGGTGCCGCGCGCCGTCAATCCGGGGAACGCCTCAATCGGGAATGGTGATCCGCTGGACGATCGCCCCGCTGGCGCGCAACTGCGCCTTCAGCACCTCGGGCTTGGGCGCGTAGAGGAAGCCGAAGCTCACCGTGCCCTTGCGGGTGCGCACCGCGTGATGCAGCCGGTGCGCCTGCACGATCCGCTTCATGTAGGTGGAGCGCGGGATATAGCGGTGGCGGATCCGCTTGTGGACGATCAGGTCGTGGAAGCCGAAATAGATCCCGCCGTATGCGGCGATTCCCGCGCCGATCCAGGTGAAGCCCGGCCACCAGCCCAGCTGCACGCCGCCCAGCAGCAGCACGAACGACGGCACCGCGAAGATCGCGGCATAGAGGTCGTTGAGTTCCCAGTTGCCGGTGCGCGGCCGGTGGTGGCTTTCGTGGAGAAACCAGCCCGGCCCGTGCATGATCCAGCGGTGCGCGGCATAGGCGAACAGCTCCATGCCCAGCACGGTGGCGAGGAAGATCAAAAAGGCGTTGAGCGGCGACATGGCCCCCATGTAGGCGATCCCGCCGCCCCATTCCATTGACTTTGCCCAAAGGGGCAGGGTCAGGTCTGGGGAATATCCAGCAGATCGGCGCCCATCGCCGAGATCAGCCAGTCGTGGAAGATCTGCACCGGGCGCAGCGTCAGCGCGCGGGGGCGGCAGACGAACCAGTAGCTGTAATGGCTCTCCACCGTCAGGTCGAACAGCTGCACCAGCCGGTCGTCGCGGGCGGACTGGTAATGCGATTCGAGCATGAACGCGACGCCCAGCCCTTGCGCGGCGGCCTCCAGCATCAGGTTGCCCGAATCGAACAGATCGATCGCGGCGGGTTCGAGGTCGGGATAGCCGGCCGCCATCCGCCAGGCGGTGAAGGTTTCCGGCATTTCGCGGTGGACCAGCGCGGTCAGCCGCGACAGGTCCATGGGATCGCGGACCGGGTTAGGCCCCTCCACCAGCGTGCGCGCGCCGATCACATGGACGCGGTTGCGATCCAGCCGGCGCGAATAATAGCCGGGGTCGATGTCGCGGGCGATGACGATCGCAGCATCCAGCCCGTCGCCCAGCCGCGCCATGCCATGGCTGCCGGTATCGACGTCGAGATGCAGTTCGGGGTGGCGCTTTTTCAGTTCCGGCAGCCGCGGCAGCAATTGTTGCGTCGCATATAGCGGCAGCACGCCGAGCCGTAGCCGCAGCAACTCGCTGCCGCTGGTCATCGTTTCGATCGCATCGGTCATCGTATCGAGCGCCGGCGCGATCAGGCTGAGCAGCCGGTCGCCATCGTCGTTCAGCCGCAGCGATTGGTGGCGGCGTTCGAACAATGGCTTGCCGATGAAGCGCTCCAGCGCCTGGACTCGCCGGCTAAGCGCCGGAGAAGACAGGGCCAGTTCCTCGGCAGCGGCCTTGATCGAGCCCAGGCGGGCAACCTGGACAAAGGCTTCGATGGCAGTGAGCGGCGGAAGGCGACGCATCGGATCCGACTCTCTTTTGTGCAGCGCAGCATGCGAGGCGCGGTGCCCGCTGCCCCGCGCAGCAGTCCCGCTCCCTCCCCAACACTATCGCTACTGACAACACTGATTGCAAGCCTTGCATCTACGCCGTGTTAATTTCGCACTTGCACAAAACCGTGCCGCACCGCACATAGGGGGTGCCTTTCAGGCATCCTCTCCTAAAACTTTCCAAGGCCGCCCTTAATTGAGGCGGCCCTTTTTTTTGTCTCCGCCGTTCTTAGCTTTCGTGCCTACCGCCACGAAGGAATCCAGAATGGCCGATGACGAATCCCGCACCAGGCGGCTGCAGGTCGCGAATGCGCGCCCCGAAGACAGCGGCCGCGGACTGGCCCATATCCCCCGCAGCCTGATGGGCGCGCTCGGCATCACCGAGGGTGATGTGATCGAGATCGTCGGCAAGCGCAGCACGCCTGCGCGCGCCGTCCTCCCCTATTCCGAAGACGAAGGGCTCGAGCTACTGCGCATCGACGGGCTCCAGCGCGCCAATGCGGGTGTCGGCTCGGGCGACTTTGTCGAGGTGCGTCGCGCCGATTCGAAGCCGGCGACTCGCGTCGTATTCGGCCCGGCCCAGGCGAATCTGCGGCTGCGCGGTACCGGCGAGGCGCTGAAGCGCACCTTCTTCACCCGCCCCCTAACCGCCGGCGACACCATCGCGACGGTCGGCCACCAGCGCGCCGACGTGCCGCCCAATGTCCAGCAGTTCGTCCGCGCGCCGGCCTATGCGCTGCAGGAGATCCGCCTGACGGTACTCTCCACCGTCCCGCGCGGCGTGGTGCATATCGACGAGAATACCGAGGTCGAGCTCCGCACCGAATATGAGGAGGCGAAGGAAAGCCGCCGCGCCGATGTGACCTATGACGATATCGGCGGCATGGGCGCGACGATCGACCAGCTTCGCGAGATGGTCGAGCTGCCCCTGCGCTATCCCGAGCTGTTCCAGCGCCTGGGCGTCGATCCGCCCAAGGGCGTGCTCCTCCATGGCCCGCCCGGCACCGGCAAGACCCGCCTCGCCCGCGCCGTCGCCAACGAAAGCGATGCCAGCTTCCACCTGATCAACGGGCCGGAAATCATGGGCTCCGCCTATGGCGAATCCGAGCAGCGGCTGCGCCAGGTGTTCGAGGAAGCAGCGAAGAACGCGCCGTCGATCGTGTTCATCGACGAGATCGACTCGATCGCGCCGAAGCGCGGCCAAGTAACCGGCGAGGCGGAGAAGCGCCTCGTCGCGCAGCTGCTCACGCTGATGGACGGGCTGGAGGCACGCGCCAACATCGTCGTGATCGCGGCGACCAATCGCCCCGAGGCGATCGACGAGGCGCTGCGCCGTCCGGGCCGCTTCGATCGCGAGATCGTTGTCGGCGTGCCGGACGATCGCGGTCGCCGCGAGATTCTCGGCATCCACACCCGCGGCATGCCGCTGGCCGAGGATGTCGACCTGCCCGAGCTGGCCCGCACCACCTATGGCTTCGTCGGTGCCGATCTCGCCGCGCTGACCCGCGAGGCGGCAATCGAATCGGTCCGCCGGATCATGCCGCGCCTCAACCTTGAGGAAGGTACCATTCCGGCCGATGTGCTCGACACGCTCTCGGTCACGCGCGACGACTTTCTGGAGGCGCTCAAGCGCGTCCAGCCTTCGGCGATGCGCGAAGTGATGGTGCAGGCGCCGACGGTCCGCTGGGAGGACGTCGGCGGGCTCGACGATGCGCAGATGCGCCTGAAGGAGGGCGTCGAGCTGCCGCTCAAGGATCCCGACGCGTTCCGGCGCCTCGGCATCCGGCCGGCCAAGGGCTTCCTGCTCTATGGTCCGCCGGGCACCGGCAAGACCTTGCTGGCGAAAGCCGTCGCGCGCGAGGCGGAGGCGAACTTCATCGCCACCAAGTCGAGCGACCTGCTCTCCAAATGGTATGGCGAGAGCGAGCAGCAGATCGCCCGGCTGTTCGCCCGTGCCCGCCAGGTCGCGCCCTGCGTGATCTTCATCGACGAGCTCGACTCGCTGGTTCCGGCAAGGGGCGGCGCGATGGGCGAGCCGCAGGTGACCGAGCGCGTGGTCAACACCATCCTCGCCGAGATGGACGGGCTGGAGGAACTCCAGTCGGTGGTGGTGATCGGCGCGACCAACCGGCCGAACCTGATCGACCCTGCCCTGCTCCGCCCGGGCCGGTTCGACGAGCTGGTCTATGTGGGCGTGCCCGACAAGGCCGGGCGCGAGCGGATCCTGCGCATCCAGACGGAGAAGATGCCGCTGGCGTCGGACGTCGATCTGGGTTCGATCGCAGACCAGACTCAGCGCTACACCGGTGCGGATCTGGAAGACGTGGTCCGCCGCGCCGGCCTGGTCGCGCTCCGCCAGTCGCTGGCAACGCGTGAAGTGTCGATGGCGCATTTCGTGCAAGCCCTGAAGGACTCGCGCGCCACCGTCACGCCCGAGATGGAGAGCGAGTACGAGGCGATGCAGGGCAAGCTGAAGCAGCAGGCCTCGTCGATCCAGCCGATCGGCTTCATCGCGCCGGGCATGCTGGAAGGTCGCGGGCCGAAGGGCTAGGCTGCCAATCCAAGGCCGCCGACGACGATGGCGTCGTCGGCGGGCCTTTCTTTTTCAAGCGAGCAGCATGACCGATTCCAACCCGCTTCAACCGTCCAACCGTCAATGGCTCTGGCCGGCGCTCGCCCTGCTGGGCCTGTCGCTGGCGGGCCTTGCCGCGTTTCTTTGCCTGCGTTTCGCCAGCGGGTTCGCGTTCGATCCGGAACTGCTGCTGGCGTTTCGTACCCCTGGCGATCTCGCCACGCCGATCGGCCCTGCGTGGCTGCTCCAGTCGGCGATCGATATCAGCGCGCTGGGCGGTTACACCATTCTCTGGCTGGCCGGCGCGGGCACGCTGATCTTCCTGTTCGCTTTCGGCAAGCGTTCCGAGGCGCTGCTGCTCGGCGGATCGCTGATCGGCGCGTCGACGATCAACGCGCTGCTCAAGATCTTCCTGCACCGCCCGCGCCCCGAGGTCGTGCCCCATCTGGCGCATGTCTCCAGCGCCAGCTTCCCGAGCGGCCATGCGATGATCTCGGCGGCCGTCTACCTTACCTTGGGCATCATGGTCGCGCAGACCCAGACGAGCCGCTGGGCGCGCGCCTATCTGCTGGGCTTTTCGGTGCTGCTGGTGCTGCTGATCGGCTGTAGTCGCGTATTCCTCGGCGTTCACTGGCCATCGGACGTGCTGGCTGGCTGGTGCTTCGGCGCGATCTGGGCATTGTGCATGTTCGCGCTCAACGCACGGCTGCATCGCCGCTAGGGCTCAGCCTTCCGAGGCCTGCGTCGTCCAGCCGAGCCGGGGAATCGTGATCGAGCGCTTGCCCGACAGATCGACGCGCGTGACGAAAAGCCCCTTGGTTTCGATATACTGCATCAGCCGCCGCACACGCCCGAGCGATCCCGTCCCGTAGCTGGTCGCAATATCGGTATCGCTGGGACAGGGCAGCCCCTCGCGCGCCGCCTTGGCGACGAGCAGGAAGGGACCCAGCATGTCGTCGGGCAGCGCCCGCGCCGCTTCCAGCGCCTGCGCCCACTCGTCGTCGGGATCGCCGTGGATGCCCGCCCGCGCCGCCGACAGCCGCCGGACGAAGCCGGACAGGTCGAGCGGCGGGCGGTTCAGACCCACCATCCGGCAGCGCACCTGGAAATCCTGGTACAGCACAGCGGGCGAGCGCAGCGTCGACTGCTCGTCCTCGACGATCGCGCGCAGCACGTCTGCGACGAGACCGGCGACTTCCTCCGGATCGCGATTGGGCTCGACCTCCATCGGCGCGGGCACCGAGCGGGCCAGCGCTTCGAGCATCGTCTCGGAATGGGCGTAGGTGGGCGCCGGCGGCGGCGCCGGCGGCACCCATTCGGGCTCCGCGGGCGCGAGCAGCAGGTCCTTCATGTCGTCAGTCGGCGCCTGCGGGAGCGGGGTCAGCTTGGGGCTGGAACTGCGTGCGCTGGTTTCCACCGATCCAATCCGGATCGCCACCGGCCGCCGCGTGATCGCCGGGCCGAGGCCGAGGAAATGGCCGCGCGCCAGATCGCGGATCGCCTCGGCCTGGCGGCGCTCCATGCCGAGCAGGTCGGCGGCGCGCTGCATGTCGATGTCGAGGAAGGTACGGCCCATCAGGAAGTTCGACGCTTCGGCCGCGACGTTCTTGGCGAGTTTGGCGAGGCGTTGCGTCGCGATCACGCCGGCGAGCCCGCGCTTGCGGCCGCGGCACATCAGGTTGGTCATGGCGGAAAGCGAGGCGCGCCGCACCTCCTCCGCCACTTCACCGCCGCCGGCAGGCGCGAACAGCTGGGCTTCGTCCACCACCACCAGCGCGGGATACCAATGGTCGCGCGGGGCATCGAACAGGGCGTTGAGGAAAGTGGCGGCGCAGCGCATCTGCCCTTCCGCCTCCAGCCCTTCGAGGCTGAGCACCACCGAGGCGCGATGTTCGCGGATGCGCGCGGCGAAGCGGGCGACGTCGCGCTCGCTATGGTCGACCGCCTCGATCGCGAGATGGCCGTAGCGATCGGAAAGGGTGACGAAATCGCCCTCTGGATCGATCACCACCTGCTGGACATGACCGGCGGATTGTTCGAGCAGCCGGCGCAGCAGGTGCGACTTGCCCGAGCCCGAATTGCCCTGCACGAGCAATCGGGTTGCAAGCAACTCCTCCAGATCGACCGGCACGGGGCTGCCCGTGCCGTCGACGCCCATGTCCACGCTGACGGTCATCGCCGCCGCTTTGCCGGATCAGGGGGGGCAGCGGCAAGGGCCGCGCCACCGAAAACTGTGGGTGTTTGTTTCGCTTCAGGCCGCGTCGTCGGCCAGGAGCCGCTGGCGGCGCCGTTCCAGCGCTTCCATTGTCTTTTCCGCCAGCAGCGTCAGCCGCGCGGTATCTCGATCGGTAAGCTGCGGCCGGGCCATGCTGTCGATCACGCACAGCGTGCCGATCCGCTTGCCGCTGGCGGTGCGCAGGGGCGCGCCGGCATAGAAGCGGATATTGGGATCGCCGGTGACCAGCGGGTTCTCGGAAAAGCGTGGATCCGCCTGCGCATCGTTGACCACGAACACGTCGGGGCCGCGGATCGCGTGGGTGCAGAAGGAGATCGAACGCGGCGTCTCCTGCGGCTCGAGCCCTACGCGCGCCTTGAACCACTGCCGGTTCTCGTCGATCAGCGAAATCAGCGCGATCGGTACGCCCAGCGCCGCGGCGGCTTCGCGCACGATGGCATCGAACTCGGCCTCGTTGGGCGTGTCGAGCACGCCATAGCCCTTGAGCTCGGCTAAGCGAGCGGGTTCATCCGAAGGCTCGAGTGGCATCGTTTGCATCTTCCTGCGTTTGCGCCCCCCGGCACATTCGGTCTACTACAGTAGGACAAGTTAACATTTGTTCGACGCCGCGCGCGCCGTGTCGGGCAGTCTGATGGCAGCCATGCATCCCGATCCCATTGAACATCTCCGCCGGGTTTTCGGCTACGACGCCTTTCGCGGCGTGCAGGCGTCGGTGGTCGATCGCGTGCTCTCCGGCCAGCGGACGCTGGCGGTGATGCCCACCGGTGCGGGCAAGTCGCTGACCTATCAGCTTCCTTCGGTGATGCTGGAGGGGACTTGCGTCGTCGTCAGCCCGCTGATCGCGCTGATGCACGACCAGCTGCGCGCCGCCGAGGCGGTGGGTATCCGCGCCGCCACGCTCACAAGCGTGGACGACAATCGCGCCGAGACGATCGAGCGCTTCCGCGCGGGGCAGCTCGATCTGCTCTATATCGCACCCGAACGCGCCTCGGGCGAGGGCTTCCGCAATCTCCTGACCCAGGCCCCGCTCAGCCTCTTCGCGATCGACGAGGCGCATTGCGTTTCCGAATGGGGGCATGATTTCCGCCCCGATTACAGGCTGCTGCGCCCGCTGCTTGATCGCTTCCCGGAGGTACCGCGGCTCGCACTTACCGCCACGGCGGACGCGCATACCCGCGCGGACATCCTCGAGCAGCTGGGCATTCCCGACGAGGGGCTGATCGTCGCCGGCTTCGACCGGCCGAACATCCGCTATCATATCCTGCCCCGCGAAAACACGACGCGGCAGATCATCGACGTGGTGGCGGACAATCCCGGCCCCGGCATTGTCTATGCCCAGACCCGCAAGGGCGTGGAGCAGCTCGCCGAGAAGCTCGCGGCGGAAACCGGGCGGCCGGTGCTGCCCTATCACGCCGGGCTCGATCCCGAGGTGCGCCGGCGCAACCAGGCGCAGTTCGTCGCCAGCGAGGACATGGTCGTCGTGGCCACGGTCGCGTTTGGCATGGGCATCGACAAGCCCGACGTGCGCTTCGTCGCGCATGCCGGCCTGCCCAAGTCGATCGAAGCCTATTATCAGGAAACCGGCCGCGCCGGCCGCGACGGCGATCCGGCCGTCGCGCATCTCTTCTGGGGAGCGGACGATTTCGCCCGCGCCCGCCAGCGGATCGGTGAGGTGGAGCCCTCGCGCCAGCCCGGCGAGCGCACCCGCCTCACCGCGCTGGGCGCGCTGGTCGAGACCGCCGGCTGCCGCCGCCGAATCCTGCTCCGGCATTTCGGCGAGGACGCGCCCGAGACCTGCGGCAATTGCGACAACTGCCTGAATCCGCCCGCCGGAATCGACGCCAGCGTCACCGCGCAAAAATTCCTCTCGGCGGTTTTCCGTACCGGCATGCTCTACGGCGTCGGCTATATCGAGGGGATCCTCACCGGCGTCTCGAGCGAGCGCAGCCTGATGAACGGGCACGAGAAGCTCTCCGTGTTCGGCATCGTCGACGGGGACGAGGTGGCGATGCTCAAGCCCGTGTCGCGTGCGCTGCTGCTGCGCGATGCCTTGCGCACCAACGAGCATGGCGGGCTGGAATTCGGTCCCGAGGCGCGCGCAATCCTGAAGGGCGAGGCGAAGCTGGAGCTCGTGCTGCCGCCGCGCCGCGAGCGCCGCCGCAAGGGAGCCAAAGGCGCGGTGCCCAATCCTGTCGGCAATCCGGTGTTCGAGGCACTGCGCGCCAAGCGGCGCGAGATCGCGCAGGAAACCGGGCTGCCGCCCTATGTGATCTTCCATGATTCGGTGCTGCGCGACATGGCGATGGTGCGGCCGGGATCGCTGGCAGAGATGGGCCAGCTCTCCGGCGTCGGTGCCCGCAAGCTGGATGCCTATGGGCAGGATTTCCTGAACGTCCTCCGCCAGTTCTGATCGGCTTCCGCAGGGGGGCCGCCCGCGCTACAGCTCGCCGGCAATTCAGAAGGAGGACCTGCCATGCCCAACAAGATCGACGACGGCATCTCGGTGGCGCCGCAGATCCGGCCCGAGGATGTGTCCGCGCTCGCCGCGGCGGGGTTCGTGCACATCATCAACAATCGCCCCGAGGGCGAGGAGTTCGGCCAGCCGACCGGTGCCGCAATCGCCGAGGCGGCCGAAGCCGCGGGGCTGGGCTATACCGAGATCCCGGTGACCCCGGGTGGCTTCTCGATGGCGCAGGTCGAGGCGATGGCCGAGGCGCTGGCGTCGGTCCAGGGCCCGGTGCTGGCATATTGCCGTTCGGGCACGCGCTCGTGCAATCTCTGGGCGCTCGCCGCCGCGCACAAGGGCGGTTCGCCGGAGGAGTTGGTCGCGAAGGGCGCAGGCGCGGGCTACGACCTGTCCGGCATCCGCCCGGCGCTCGAGCAGCTGGCGGCGGGCTGAGCCTCCATACCCCTTCCCCGTGTGCGGGGAATAAAAAATGGGCTGGTGGTTGCCCACCAGCCCAGTCGTCCGCAGGAGGAACCTCGGTGGGGTGCCGCGGGGAGAGGATCCGCGCGGCGCCCGATTTCGTCAGTAGTTGTAGGCGCGCTCGCCATGCTCGTTGATGTCGAGCCCTTCGACTTCGACTTCCTTCGAGGGGCGGACGCCCATGGTGAGCTTCAGGCCGTAGAACAGGATCGCCGAGACCAGACCCGACCAGAGCAGGGTGATGCCCACCGCTTCGGCCTGGATGATCAGCTGACCGACCGTGTCGTAGCTGGGTGCCGCGACCGACGGGAACTTGGTGTAGTCGATGATGCCCTGGCCGCCGAGCGCCGGGTTCGCGACGATCGCGGTGCCCAGCGCACCGATGATGCCGCCAACGCAGTGGACGCCGAACACGTCGAGCGAGTCGTCATACTTGAGCTTGTTCTTCACCGTGGTGACGAAGAAGAAGCAGATCGGCGACACGACCAGGCCGAGCACGATCGAGGTCATCGGCGCGGCATAGCCCGAGGCCGGGGTGATCGCGACGAGGCCGGCGACCGCACCGGTCACGCCACCCAGCAGCGACGGCTTCTTGTGCACGACCTGCTCGATCAGCGCCCAGCTCACCGCGGCTGCAGCCGTGGCGACGAAGGTGTTGATGAAGGCAACCGCGGTCACGCCGTTCGATTCGAGGTTGGAGCCGGCGTTGAAGCCAAACCAGCCCACCCACAGCAGCGAGGCGCCGATCATGGTCATGGTCAGCGAGTGCGGCGGCATCGGCTCGCTCTTGAAGCCCACGCGCTTGCCGATCACGAGGCAGCCGACCAGGCCGGCGATGCCTGCATTGATGTGGACGACGGTGCCGCCGGCGAAATCGAGCGCGCCCTTGGCCCACAGGAAGCCGGCGTCGTTCGGGGTATCGACCAGGAAGTCCGGGCCCGCCCAATACCACACCATGTGTGCGATCGGGAAATAGGCCAGCGTCATCCACAGCACGGTGAAGATGATCAGCGGAGTGAACTTCACGCGCTCTGCAAAGGCGCCGATGATCAGCGCCGGCGTGATGCAGGCGAAGGTCATCTGGAAGCAGACGAACGCGAATTCAGGGATATAGACGTTGTTCGAGAAGGTGGCGGCATAGGTACCGCTGCTCACCCCGATCAGGAATGCCTTGGATAGGCCGCCGAAGAACTGGTTCGTGCCGCCCGAGGTGAAGGCGATCGAATAGCCCCAGCAGCACCACACCAGGGCGGCGACCGAGACGATCATGAACACCTGCATCAGCACCGAGAGCATGTTCTTGGTGCGCACCAGGCCGCCATAGAACAGCGCCAGCGCCGGCACCGACATCATCAGCACCAGCGCCGAGGAGATCAGCATCCAGGCGGTGTCGCCCTTGTTCACCATCGTCGCCTGCTGGGCGACGGTGGGCGCCTTGATCATGGCTGCGGTCTGCGCCCAGGCGGGCATCGCCGCGACCAGCGCGGCTGCGCCGAGGCCAAGCCCGGCGGTCTTCCATCCTTGCTTCATTGCTACCCCCTTGCTCACAGCGCCGTCTCGTCGGTCTCGCCGGTGCGGATGCGCACGGCCTGGCCCATGTCGAGCACGAAGATCTTGCCGTCACCGATCGCGCCGGTGCTCGCCGCAGCTTGGATCGCTTCCACGGCGCGGTCGGCAAGATCGCTTCCCACGGCGACCTCGATCTTGATCTTCGGCACCATGTTCGTGCTGTACTCGGCACCACGATAGATTTCGGTCTGGCCCTTCTGGCGGCCGAACCCCTTCACTTCGGTAACGGTCATGCCCGTCACCCCGACGGTGGTGAGCGCCTCGCGCACCTCGTCGAGCTTGAAGGGTTTGATGATGGCGAT
>JAIYAA010000218.1 GCA_027489295.1 Sphingomonadales bacterium | reverse complement strand
CTTCGGCGCCGCCGACCGCCAGCGGTCGACATGGCACTGCGCTAGCGACGCTCGGCCAGCAGCATGGCACCCCGCGCAACCATCGCCAGCGCCGCGTCCACCGTGACGCCGCCGTCCTGGCCGGTTGCCGCAAAGTCACGCGCCAGCGCATCCCGGTCGCGCGAACCGTCGAGCAGCGCCAGGAACGCACGGGCCCGCGGATCCGCGATCTCGGCCGAGCGATGGTCGAGCGTCACGACGACCCGCACCCCCTCGGCGATCTGCATCCGGATCAGGGGGCTCGCCACCGGGCGGTCGCCGGGGACGAGCGTAAAGGGCGCCGGCACCGCGTGCAGATCGAGCATCCGTTCGTCGGCGAGCCGGAACAGCGCCAGCAGATGGTCGTAGCCCAGTGACAGGTCCGCCAGCGCGATCCGCCCGGGCGCTTCGCGGCCCAGCGCGCGCAGCGCGGCGGCAAGCGCGGCGTCGGCCACCTCGATGCGGGCGTCGCCGGCCACGAACTCGCCCGGCGCCTCCTCGCGCAGATGCCCGGACGCCCACAGGCCGCCAAGCGCCACCGCATCGATGCGCCGCGCCGGCGCGCGCTCCGCATGGACGAACAGGCTCGATCGGAAATACCGCCCCTGCGCGAAGTCGAGCGCCTCCAGCTGCCGCACGAGCGCGGCCGGCTCCGGCTCCGGTGCGTCGTCCCAGGCAAAGGCCTGCCGCAGCAGCCCCTTGCCGCTTTCGTTGAGATAGCCGAGCCCCGCCTCGGCACAGGCGCGGGCGACGTCGCCGATCGACTGGGGCGCGTAGCAATCGCCCATCTCGTCGTGGAACACCACCTCGCCCGGCCGCGCCTGCATGGCCTCCGCCTCGCGGCGCATCGCGGCGATGATCGGTTCGTCGTGCGGCTGCGGCACCGCGAATTCGGCGAGCAACGCCCTGGCCGCGGCCAGCGCCTCGGCCGGCGGCAGATCGGGTGCCAGGTGCGAGCGCAGCAGGCCGCGCACCGCCATCCGGCTATAGCCGCCGGGGAGCGCATTGTAGCTGATCATCGCCACGCCATCGGGCGACAGTAGCCGTGCGATCAGCCGCGGGATCGCCGCGCGCACCACTTCCGGCACCCAGGCATAGACGCCGTGCGCGACGATATAGTCGAACGGACCCTCGAGCTGGTCCGCGGCATCGAGGATGTCGAGCACCAGGTGGCGGACATTGGTGATGCCGGCCGCATCGGCCCAGCGCTGCCCGCGCGCGATCGCGCTGGGGGCAAGGTCGAAATTGACGAAGCTGGCGTTCGGGAAGGCAACGGCAAGCGCCATTGCATGCAGCCCGTCCCCGCCGCCGATCTCCAGATAGCGCGCGGTCGCGGGATCAGGCGGGTTCAACCCATGCAGCCGCGCCACCATCGCCATCCGCTCGGGCTGCGCCTGGCGGAAGATGGCCGAGGGATAGGGGACGGTGTCGTAGGGGGTTGCATTCCAATCCATCGACATCATCCAATAACCAACCCAAAGCCATCAAATGTCGGTTCAAGAATATATTGCGGTCGGTCGATAATCGCAGGGATGATACTCAGCCCACGCGCAAAAAGACTCGATCGCTCTCCCCAGCCGTGAGGCATCTTGTCCGTATGTACCCTTCCGATATTTATCTTTCTTGAGAGACCAAGAAATCCAAATTCTTTCAAGACTGCATTGAGGCGATTTTCGCGCCAATAATATCCAACACTCTCACCGGCACCAAAATCACTTTCTAAATATTTCTCTGCTTTTTTCAGAGCCGCATCATCATCACCAAAGCCCACCGCCCTTGCCATAGACCTATAGTTGTTTTTCCGAGTTATTTGGATGAGCCCACGCCCCCTGTATCGATAACCATCCCCCGACACCGCTGAGCCGTTCCCATCGACGCCCGCATACACATGATTAGCAATGAGCTCTGGCCGACCCGCGTGAATTGCCGCTAGCTCTTCTCTATTATATAAAACCATGCCACTTGCATCACGCATTACATTACCATTTACATCCAATTTCTGCGTGGTATCGATCATAATTGGATGCAGTTGACCGTTGATTTTTTCCATGTATTTTTTTTCAAAAACTATCTTCAGCCTATCTTTCTTGTATGATAAGTTTTCTTCCGTTGTAGACAATTGCCCTGACTCGACAGCTATTGTGGCGATTAAAGCGGAAATCCGCTCCACACTGTCAATTTCGGCTATGTAACATGCTTTCAATATTCCTGAATAATATTTACTTAGGTTAGATATCTTCATCTTATCCATGATATAAATTAACATCATGGAATTTATCTGCACCGATGCCTCGGCGCAGTAATTTTTCCCCACAGAACTCATATCAACCGTCGGCCCTAACGGTGTATCCTCCGCGTGATACAGCCTGCGAAATGTGTCCATAGCCCTCCACCATTAAGGCATCATGCTGGATATCATCATTCCCGAGCCCAGGAATGTAAACCTGAGTGATGCGCGGCGCCGAAACATCACCCTCCAAGCAGTCTAAGAATCCAGATACTTGCCCGTTTTTATTGCGAACAATTACGGGTGAACCAACTCCAGAAAACGCCAAAAGTTGTTTTTTTAGCCTGACCTGGATGACGATGTCCATCGTCGACCATTCCAATGGAATCGCACAGAGCAGTCGCATTGCAGCGTGCACAGACAAACCCACCGTTTTTGCGTACGCCTCAACTCTCCCATACTCTATAATATCTATATACCAACAGCCGCGTACTGCCATGTGCGGCAAACCGGCACCGCCATAACGGATTAAGCAAGTGCCTGACTGAAGTAATGTTCTTGTCGGATTTCGAATGCCTCCATTGCGAATCGACGCGGCGCTTTTACCATCGCTACCAATTATCTCAGCGCAATAATTGTAGCCCTGCGCAACGCGTAGGGCATCTTGCATGTTAAACCAACGTTCGTTTGGGATGTCCAACTGACGCCTCCCCAATGTCCAACATTATAGTATTCCATCATGCAGAGCGGGACCGCACCTCAACCACCCTTCACCCAAACACGTAACTAAACCCGCTATCCCCGACCCCCACATCGATGCGCGTCACTTCCTCGCACGCCATCTGCTTCTCGAGCAGCGCGATCGAGAGCTCCGGCAGCATGGTGTTGGTCAGGATCGCGTCGATCAGGCGGCCGCCGCTCGCAACTTCGTTGCAGCGCGAGACGATGAGGTCGACCACGTCCTGGCCATAGTGGAAGGCGATGCCGTGATTGTCGCGGATGCGCTTGACGACGCGGTCCAGCTGCAGCCGCACGATGCCCTTCAGCATCTCCGGCGAGAGCGGGTAATAGGGCAGCACGATCAGGCGGCCGAGCAGCGCCGGCGGGAACACCTTGAGCAGTTCGGGCCGCAGCGCGTTGGCCAGCGCCTCCGGCTCAGGCTTCATCTCCTCGTCCTCGCTCAGCGAGGTGATCAGATCGGTGCCGACGTTCGAGGTCAGCAGGATCAGCGTATTCTTGAAGTCGATATAGCGGCCTTCACTGTCATTCATGAAGCCCTTGTCGAAGACCTGGAAGAACATCTCGTGCACGTCGGGGTGCGCCTTCTCGACCTCGTCGAGCAGCACCACCGAATAGGGCCGGCGCCGCACCGCCTCGGTCAGCACGCCGCCCTGGCCATAGCCGACATAGCCCGCCGGCGCACCCTTGAGCGTGGAGACGGTGTGCGCTTCCTGGAACTCGCTCATGTTGATGACGATCATCGAATCGTCGCCCGAATAGAGCAGCTCGGACAGCACGTGCGCGGTCTCGGTCTTGCCGACGCCCGAGGGGCCGCACAGCATGAACACGCCCACCGGCTTGTTGGGATTGTCGAGCTTGGCGCGGCTGGTCTGGATGCGCTTGGCGATCGCGTCCATCGAATGGTCCTGGCCGACCACGCGCTGCTTGAGCTTGTCGGCGATGGTGAGCACCGACTGGATCTCGTTCTTCACCATCCGGCCGATCGGGATGCCGGTCCAGTCGCCGACCACCGCCGCCACCGCATCGGAATCGACCACGCCGAACACCATCGGCGCGTCGCCATGCGCCGCCTCCATCGCCGCGATCGCGGCGGTGAGGGTGGCTTCCTTCTCGGCATGATCGCCCGCCGGATCGGCGCTGCGCGCCTCGGCCAGCGCGCTGCGCGCGGTCTTGAGCGTGGCGAGCGCGGCCTTCTCGGCCTCCCACTTCACGGTGACCTGGTCGAGCGCCGCCTGCGCCTCGCCGATCGCCTCGTCCAGCTTCGCCACGCGGTCGTCGACGCGATACTGGTCGATCGCCTCGCGCGCCGCGATCTCGCGCTCGACGCCGAGCAGCTCCAGCCGCCGCTTGCGATCCTCCACCGGCGCCGGGGTCGCGTGCTGCGACACCGCCACGCGGGCACAGGCGGTATCGAGCAGGCTCACCGCCTTGTCCGGCAGCTGGCGCGCGGGCACATAGCGCTGCGACAGCTTCACCGCCGCCTCCACCGCCTCGTCGAGCACGACGATGCCGTGGTGCTTCTCCATGATCGGCGCCACCGATCGGATCATCGCGACCGCGGTGGGCGTGTCCGGCTCGCCGACATCGACGGTCTGGAAGCGCCGGGTGAGCGCCGGATCCTTTTCGAAATACTGGCGATATTCGGCGCGGGTGGTGGCACCGATGGTCCGCAGCCGCCCGCGCGCCAGCGCCGGCTTCAGCAGATTGGCCGCATCGCCGGT
The DNA here is from genome assembly GCA_027489295.1 of Sphingomonadales bacterium. The sequence goes on along the minus strand of JAIYAA010000218.1, from coordinate 15,997 downwards.
GCCTGCCTGGCCGCCCGCACCGACCAGCGTATGCGCCTCGTCGATGAACAGGATGATCGGCTTGGGGCTCGCCTCCACCTCGTCGATCACCTGGCGCAGCCGCTTCTCGAACTCGCCCTTCACGCTGGCGCCGGCCTGCATCAGCCCGATGTCGAGGCTGCGCAGCGTCACGCCGGAGAGCGACGGCGGCACGTCGCCGTCGACGATGCGCCGGGCAAAACCTTCCGCCACCGCGGTCTTGCCGACGCCGGCCTCGCCGATCAGCATCGGGTTGTTCTGGCGGCGGCGCAGCAGGATGTCGATCAGCTGGCGGACCTCGCCGTCGCGGCCGACGATGCGGTCGATCTTGCCGTCGCGCGCCTGCTGGGTGAGATCGACCGAGAATTTGGCGAGCGCCTCACCCTCGCCGACCGGGCCGGCACCGGCATCGGCGTCGCCCACGCCGCCGGCGGTGGCCACACCGGCACCCACCGTCTGCTCCTGCGAATGCACGGTCACGGTGGCGAAATCGCCGCCCAGTTTGTCCGCGCTGATCTTCTTGAATTCCCCCGACAGGGCGTAGAGCGCGTTGCGCAGCGTCGGCGTGCGCAGCATGCCGTACAGCAGATGCCCGCTGCGCACCTTGCCCGCACCGAACTGGAGCGAGGCGTAGAGCCACCCCTTCTCGGCCGCCTCCTCGATCTGCGGGGCGAAATCGGAAATCGCGCTGGCGCCGCGCGGCAGCGCATCCAGCGCGGCGACGACGTCGCGGGTCAGCTTCGCATCATCCACGCCGAAGGCGGTACGGATCACCGCGATGTCGTTGGACGGATCCTGCAGCAGGATGTGGATCCAGTGGACCAGCTCGACATAGGGGTTGCCCCGCATCTTGCAGAAGCTGGTCGCGGTCTCGATCGCCTTCAGCGGTGTCGTTCCCAGTCGGCCAAACAAGGCACCGCGGCTGATCTCGCTCATTGGATATTCCCCCCTTCGTTCCTGCCGCCTAGGCGGCGTGATCCCGCTCGGCCGCCAGCCGCGCACGCAGGCGTGGCAGCGGTCGCAAATGTGCATCGTCGCGTACGCCGGATGCGTCCCCCGGACGGCGCATCCACGACGACCAGCCGAGCGCGGCGGTGCCGTCGAGCCGCGCCGGAGCGGCATCCGCCGCCGCGATCTCCAGCTGCAAATCCCATTCGAGATGGCTGGGCGCGAGCGCGTTCAGCGCCTCCATCGCGATGGCAAAGCGCTTGCCGGTGGGCAGCAGCGAGCGATAGTCGCGGGCGGAGCGCGCCCGCACCACCACCCGGAACGCATCGCTCGCGGTACACGCGCGGGTACCCAGCATCGCGTTCCCGCCCAGCCGGTTGAACGGCGCGCGTCCCAACCGCGTGCAATCCTCGGGCTCCAGCGCGCGCCAGCGCGGCTGATATTCCAGCACCCGCACCGGCTGCCCCAGCAGATGCGCCAGCCCGTCCTCGATCGCGCTGGCGCTGCGCCGCGACGCGAACAGCGCCGCATAATGAAGCCGCGCGTTGGCGGGAAAGGCGGCTTCCGCCGCCGCCCCCTGCCGCGCACCCGACAGCGCCGCGACATAATCGGCAAAGCGATCCTCGCCGGGCCGGTCGATCATCGTCACCGGCTGCGAATCCGCCCAGGCGCGATAGAAGAACTGCAGCGAGCGGCCGGCGATCAGATCCAGGAAACGGCCAAAGGGGCGCTGCTTGGCATAGCGGCGCTCGTAAAAGGCGAATTCGGTAAGGTGCGTCGGCAACGGCCCCATCGGCCCCATCAGGCCGAACCAGCTCCCCGAGATGCGCGCCCGCCCGGCGGCAATGGTCACCTCGTCCAGCGTGGAATCGGCGAAGCCCAGCGCCGGCGTCTGGGCGAGATCGGCGATGTTCTGCGAGGGCAGCCGCGCGCGGCCGATGCGCGGCAGGCCATGGGCGCGCGCCTCCATCCCCCGCAGCAGCGGGAACAGCCCCCAGCGCCGCACCTGTTCGGCCGCGACGCGCAGGAAGCTCAGATGGTGTGGCGGCGGCCGATCCGGGCGGGCCATCGCGCGAACACTCCTTCTTGCGGCGATTCAAACCAGGTTTCGGTGAAGCTGTTGATCGTGGTGAACTCGGCGAGGAAGCGTTCCAGCACCGCCGTGAACAGGAACATCCGCCCATCCTCGAACCCGGCATCGTCGAGCACGACATGCAGATGCTGCCCGCGCGCCGCGGCCATGCGATCGGCACCGGGAAGCCGCCGCGTGACATGGTGCGATCGGATCGTCCGCACCGCGTCGATCTGGCGGCGGCTGCGCGGATCGTCCTGGCGTCCGTACAGGCCCAGATGATCGCGCAGCAGCCCGGCATCCTCCTCCGTCTCGCTGGCGAGCGCGAGGTAATTGGGTGTCAGATGGCCGATCACCCGCCAGGCGGCGTCGTGCAGCCCCAACGGCGGCCGGGGCCGCGTGGGCGAGCGCAGCACGCGCGCGCCCGTCACCGGCGCACCGGCAATGGCGAAATGCGGATCGCTGGGGAAGGTCAGCAGCTCGGGCAGCTCGCGGTTGGTAACCAGCGCCCGCACCGCCAGTTCGCTCACCGTGTCCAGCCGTTCCGGATGACCCGGCGCGCTCAGGCTGATCCAGGTCTCGGTGCCGATATAGTCGGTGCGTCGGCGCAGGCGCTGCTCGCGCACCGAGAGCCGTCGGTTGCGCAACTGCGTGGTGTAGAACAGCGCCTCGCGCCAATCGTACAGCAGCGAGCCATAGGCGTAGAGCGGGGCTACCGGTCGCCCGTCGCCGGTATCCCGATCGATCGCCTGCACATCGAGCAGACGGAATACCTCGAAATCGAGCGGCCGGGTGCGATCGGGCACGACGTGATATTCATGATCATAGGGCGTCACCGCCACCCGGCCGAGCTGGCGCTCGAACAGGTTGACCGCCGGAGTCGCGAAGAGCCGGAATGCCGAGGCATCGACCGCCCCGCTCAGCACCCGCGACGTGCGCGAGAACAGCAGGACGATGTCGCAGGCCTGCCCCGACTTGGCGAAGGCGCGGCCAACCTCGCGCAAGGAGACGAACAGGAATCGCTCCGGGCACGCGAAATATTCGGCGAGCAGGCGATAGCCGCGGAACGACCGCCTCTCCGCGGGCAGCAACGCATGCTCGTCGTCGAAACCGTGCTGCTCGGGCAGCGGCAGCCGGGTCAGCGTCGTCGCCGGCGCGGCGGGGTCGCGGCCGAACGCGGCGATCGTCTCGCCGCACATCTGGCGGTACAGCTCGCCCGGCACCGTCTCGGGCCCGTCGAGATACAGCAGCAACGAGTCCGGCAGGACCTTTTCGAGATCGATGCCCTGCGCCGCCTCGAACCGGAGGCGCAGGCCGGCTTCGGCCCGCACATCGGCTGCCGCGGCGAATTCGGCCACCGCGGCGCGCGACCCGAGATACTCGGCCTGGGTGATCATCAGCGGCCACAACGTCACCGCATGGCCGGTGCGAAAGATCACCGGCGCATTGTCATGGCCCGCCGCCGCGGCGGTCATTTCGGTACCATTGGGCACTACATGCCCGGTCACCAGCATGGGATCGCCCAGTTGCGGCTCCAGCGCCGCGATGCAGATGGACGGCGTGGGCGCGAGATAATGAGGCTGCACCGCCTGCAGCAGATGCTGGGTAAATTCGGGATACTGGTCCTGCTGCTTCAGCTGGACGCGGGCGTTGAGGAACGCGACCCCCTCGAGCAGTCGTTCGACATAGGGATCGGGGTCGTTCGGCGTCTTCAGCCCGAGCCGGCTCGCTACCGCCTCATGCTCTTCGCCGAACTCACGCGCAGCCTCGCGCAGATAGCCGAGTTCGTCGTTATAGGCCTGGAGAAGACGTGGATCCACCGGCTCAGTCCCGCACCGTCACGGACGCCGTGTCGTTGTCGACATCGGTGCGGAACTTGACCGGCAGCGCCGATACGGCGGAGCGGACATCGCCGTGAATCACATAGGTGATGGCGTTCGGCCGTTCCGGCGTTTCGGTCGGCTCGACCACCAGCGTCGTCTCGTCCATGCGCGGTTCGAACGCCCGCACCGCGGCGCGGATCTCGCGCGCCCGCTGCAGCACCACCCGGCGGGTGAGCGCCTTGCCGGCGAGATCCGGCACACCGAAATTGAGGACCGAGGTCTGCACATGCGGGTAGCGGCTCAGATCCTCCACCGCGGCGAGGTGCGTGGTGTTGAGCATCCAGGTTAGGTCGCGGCGTACCGTCGCGCGCAACGCTTCCTCGTTGAACCGCTCGATATTGGGCAGCGCGAACACGCGAAGCCCCTCGCGTCCGCCGTCGAGATCATCCTCGACAAGCCCCTCGAGCGTCACGCCGCCAGCCAGCTTGTCGAACAGCGTGGGATTGACACGGGTGGGCGGCGCCATCGCGCTCAGTCGAACACAAGGTGGCGCAGCGACAGGAGCGGACGCTCCTCCCCGCTGGAAAGCGACCAGAGATGCTGCCCCAGACCGGTCTCGCCACCAGGGCCCTCTCGCCAATCGGTGGCACGGGCAAGGGCGAGATCGGAATCGCCCGCATGCTCGGAGCCGGGATAGCGCACCGGCAGCAGCGCCGGTGCGGAACTGCCCGTCCGGAAGGCGACCGTTGCGGGTAGCCAGACCAGATCGCGCAGATCCGATGGCCCCTCGCTTTCGATCCGCTCCACGGCCTCGAACGGAACCAGCCCCCATTGCCCGGCAATGATCGCTTCGAAGGCAGGCCCGAAGCGCGCATCGGAATCGGCGATCCAGTCAAACCGTTCGCCATCCAGCGTACCCGGCGTATCGGGTGCGGACCCGAAGGCCAGCGTCCGGGCCGCGTCGCCGGCGTCGATCCGCCCGGCCGCAAAATGCCCCCACGCCTCGGCCAGCGTCGCCAGCCAGCCGCTGCCGGCAATCACCACCACCGGCGGCTGTTCGCCGGCAAACACCGCGGCACGCTGCTTCTCGGCCTCGATGGCATTGCCATAGGCGACGCTGAGCATCTTCGCCTCGGGCGAGAGCTGCGAGAGCGCGTTGAGCTGCGTGCGGGCCTTTTCCCATTCGCCCGCAACCGCGAGCAACTGGAACAGAAAGAGTCGAGCCTCCACCGAGGAGGGATCGGAGCGGACAATGTCCACGAGCGCCGAACGCGCACCCGTGATGTCGCCTGCGGCGAGCAGGTCGTCGGCGATGGACATGGTCCGCTCCAGGTTCGAGATCAGATCTTGACGTTCTGCTTGATGTCGTAGCCCGAACGGACCTGACCGCCGAGGCCGCCCTTCTCAGTCTGCTCGTAATACTCGAACTCGATCTTGGCGAAGTTGATGGTCAGGCTCTCCAGCGGCACGTCATGCGTTTCGTTGCCGTTGTTCTGGAAGCTGGACACGATCAGATCGCTCAGCTTGATCTTGTAATATTCCTGCTGCGTGCCGCCGGCCTTGCGGACGGTCAGCAGTGCATGGGGGATGTGTTCGCCGGTGGCGCACTTGAGCATCAGGATCGGCGACGACTTGTCGGCGCGCTTGACGATCGCGATGTCCTGGAACGACGCCTTGCCGGCGCCGGCACCGCCGCCGAACGACGACGTACCGGTCTGCGAAACGCCGAACGTGAACGACTCGACGTCGATTTCGTCCTTATGCTTGTTATCCTTCGACTCGCCTTTGATACCGTCGAGCTTCAGGAACATGTCGACTGCCATTATCTTCGTCCCTCATCTGTGGATATAGATCGTAAGAGCACGCTCACCTTGGTGAATTCGTACTCCTATAGTTTTCACATTTCTCAAGACATGGCCCGTACCGGGCCCGGTTCAAAATGCTGTGCTGGCGCGGGCCTGATCGGCCTCAACTGCTTTTTGGCAACCGCGAAACCATGCTGAGCGACACATCCATGCCCTCGAGCTGGTAATGGGGCACGAAAAGGAACTTGCCCTTGTAGTAACCGGGATTTTCCTCGTCGGGCACGATCTCCACCGAGCCGGCCTTCAGCGGCAGACGCGCTTTGGTCATCTCGTCCGATGCCTCGGGGTTGCCGTCGACATACTGCATCAGCCAGTCGTTCAGCTCGCGCGACAACTGCGGCGTCTCGCGGTTACCGCCTACCCAGTCGCGCACCATGCACTTCAGATAGTGCGCGAAGCGGCAGCTCGCGAAGATGTACGGCAGGCGTGCCGAAAGCTGCGCACTCGCCGTGGCCGCCGGATCCTCGTAGATCGTCGGCTCGTTCAGCGTCTGGCCACCGATGAAGGTCGCCTGGTCGGTGTTCTTGCGGTGGACGAGCGCGAGCAGGCCTGCGCGCGACAGCTCGGCCTCGCGACGATCGGAAATCGCGATCTCGGTCGGGCACTTCTGATCCATGCCGCCATCGTCGGTCGGGAAGGTCGCGGTCGGCAGGCCCTCGACGGTGCCGCCCGATTCCACGCCGCGGATGCGGGTGGTCCAGCCGAAGGTCGAAAAGGCCTCGGTGATCCGGACGCCCATCGCATAGGCCGAATTGACCCAGAGATGCTTGTCGTGCTCGCCGCCGCCGACATCTTCCTCGAACCCGAACGCATCGACCGGCTCGGTCTTCGCACCATAGATGCGGCGGCCCAGGAAACGCGGCATGGTCAGCGCGAGATAGCGGCTGTCCGGCGATTGGCGGAATGCGCGCCACGCCATATAGTCCATGGCGTCGAACTGCTTGGCGACGTCGCGCGGGTTGGAGAGCTCCTGCCAGCTCTGCATGCCGAGCAGCGAAGGTGCCGCGGCCGAGATGAACGGTGCGTGGGCCGCGCCGCCGATCTTCGCGAGACCCTTCAGGATGTCGAGATCCGGGCCGGTGTGATCGAACTGATAGTCGCAGATGAACGCAGCATAGGGCTGGCCGCCCAGCTGGCCGAACTCGCTCTCGTACACCTTCTTGAACAGCGGGCTCTGATCCCATGCCGCGCCCGAATACTGGCGGAACATGCGCCGACACTCGTCCTTGGCCACGTTGAGCACGCGGATCTTCATGTCCTTGCCGGTCGACGTGTTCATCACGAGGTAGTTGAGACCGCGCCACGCCGATTCCATCTTCTGGAAATCTTCGTGGTGCAGGATCTGGTTCATCTGCTCGGACATCTTGCGGTCGATCGCCGAACGCAACGCGTCGAGCGTGGCAAAGACGTCGGCGCCGACGACGTTGACATTCTCCAGTGCCTGCTGCGCCAGGGTCTGCACGGCCTGTTCGATGCGGTTGGCACGCGCGTCGTCATTGGGCTTGAACTCCTTCTGAAGGAGCAAAGCAAAATCGTCGGTGGCAACTGCCTCCGGTGCAGCAGCGGACTGCTGAAGCGTTTCCTGTTCCATGTTTCGTCTCCAAGCAGAGCGTCAAAGTCCCGCGATGCGGGGAAGATCAGGCCTCGCCTGCTTCCGCCTCGGCGGGCGTCTCGGCGGCCTTGGCGGCAGCCAGCGCCTGCATCAGCGTCGGATCCTTGAGCAGCTTGTCGAGCAGATCCTGGGCGCCTTCCTTGCCGTCCATGTAGAGCATCAGGTCGTTGAGCTCCTGGCGCGCATCCAGCAGCTTTGCGAGCGCCGGCACGCGCTTGGCGATCTCGCCGGGGGAGAAGTCCTCCATCGAAGAGAAGGTCAGATCGACCCCCATCTTGCCGTCGCCCGTGATCGTATTGTCGACGTTGAAAGCAACACGCGGCGCAATAGCAGCCATGCGCTGGTCGAAGTTATCCATGTCGAACTCGACGAAGTCGCGCTTGTCCATGGATTTCTTCTCGACGTGACTCTTACCGGAAAGATCCGACATGACGCCCATCACGAAGGGAAGCGACACCTTTTGTCGCGAACCGAACGTCTCGACTTCATATTCGATATGAACACGAGGCGCGCGATTTTCCTTGATGAATCGACTACCGCTCTTTGCCATGTTACCCCCCGGCTCAAATCGCGCATACGGCGATGTGCACTAAATCTCTGCTTACCCTACCGCAAGCGCAACTTTCATTCAAACAGAATCACATAGGATTTAATATGGTTCGTCGCGTGGCGTTGCCATCAAAACACGGGACACTTCTTCAACACCATTTGGCGCTATATCCCTGATAAGGGAAAGGAAGTCGGCGTTGACCCAGTCGCGCGCACGCTTCAGCAGCACCGGCAGCGGGCTGCCCGGTTCGCGGCGCGCATAATAGTCGATGATGGCGTCGATCGCCCGGATCACGTCCTCGCGCCCGTCGATTCGCCCCGCACTGAAGCCTGGCCCGCCGGCACCAGCGCCGCCGCTGCCGCTGCCGCCGGCCACCGAACCCTGCTCGCCGCCACCGTCCGCGGAAATCGCCTCCGGCGCATCGGCTTCGCCCGCGAACGCCGCCACGCCGCCCCGAATGGCCTCGATCGCGGCATAGGTGTCCGCGAAATTGGTGCCGGTATCGCCATCGGCATGGGCAGTGAGTGCGCCGTCCACCCGTCGGATCGCGTCGCGGATGGCATCGATGCGATCGAGCACCTCGCGGAGCCCCTCGGCGCCGACATCGTTGAGCGCGGCACGGAACATGCCGTAGCCGTCCTCATTGGCGCCGCCGGTGGCGAACCGCTCGAAATCCTCGCCATGATAGGATCCCAGCCGCGGATGGCTGAGCAAAATGGTGCGGCGAAGCGGCCGCAGGAAGTCGCCATAGCGCGCGAGCGCCTCGCAGGGGCCCTTGCGGCCCTGAAAGCCTAGCTCTTCGAGCTGCGGATGGACGGTTTCCCAATAGTCCTCGAACAGCCCGGCAAGGAAGCGCACGCCGGCCTCGACCGTCGCAACATCCCCCAACCGCGCCCCGGCACGCGCCAGCGCGACCGCCAGGAAGACATCTTTGGTGCGCCCAGACTGGGCGACGATCAGCTGGACGATGCCCCGCCAGTCGACATCGTCGAACTCCGCGGAATCGGCGCTTACCGCGCTTTCGAACGCCAGCTCGATCTGCTGCCGCTCGGGGTCATAGGTGAGATCGTCCCCAGCGGGCGCATCCTCCCTGACAGGCGCCAACAGCGCCGCAACGTCGATCACCAATTCCCCATCCCCCTTCCGCGCACCGGCAGAACCCTTGGTCAGTCGACCAGGACCAGTTCCACCCGGCGGTTGCTCGGCGCCTGCGGCTTGCCCTTCACCACCGGGCGATCAAAGCCATAGCCGGCGGAATCGAGCCGCGAAGGATTAACCCCCTGCGCGATCAGGAATTGCTGGACTGCGGAGGCGCGATCCTGGGAAAGCTTGAGGTTATATTCCCGGCCACCGACCGAGTCGGTATGTCCTTCGATCCGGACCCGCCGGGCGGCAAGCCGCTCGCTCTGCAGCGCCTGGGCGAATTCGCGGGCGTTCGCCTGATCGCGCGGCGTCAGCTGGGCAGACCCCTTGGAGAAGCCGAGCCGCATGTCGAGGCTGGCGACCGCGCGGACGGCCGGCGGACGCGCCACCGACGGGGCCGCACCATGCGCCACAGGCCGAACCGCAGCGGCGCTGGACCGCGCCGCGCCGGCCGGCTTCGTGGCGAGCGGCGCAGCGGCAGGCTTGGACGCAGGCGCGGCAGCGCTGCGCCGGAAGCTGAAATCGCCCTCCGCACCGGTGCGGACACCGGCGCTCGCCGCCGGGCCGCAAGTTTCGCCCGTAAGCTTAAGACAAATATCATCTTTGCTCTGCGCGGGCGCATTCTGCGCAACCGCGAGTGGCGACGCCAGCATTGCGACTGTCAGCGCGCAAATCTTTGCGATTGCATGCATTTTCGAAAACCCCCCGGTAATCGGAATTAACCTTGCTTTAACTCATATTCCAAGCCGAACACTTGCGCAATCTGATTCGATACATTTCTTTTACTGCATGGTCCGCGCTTGTGCCTTGCCCACAGCAAGGATAAGGAACCCAATCGAAAGCGAATTCTTGATGCATGCGAACGGGGGCGCGGCATGACCCAGCGGCAATTGTCGCTAGCCATCAATCTTGGCGGAGAACAGATAGCGCTGGATCGGGTGGAGGCAGCCGAGGCGCTGAGTCGTCCGTTCGTCCTCAATATTGACCTCTATTCGACGCTCGGGGAGATCGATCTCTACCCGCATCTCGGCAAGCCGGTGGTCATTACCGCTCGCGAGGATGACGTCGTGATGCGCTATTTCCACGGCCTGCTGGTGGAGGGGGAATATCTGTCCGAGCGCTCGGAGGGATTCCACTACCGCCTGACCGCGCGCCCGTGGACCTATTTGCTGTCGCAGAACCGCAATTTTGCCATCTACCAGGAAATGACGACGATCGATATCGTCAAGAAGGTCCTGCAGCCGTTCAGTTATGCGGACATCGACTACAGCAAGCTGAAGAGCGTGCCGCGCAATCGCGAATATTGCGTGCAATATGGCGAAAGTGATTTCGGTTTTATCGCGCGACTCCTGGAAGAAGACGGCTATTATTACTATTTCCGGCACAGCGCATCGGCTCATACGCTGGTGTTGTGCGACAGCCCGCAGGCACATGACGCGGGCGCTTTCCCGCTGCTGACGTTCAATCCGAACGCCCGCGCGGTCGCGAACAGCGGCTCGGCCGTCCGATCGCTCGTCGCCGCGGACCACTATCTGGAACGGTGGAGCGAACGCGTCGTCACCGGGGGCGAGAAGGTCGCCTCGGTCCGTGACTGGGACTTCCAGAGCCCGAACCGTCCGCTGGAATATGAAAGCTCGGCGACGCGGGCCCACCCGCTGGACGATCTGGAGGTCTACGCCTGGCCGGCCGGCGTCGACAAGCGCGAGGATTGCAAGCGGGTTGGCGACGTGCTGCTGCAGGCGCGCCGGGCGCAACGCCAGACCTACAGCGGCGAGACGCAATTGTCGGCGCTGCGTTGCGGCACCAAGGTCAAGGTGGCGGCGCATCCGACCAACCGGTTCAACCGGGGCTATATCGTCACCCGCACGCATCATCTACTGTCTGCCGAACAGCACCGCTCCGGCGGCGGCGCGGGCATGCAGAGCGTCCATTTCGAGGCGGTACCCGACGATGTCACGTGGCGCGCGCCGCAGGTTTCGCCACGGCCGGTGGTGCGCGGGCCCGAAACGGCCATCGTGACCGGGCCCAAGAATGAAGAGATCTACACCGACCACTTCGGCCGGGTGAAGGTGCGGTTCCACTGGGACCGCGGCACATCCAAGGACGAGCAATCGACCTGCTGGATCCGTGTTTCGCAGACCGGCGGGCTGGGCAACATCATCCTGCCGCGCGTGGGGCATGAGGTTATCGTGGACTTCCTCGATGGCGACCCCGATCGCCCGATCGTCGTCGGCCGCGTGTTCAACAAGACCCATATGCCGGTCTATGCGCTGCCCGACAACAAGACCCGGGCACTGTGGCGCACCAAGACCTATGGGAACACCGGCAGCGTCGGCGAGGCCGAGGCGCTCGACACCAAGTCCCCGGAAGCGAACGAACTGCGGTTCGAGGACAAGGGCGGCAAGGAGGAGGTCTTCCTCCACGCCCAGCGCGACATGACGGTACGCGTCCGCCATAGCGAGACCCACCATGTCGGGCTGCACCAGGAAAACAAGATCGGCGGCAACCAGCAGAACACGATCCGCAAGGATCAGAAAAACACGATCGGCAAGAACCAGGAGACCGCGGTCACCGGGTATCGCAAGACCAAGGTCGATCAGACCGACAAGCTGGATGTCGCCCAGTCGATCGCCATCAAGGCCGGTACCAGTATCTCGATCGAGGCCAATACCGAGATCAAGCTGAAGGTCGGCCAGTCGTCGATCACCATCACGCCGGTGGGCATCAAGATCACCACCACGCAATTGTCGATCGAGGCCAAGGCGATGGCCGAACTCAAGGCGCCGATGACCACCGTGAAGGGCGACGGGTTGCTGACGCTCAAGGGCGGCATAACGATGATCAATTGACGAGGGCGCGATGCAAGACTGGATCAACGCACGCTGGACGCAGGCGCGACAGATAATCGAGTTCACCGATCCACGCGCCGCGCGGTCCATTCCCGCAGACGTGGCCCTGGCGTCCTATTTCGCCGAGCTGCGTGCGCGCGGGGATGACGAAGCGGCGGCGGCCTTCGTGGCGCTCGCCCTGCCCCGCTATGACGGCATCGCCTGGGCGCACGCTATCCTCAGCGCGGCGCCGGCGGAGGATAACGCCGCCCTGGCGATCCGCGCTGCCGTCGCCGAGTGGCTCGAGGATCCCAGCGACGCGCGCCGCCGCGCCATCTGGGGCATGGCCGACGCCGCGCCGCCCGAAAGCGCGGAGCGCCTGCTGGCCCATGCGCTGTACTTCTCCGGCGGGTCGATCGCGCCCGCCAATCTGCCGGCAGTGTTGCCGGGCGAGGACCTCAGCGCCCGGCTTGCCGCGGCAGCCGTGATCGTCGCCTGCCATGCCGGGGGAGCGCCCGACCAGACGCTGCGCGACGCCCTCGCCGCTGGCGAGACGATGGCACGGAAACCCCGCCTGTGAGCGATCTGCCGGTTCTGCGCCTGACCCTTCGCAATGTGGACTCGCTGGAAAATGGCCAGCCGACCACGCTGCTGCTCGCGCAGCGCAACGCGATCATCGGCCGCTCCCCCACGGCCGACTGGTGCCTGCCGGATCCGCAGGCCTATGTCTCCTCGCGGCATTGCGAGATCAGCTACGCGATGGGCGAATATCGGCTCGCCGATCGCAGCACGAACGGCACCTTCCTGAAAGGCAGTGCCGAACGGATGCCCGGACCGCACATCCTGTGCGACGGGGACAGTTTCCAGGTGGGGCAATATGAGATCGCGGTCGCGCTGGAAGGCGGCGCCCGTCCCGCCGACGAAGCGCCGGCCGCGCCGCAATGGACCGGCTGGGCGGCCCCGGAGCCGGCGGCGCCGGACATGGCGGTACCCTCTGGATGGGGCGCGACGGACGCGCCCGTCGTCGCGCCACCGGCGACACCATGGACGCCGGCCCCGGGCGCCGATGCAGCCCAGCCCGCTGCCTGGATGCCCTCCCCCGCGCCCGTCGCGGCGCCGGGCGGCTGGGAGCCCGCACCAGCCGCACCGGCCCGCTGGGACGTCGCACCTGCCGCGCCGGCACCGGCTCCGTCCGGCTGGCACAGCGCGCCTGTAGGGGGCACCCCTGCGGCCCCCAGCGGATCGCCGTGGGACGTCGCACCGTCGCCGCCTCGGCCGCCAGCCTCGGCCTGGTCCAGCGACGGTGCTGCCGCGGCGCAGCCCGCCGCCGAGGATGCGTGGGGCAAGCTGGCATCGAGCTATGCGGTGGACTGGTCGCGCGGCGGCTTCGATGCCGCTGCCCCGGCTGCAGCACCCGTCGCACCAGCCGATCAGGGGGCGTTTGCCCCGCCATCGGTCCACGCCCCCCGGCCGGCACCGAGCGCCGCAGCCCCGTCCGCGCCGGTCGCGGCGCCGACGGACGCAGCAATGGCCCGGATGCTGGCCGCCGCAGGGCTGGACCGTGGCCAGGTCAAGCAGGGCGAAGCGGAAACGATGGATGCCGCCGGCAATCTGCTGCGGCGGCTGGTGTCGGGTCTGGTGGTGATGATGGAAGCACGCGCCCGTGCGAAATCGCAGATGGGCGCACAGACCACGATCTTCAGCCGCGAACGCAATAATCCGATCAAGTTCGCGCTCAGCCCGGAAGCGGCGCTGGCGCAGCTGCTCAACCCGCCGCTGTCGGGCTATATGCCGGCCGATCGGGCGGTGGAGGACAGTTTCCGCGATCTGCAACTCCACCAGATCGCCACGCTGAAGGCGATGCAGGGCGCGCTGCGGGCGACGCTGGCGCGCTTCTCGCCCGATTCCATCCGCAAGCGCGCAAGCGCCAAGGGCATGTTGCAGCGCATCCTGCCCGGCGCCCGCGATGCGGCCCTTTGGGAGGCCTATGAACGCGAGTTCAGCGGCGTCGCCCAAGGATCGGACGAAGCCTTCATGGACGTCTTCGCCAAGGAATTTCGCAAGGCTTATGACGAGGCTGCCGCCACGATGTGACGTGGCACCGGCAGCGCCTCCGATCAAAGGAAGAGGACACCGAACGATGCAGGGATCCGAACGCGAGCTGAAAGGCGACATCACGTCGTTGAAATTTCTCAGCGTGCTGGAACCGCGGGAGATGGAACGGGCGCTGGGCTACAGCCTTGGCAGGCTGGATCAGGGCTATGCCATCGCGCTGCTGCGCGATCCGGTGACCACCGATCAGTTCCGGCTGGGCGGCATGAGCTATTTTTCCGGAGGACGCGAGGGCCTGCCTGCCAAGACGGCGGCGGAGGACAAACTGCGCCCGCTGGTCGATGATCGCGTCAAGCGCGAGTATGACGATGGCGGGCTCCGCCTGCGCAAGCTCGCCGCAGCCGCGATCAACCAGCTGAACGGCCCGGATCGGACCGCAAAGGTCCTGCCCTCCATCCGCCACGATGCCGGCCTGCCGCCCAGCGTGCAGTATCCGCGCGGTACCGGGGTGCCGCAATGGACGCTGTTGCAGCCCAAGCGCTTCCTCATCGCGCTGGAAGTCTCTGCGGACGGAAGCATCCGCGCCGGCAAGCTGCATTTCCGGAACGCCGCCGCCACGACGATCGATGATCGCATGCGGCTGCGGCACTATCTCGACCGCGCCTGAGGCGGGGCGTCATCCGGGTATCGCGTCGACCGTGCGGTACCACACCATCTGCGCTTTCCAGCCGCCGCGCGTGGCGGCTGCCGCGACCTTGGCGGCCCAATCCGGCGTGCGGGCCGCCGGGGCCTGGGTCAGCAGCGCCTCGTCCTCCGCGCCGAAGGGCTTGGTCGCGGTTACCAGCAGCACCCCGGACAGGCCGGGATGGGAGGTGGACAGCGTCGCTCGATAGGTCGTGTCGCCCGTCTTGGCGAAGGTCTGCGCGTAATCGGGGCTGGATGCCAGCGTGACGAACTTGGCGCGCCCCACACCGGCCGGCGCCTGGATCACCCCATTGGGCTCGAGACCGAACAACGCGATATCCTGCCCCTGCGGCCCCAGATCGATATCGATCAACGCGTTGGCGATCGCCTCGCCGCTCGGGTCCTTGGCGAGTTCGAAGTCGGTCTGCTTCACCGAAAGGCCGGTGCCACCGGCCAGGCGGATGGCGCGGAAGGCATCGAGCGGCCCGCACATTTCGGGGGTCGCCGCGGAAACATCGTCGAACGCCATCGTCCGCACCTCGATGCCGGCCGCCGACAGCGCGCGGGCGATCGCGCCCTGCGCATCCGCCGGATCGCGGGCCGCGCCGCGCAGGACCACGCTCACCCCGTTGCCGTCGCGGGTAATGCTGGAAATATCGAGCCACGAACAGCCCAGTGCCGGCAAGGCCTGCTCGATGGTCGCCCGCGCGCGGTCTTCCACTGGCCCTGCCGCAGCGGCCACCACCGGCGCGGGCGTTCCCGCAGCCGGCGCCTGGCCCGGCTTGCCGCCGCCGAACACCATCCAGCCGGCCGCGGCGACGAGCACCAGCGATACCGCAGCGCCGCCCAGCAGCAACGGCTTCGGCAAGCCACGTGCGGGGCCGGCGGTTGCGGCAGCCTTCGCCTTGGCCGGAGCCGCAGGCGGCTCGACCGACTTGGGCGCGGGCGCGGCGCCCGACTGCCCGTCGAGCGCGGCAATCACCGCCTCCATCGACCGCAGGCGGTGCGCGGGATCGGGCACCAGCATCTGCGCGATCACGCCGCGCAGCCCCTCGGGGATGCTGGCCAGATCGGGCCCGGCCCGGCGGCGATCGACCGCATCGACCAGCGTCGCGCCCATCGAAACATCGCGCCCCAGCGAGACCGCCAGGATGACCAGCGCCAGGCTGTAGACATCGCTCCACGGCCCGACCTCGCGGCCGAAATCGCCCAGCTGTTCGGGCGCGACATAATTGAGCTTGCCGGCAAAGCCATCGCCGACGATTGTCTTGTTGCTGGGATCGAGATCCTTGGCGATGCCGAAATCGATGATCTTCGCGCCGGTCAGCACCCCGCCTTCGAGCAGGACGTTGTCCGGCGAGATATCGCGGTGGATCGCGCCCAGCCCGTGCGCCACGCGCAG
>JAIYAA010000216.1 GCA_027489295.1 Sphingomonadales bacterium | reverse complement strand
GCTGACCACCGACATCCTCGAGCGGATCGGCGCGCTCTATGCCGTGGAGGCGGAAGTGCGCGGCCAGCCGCCGGATATCCGGCACCGGGCACGGCAGGAACACAGCAAGCCGCTGGTCGAGGCGCTGCGCGCGGCGCTCGACGCAGCGCTGCGCCGCCTGTCGCCCAAGTCCGACATGGCCAAAGCCATCGCCTATGGCACCAAGCGCTGGCCGGCGCTGTCGCGCTTCCTCGACGACGGCCGGCTGGAGGTCGACAACAACATCGCCGAACGCGCGCTGCGCGGCGTCGCCATCGGCCGCCGCAACTGGCTGTTCGCCGGCTCGCGCGTGGGCGGTGAACGCGCCGCCGCCATCTACACCGTCATCCAGACCTGCAAGGCCAACGGTGTCGACCCGCAGGCCTATATCGCCGACGTCATTGCCAGGATCGCCGATGACTGGCCCGCCAGCCGCTGGGACGAACTCCTGCCGTGGAACTGGACCCCGCCAGCCGATCAGCCAACCGCGCAAGCCGCATAATCTGCGGCCTGCAGACCGCGTTTACCTACGCCACGCATTCGAACTCTTCTATCGGGAGTATCCGGGTCAAATCTCTCGGCGCGAAAGTGCCGAGAAGCGCATCGCCGCAAAACAGGCCAAGGGCGTCAAAAACCCAACAGCTTATGCGGAAGATCGGCGGAAGGTGGAATTCCATACGGAATATCCCCTCAGGCTCATCGATTCGATTAGGCAGGCCTATGAGGCACTGACACCTGATGGGGCCCTTTTCTGGGAGCATCGCGGCGTTTGGGCACCCGACAATCTGCCTCGTCATGTGGAGAGTTGGGAGAACGTCTTTTGGCCCCGCCACCCCAATGCGCGCCGTCAGGCTTACATTGAGGTGCTCACGGAGAAGCTGGATCGCGCTCGCGAAACCTGATGATCTATCGCCGTGGCAGCCCGGTCGGATCATTCTGACCGGGCTCTTTTTGTTCGCCTCGGGAACCCACTTCGGGCTAACGTGCAATGACTGCGATGCCTAACCGGCGCGCATCTTCTCGCAAATCAGCTGAATGTTCGTCCCTACGTCGCCCGAATCGTGCGCCTAGAGGCCTCCTAATGGCACTATAGGCGAGTATTTACGTTCGTCCGAGGCGCGTTTCTGGGACCTAACACATCGCATAGACGGAATAAATCGTTTCTTATCAACGGTTTGAAGCTGGCCGATGCAGCAACACGCCATAGCGCTCTTAGGGTTGCCTAAAGCTCATAGGAGGCATATAGAGGTCTGCAGCCACTAAAGGTCTTTAGGGAGCCTACGACAATGCCGACAGCCGACCTTTCTGACATGACCTCCACTCGCCTGCAGGCCATAGCCGTCCCGCTGGTGGATACCTACGACAGCGTGATCGCGCGCCTTCTCGATCACTGGGACAATACCAAGGCCGACAAGCCGCAGGTGGTGAAGCCCGGTGACCCGATCGGCACGCAAGAAGATGGTCGCACCATGATCTTCGACCCCGCGATGCCTCCTCAGCTGAACTTCACCACGCCCATGCAGGCTATCATCAATGGCAAGAAGCTGACGAAGGGCGAGACCTATTGGAATACCATGATGAACATTATGATCCGCGAGGTCTACGCTAAGGGCCATAATGCTCACGTGATCCACGACATGCTGTTCATCAACGCCTACGTGGGAAAGAAGGATGACAACGGCTACAAATTCCTGGAGGACGTTGGCCTCTCGGTGCAGGGTCAAGACAGCAACGCCGCCTTTCGACAGACCTACCAGCTCGCCACGCTCAACAGCATCGGCTTCGAGATCAAGTTTCGCTGGCAGGACAATGAGAAGGCTGCCCATCCGAACCGCGAGGCAGTGCTGAAACTCTGACCCGTAAACATTTGCGTATATGCCGGCGCTTAGCGCAAGTCCGGCGCGAACGCGGCTCTATTCACTACTGCCGTAGCCTCTCGGCGACCTCGATATCGGCCGACACGCAAGCCGGGGTCGCCGATATTATCTATGCGGTCGAGCTGCCACAGCTTATCGGGTGGCGGCGAGAGGCGGTAGCTCCGTCCGTTAACTCGGCAATAGACTTCTTTCGATCTGTCGAGCGGGGTCCATTTGCAATCTGCGCCCGAATGAAAACGCTGCTCCAGGGCGAGACGCTCCTTATCTTGGCGCGCTCGATATACTGCCGTTCGTTCGGCAAGGAGCCTGGCGCCTTCACGTTCGACAAACTCATTAAGAAGTCCGATTATGGCAGGGATTTCGGTGCCCAGGCTTGCCTCGCGTTCGTATATCGCGAGACACCCGTCCTTGAGCTGCTCGTCGGGATAAGGCGCGTAGCTCTCAAGCGCCATGGCCGCCACACGCTGGCGCACATCTGTTACCGTCAATTTCGGTCCGGCCATGGTATTGAGATGTGCGGTGAGGCTTTCATCTGGTATCCAGCACGGCACCGCAGCCCGCGCCAATTCCTCTCGGGCCGGACCCCACTTTCGCCAGATTGGGTCCACCCTATCGAGGCGAGCAACGATTTTGGTAGCGAGATGCAGGACATGTGATGGGTCGCGAATATGCTTCAGGGAGGGACTTCGCAGATGATCAAGGATCATGCGGTAGATGAGATCGACTCGCTCGCTCATAGCCAAACCTCTATGAACCCGTGCGCTTCCGCGGGCACCAACCAACTTGCCCGGCTAGCACACTGCTAGCACGCATCTGCAATAACACTCATAAATCATGAGCTTACATACTACAGAAGGCTACTGAAAATCGCAGTGTCGGCGGTTCGACTCCGTCCCCGGGCACCATCCACTTCTCCGCATAGATCCAGCAGCGTTCAAAAACCGGCAGATTTGCGTGGTTCTTGACGGTATCCGATCCACCCAAATCCGGGTCGATCCATTGGAACCCGCGGCACCTGACGGTATATTTGACCGTATCAGCACCGCGCCGACGGAG
>JAIYAA010000345.1 GCA_027489295.1 Sphingomonadales bacterium | reverse complement strand
GATCGGCCCCAACCTCAAGACCAGCGGCAAGCTGGTGAAGGCGGCGATCGCCGCGCCGACCGCCATGGCCTTTGCGTGCTACGTGCCCGAAGGCGCGGGCGCGGCGCAGCTGGCGGGCACCATCGCGCGCGAGCACGGCCTGCGGCTCACAGGCGACGTGCCGCACCGGCTGGCACTGGCCTCGGCCGGCGATCGCGCGGTGCTGACCCGCGAGATCGAGAAGCTGGCGCTGTTCCTTGACGCCGATCCCGAACATCCGCGCGATGCCGATGGCGCGGCGCTCGACGCGATCGGCGCGGACCTCGGCGAGGGCGAGCTGTTCGGCGCGATCGAGGCGGTGCTCGACGGGCGCGTGACGGAGGTTGGCGAGGAGCTGGCCAAGCTCGACGAAGGCGGCGGCTCGGCGATTCCGCTGATGCGCCAGCTGGTCCGCCGGCTGATGACGCTCGCCGAACTGCGCGCCGAGATGGACCAGGGCGCCAGCGTCGACGACACGATGGAGCGCCACCGCGTGTTCTTCAAGGAACGCCCGGCGACGGGGCGTGCGCTGCGCCGCTGGTCCGCGCCGCAGATCGCGCGGGCGATCGAGCGGGTGCGGACGGCCGAGCGGGCGATGATGAGCAGCGGCAGCGCGGGGGAGTTGCTCGCCGAGGTGGAATGCGTGGCGATCGCCCGGGCAGCGGCACGAGCGAAGGGCTGACAACACGTGCTCCCCTCCCGCAAGCGGGAGGGGAACGTTCGCTCGAAGGGATTCCCTTCCGCTCCTCGGCATGCTTCAAGCGCGGCATGCGTCATCTCGCCCTGCCCGCCCTGCTCGTTCTCCCTATCACCGCACACGCGCAGCAGGCGGTGCTGTTCGACGGCCGCACAACCGCGACCATCGTCCATGACGACGCAACGTCGGCCAAGCTCTCCGGCGAGTTGCTCGCCCGAGACATCGGCAAGCGTGCCGGCAAGACGCCGCTGGTAGCGAGCGACCTCGCCGCCTGCGCCAAGCTCTGCGTCGTCATCGGCCAGAAGGACTCCGCCGTGGTCCGCGCCGTGGCGGCCGATGCGAAGGTCGATCTCGCCGCGCTTGACGGCCAGTGGGAACGCTATATCCGCGTCCTCGCCCCCTCGAAGCAGCACCCCGGCCGGTCCTATCTGCTGATCGCCGGTTCGGACCAACGCGGCGCGATCTGGGGCACCGTGGATCTCAGCCGCGCGATCGGCATCTCGGCCTGGGAATGGTGGGCGGACGTGACGCCGCGCCATGCGGACCGGCTGGTGGTCGACGGCCGCCGCGTGCTCTCCGACGCGCCCTCGGTTCAGTATCGCGGCATCTTCCTCAACGACGAGGATTGGGGTCTCCAGCCCTGGGCGGCCAAGACCTATGAGCCCGAGACCGGCGACATCGGCCCCAAGACCTACGCCCGGGTGTTTGAGCTGATGTGGCGGCTCAAGGCCAATCTGATCTGGCCGGCGATGCACGAAAGCACCAAGCCCTTCTACCAGATCCCCGGCAATGCCGAGATGGCGAAAGCCTATGGGATCGTCGTCGGTACCTCGCATGCCGAGCCGATGATGCGCAACAACGTCCGCGAGTGGGACGAGAACACGCAAGGCCCATTCAATTTCTTCACCAATCGCGACCGCATGCTCGACTATTGGCACCGCCGGGTGGATGCGGTGAAGGGCTTCGAGAACGTCACCACGATCGGCCTGCGCGGCAAGCATGACTCGGCGCTGGAGGGCGCGAAGAGCCCGGAACAGGCGCTCGCCGCCACCACCCAGGCGATCGACCTGCAGCGCGGGCTGCTCGCCACCGCGCAGGGCAAGCCGGCCGATCAGATCCCGCAGGTACTGACGCTCTACAAGGAAGTGCTCGACGTCTATCGCAGCGGCCTCAAGGTGCCCGAGGACGTGACGCTCGTCTGGCCCGAGGACAATTACGGCTATCTCGGGCAGTTGCCCACCGCCGCGGAGCGTGCGCGCAAGGGCGGCTCCGGCCTCTATTACCACATCAGCTATTGGGGCCGGCCGCACGACTATCTGTGGCTGGCGACGACCCATCCCGGGCTGATCCGCGAACAGCTCGACCGCGCCTGGGCGACCGGCACGCGCAAGCTGTGGGTGGTCAATGTCGGCGACATCAAGCCGGGCGAGGTGCTGGCCAGCTATTTCCTCGACATCGCCTTCGACGCGAAGCTGCTGAACAAGCCCGTGCGTGCACAGCTTGCCGAATGGGCCAAGGACCAGTTCGGCGCCGGTGGCCCGGCCGTCGCCGACGTGCTGATGGACTATTACGACCTCGCCTGGGAGCGGAAGCCGGAATTCATGGGCTTCAGCACCGTCGAGCCCGAAACCCCGGTCCGCATCGGCGATTATGTCCGTACCGGCGGCGACGAGGCCCAGGCGCGGATCGCCCGCTACCAGGCGCTGCTTAACAAGGCCGAGGCGCTGGGCGCGACCATGCCCGCCGATCGCCGCGATGCCTTCTTCCAGCTGGTGCTCTATCCGGTGCGCGGTGCGGCCAAGCTCAACGAGCGCAACCTCAAGCTCGATCTCGCCGCCCTCTATGCCCGCCAGGGGCGTGCCAGCGCCAATGCGCTCGCGGAGCAAGCCCGCGCCGCCCACCAAACGATTGTCGCCGACACCGCCGCCTTCAATGCCCAGAATGGCGGCAAGTGGCGCGGCATCATGGACATGGCACCGCGCCAGCTCGCGGTGTTCGCCGAGCCCCCCTACCCCAGGATCGACCTCGCGCCCGCCGCCCCCTGCGGCGCCGATGCCCGCGCGCTCGCCTTCGCGCCCGGCAAGCCGGAGACGCGGACCATGACCGTCTACGGCAAGGGCGCGGTGAGCGACTGGAAGGTGGAAGGGCTGGAAGGCGTCGAACTCTCCGCCCGCGCCGGCCGGCTCGATGCGAGCAACGGCTACGAGATGCGGGTCGCGGTGAAGTATGACGGCAAGGGCCCGGTCGCGGCGGGCAAGATCCGCTGCAACGGCGCGATGGTCTATCTCGAGCCGGTGCTCCAGCCCTTCCCCGCCGGCGACGCGACGCCCGAGGTGAACCACATCATTTCGCTCACGCCAGCGGACCTGAAGCTGGCCGGCACGCCTTGGGAGCGCATCAACGAACTCGGCTCGCGCGGCGCAGTATTGCGCAGCAAGCTCGACCTGCCCTCCAGCGACCGCGCCGACACCGCCGCCCCACTCGCCCTGCCCTTCGTTCTGGGCAACAAGGGAGATGCCGAGCTGAAGATCGTCGCCCTGCCGGTCCACGCCCTCACCTCGGCGAACAAGCTGCGCATCGGTTTGCGGGTGGATGGCGGCGCGGTCACCGTGCTCGACTATGAGACCCATGGCCGCAGCGACGAGTGGAAGGTGAATGTCCTCTCCAACGCTGCCGTTCGCACGCTCAAGCTAGGCTTGATGGCGGCCGGCGCCCACAAGATCGAGATCTTCGCGATGGACCCGGGGTTCCTGCTCGACCGGATCGACGTGCGCCTCGACGGCGCCCCCGACTATTACGGCGCGCCACCGACCCGCTGAGCCGCCAGCTCGGCGGCGGCCACGTCACGCAGCCGCCGGGCGACCTCGGGGTTGATCCCGAGATCCTCGGCGGCGCGCTCGCGAGACCCCAGGCTGCGCGGGTCGCGGCCGGTGATCGCGCCGAATTCGACCAGCGCCTCCAGATAATAGCCTTCCGCGCTGGCGTGATACTGGTCCCACGTCCAGAGGTTCACCTGCCCGAACGCGACGCCGTCATAGGGATTGGGATCGGCATAGCCGTCGCGGATCGCGCGGTTCCAGGCGGTGCCGACCGGAAGCACGCTATGGATGCCGTAGCCGGGCGCGAGGCCCAGCCGGTTCGCGGCGAGCAGATCCTCCGCCATCCGGGCGATCGGCAGGCCGAACCAGTGGCCGGACGGCCGATAGGTCTGGTCGGCGCGGGACCAGGTCGCGACGAGTCTGACCTGCGCGGCCGGGTTGCGGGCATGCACCAGCGCGGCGATCGCGCGCGCCGCGGCGAGATGTCGTACCGGATCGCCCGGTCGCTCCGCATCCAGCGTGCTGAAGCCCTGCAGCACCACCACGTCCCACCGCCGGTCGATCAGCGCGCGGCGATTGGCCAGGTGCCATGCGAGGTCCTTGCCCGGCGAGGTCTCCAGGCTGACCTGCCAGTCGAGGCCGGATTGGATCGCGAACGTCTTGAACAGCGCCGGCACGCCGCCGATCCCCTCGCGATTGAGGTCGCTTACCCGATCGGGCCGATAGCGCATCACCGGCGAATTGGCACCGAAGGTGAAGCTGTTGCCGATGAACAGCACCGTCTTCGCCGCTGCGGGTACGGTCCAGGCGAAGCAGACGAGAAGCAGGGCAGCGAAGCGAACGAGGATCGGCATGCCCCGCCTTCTAGCCGCCGAGTCCACCGATTCACAATGACTTGCGCAGGAATTCCCGTTCCCTATTCGTTCGTATGGCAGTATAGCCGGATCATGGCCCCCCAGCCCGTCCGCAAGATCCTGCATATCGACATGGATGCGTTCTACGCTTCGGTCGAGCAACGCGACGATCCTCGCTTGCGCGGCAAGCCGGTCGCGGTGGGATCGGCGGCGGCGCGCGGGGTGGTGGCCGCGGCCAGCTATGAGGCGCGCACCTTCGGCGTACGCTCGGCGCTACCCTCGGTAACGGCGCTGCGGCGTTGCCCGGACCTGATCTTCGTGCGGCCGCGCTTTGACGTGTACAAGGCCGTGTCGCAGCAGATCCATGCGATCTTCGCCGACTATACCGACCTCATCCAGCCGCTGTCGCTCGACGAAGCCTATCTCGACGTGACCGAGGATCGCCGCAGGCTCGGCACCGCCTGGGCGACCGCGAAGGAGATCCGAGCCCGCATCCTGGCGGAGACCGGCCTCACCGCTTCGGCAGGCATTTCGTACAACAAGTTCCTCGCCAAGCTCGCCTCGGATCATCGCAAGCCGAACGGCCAGTTTGCGGTCACCCCGGAGATGGGAGCCGCCTGGGTGGAGACGCTGCCGGTATCGCGATTCCACGGCGTCGGCCCGGTGACGGCTGCCAAGATGCAGCGGCTGGGAATCGAAACGGGCGCGGACCTGCGTGCCAAATCACTGGACTTCCTCCACCAACATTTCGGCAGCAGCGCTGAATGGTATCACCAGATCGTCCGCGGCATCGACGAGCGGCCGGTGAACCCCAATCGCGAGCGCAAGTCGTCGGGCTCGGAAACGACCTTCAGCAGCGACCTGACCGATGATGCCGAGATCGAAGCCGCAATGCTCGGCCAGGCCGACGACGTATGGGAATGGTGTTCGCGCACGCAGGGCTTCGGCCGCACCGCAACGGTGAAGAACAAGTACGCCGACTTCCAGATCATCACCCGCAGCCGCAGCCAGCCTGCGCCGATTACCAGCCGCGAACAGCTCCACGCTGCCAGCCTTGCGCTGCTGCGATCGGTGCTGCCCACCCCCAAGGGCATACGGCTGGTGGGCGTGACCGTGTCCAACTTCGATCGCAGCGAGGCCGCACCGCTGCCGCTGTTCGGCGCGGCGGCGGCGTCCTAGATCCCGTCGCGGAAATGCCCGATCGGTCGCGGCGGCCCCGGCAGCTGCTTGCTCGCGCAATGCCGCTCCGGTCCGCCAAGGCAGATCTGGCAGCCACGGCTGGTCGACACCCCGTTGGAAAGCTGAGCGAACATCTGCAGCGCCTGGCGGCTGGTCAGCGCCGCATGCAGGCTGTCGAAGTCGGAGAGCGCGCCGAAGGTAGCCGTGCTATTAAGATCGAGGCAGCACATGCCCAGCTGGCCGGTTGCGAAGATGGCCAGCGACGGCGCGGCAGTGAATCCGCAGCGATAGGCGCTCACCAGCCGCCGCTCCACTGCCCAGCGCGGATCATATTCGAGCAGGAGGTTGGCATAGGTGCCCACGGGCCGGGCCGACATGAACACATATTGCACCTGGCCATGAACATCGAGCCAACTCAGGATCGGCAGGTGGTTGCGATCGCCCTGATCGGCTTCCAGGAATGCACGATAGATCGCATCCTGGCTGTTGGCATAGGCGCGTACCTGCGTCTCCTCGCCCAACGCCTCCGCGATGTTCGCGGCGATCGCCTCCCATTTTCGGACATGGTTTAGCATGCGCTCCGGCGTTTCCGGAAACGCGCTGCGGGTCATCTCGTCGACCCGAAGATCCACCGCCCCGTTCGACACCATCTGGTAGAGCCGAACGTGCGAGGGAGCGCGTTCGTCCGCCATCTGCCGCATCAGTGCCGTCACGCGGGCGACCAGCGTTGCATAATCGCCAATCTTGTGGCTGCGCGTCGCCTCGTAGCTTTCCTGGCTGTCATTGTGCAGCGAGACCGCGATGCCGGAAGGGTAGTTGCCCGAAAGCTGCTTGAGCTTCTTCTCCACCAGCGTCATGCCGTGCGTGGTGAAGAAGGTCGGGAACGGCAGCTTGCGCTCCCGGATATGCGTCAGGATCTCGGCGATGTTCGGGTGCAGCAACGGCTCGCCATAGGCATTGAGCTGCATGGACCCGACGCTGACCGTGTCCGCCAGCTGATCGATGAGATCCTTCACCTGCTGGAGCGGCAGCCAGGTGCGTGCGTCTTCGCGGAACATGTCCGGGCAGAAGGTGCACTTCTGGTTGCAGTGGTTGGTGATCTCCAGCCAGACCGTGTCGACATGCGGCTTCCCGTCGCGCATCGGATAGGCGGTGACGGCCGGAACCGCGGAAGGCGCAACAAAGCTGCGCAGCAGGCGGACCGCATCCTCCGCCTCGGCGGGATCCAGAAAGGCGATCGCGCCCCCGGCCGACTGCTGTGTCAGCAGGTCCGCAGTTGCGCCCGTCACCGACGGTGCCGCGGCGAATGCCCAGCGGAGATGATCGCCGCCCAGTCGGGAGAGTTCGCCTGTCGCCGCGAGCCGCGCCGCCATAAGAGCAAGCTCGGGCACCAGATCCATCTTGTCGCCGTCGCCAAGCGGAATGGAAAGCGCAACGCCCGCCGCCTGATCCGCGGCGGCCATGTCATTGTCGGCGAGCGCGAAGCGCAGCCGGGCGCGATGCGCTGCCATATCGAGGCCGGCGGCGTCGATCCGCGCAAGCGCCGCGGCCTTGTCGGCAAAGCCGAGTTCGGCGGGCACAAGATGCGCGGCGAGATCGTGCAGGCAATCGGCCCAGCGGCAGCGCGCCACCCACGCGGCGCGCGCCAGCCCGGGGCTGGCGCCGTGTTCGCGCGCCTGGACGAGCAACGTCGCCGCCTGCTCGTGCGCCTGCGCCGACGACAGCAGTCCGACGAGCGTGAGCAGCCCAACCTCGTTGAGCGTCGTCACATCGCGCGGCCCGTCCCCGTAGATGCCATCCAGCATGAGGTCGAACATCAGCGCGGCTACACCCGACGGAATCGCCTCCATCGCCGCATAGGCCGCCGGCGAGCGCGTATCGGCGCGGAATGCCTCGCTCAGCAGGGCCACGGCCCGCGCGAGCAGGCTTGGCAAGGCGGGAAGGTGCGCCGCCGTCATGCCGTCGAACGGCGCGATCGCAGCGCCCATGCCTGCCAGTCCTTCTGCATCGAGCCGCTGATGCGCGTGATGGATGGCATCGTCGGCGGTTTCCGCGCGGAGGATCGACGATTCGAACATGGTGATATTCTCCGGTGTCGCCGCCACGGACACCCGGCGACGCCCCCGCACGCGGCGGGCTTTCCACCATTATAGACTTGTCCCAACGCAGGACGGCCCATGCCGCGCGATTCCCGGGCGATCCGTTCGACGCCGCCGCCGGAACCGCATTTCGGGTCGCGCGCTTGGTCGCCTCAACCACGAGAGGGGGACGAGGGGATGCATCCGACGGGGCGCGACGCGCAAAGCCCATGGGCCATGCCCTGGGCCGCCTGGAAATCGGTACTGTGGCGCTGCTGGAACGAGTCGAGCGACGACAATATCGGGCTGATCGCCGCTGGCGTCGCGTTTTACGGCTTTCTCGCGCTGGTGCCGCTGCTGGGCGCGATCGTGCTCTGCTATGGCCTGATCGCCGATACCGCGACGGTGCTGCACGACGTCCGCGCCCTTTCCGCCATCCTGCCGCGCGACGTGGCCGGCGTGATCGGCACCCAGCTGCTTGGCCTTGTCCACAGCCCCGATGGCGACAAGGGCCTCGGCATCCTGATTGCGCTGGGCATCGCCCTGTTCGGCGCGCGCAACGGCGCCGGCGCGATCATCGCGGCGCTCAACATTGCCTATGAGGAAAAGGAGAAGCGCAGCTTCGTCTGGGTCAACCTGACCGCGCTGGCGATCACGCTGGGTGCGGTGATGGCGGCGGTGCTCGCGGCGCTGGCGATGACGATGCTGGGCGCGCTGGACCGGCTGCTGCCCTTCGCCCCCGATGCGCTGCTAGTGCTGGGCAAGGTGGTGAGCCATGTGCTGCTGACGCTCGCTGGGGCGGCCGGTGCGGCGGCACTTTACCGGTTCGGCCCCTCGCGCGCGCGGCCGCGCTGGACGTGGATCACGCCGGGATCGTTGTTCGCGGCACTGCTGTGGCTGGCACTGACGCTCGGCTTCGGCGCCTATGTCCGATATGTCGGGCGCTTCGACGCCACCTATGGCGCGCTCGGCACGATCGTCGCCCTGCTCACCTGGCTGTATCTCTCCGCCTATATCCTGTTGTTCGGCGCCGAGCTGAACTCCGAGCTGGAACACCAGACCGAGCACGACACGACCACGGGCGCCCCCCGCCCGCTCGGCGAACGTCGCGCCTGGGTGGCGGACAACGTCGCCGAGTGAGCGCGCAAACGGCTCGTCGCGTTGCCCGTGGCCCTGCCCGGCCCGCTTCCCCTATAGCGGCGGCCATGCTTCGCATGCCCTTGATCCCGCTGATGCTGGCGCTGCTGTTCGCCGCCGCCCCCGCACGCGCCCAGCAGAACGCCTTCGACCTTGCCGGCCCCGACCTGAAGCTGACTGTCACCCGCGACGGCTCGACGCTGCCGATCGGCGCGGTCCCGTCGCTGCTGCCGGGCGACAAGGTGACGGCGGAAGCGACGCTGCCGCCGGACCAATCAGCGCACTATCTCCTCATCGTCGCCTTCCTGCGCGGCGCGACCAACCCGCCCCCCAAGGACTGGTTCTTCGTCGCCGAGACGTGGCGCAAGAAGAAGAACCGGCTCGAGCTGGCGGTGCCCAAAGGCGCAGAACAGGCGGTACTCCTCCTCGCCCCCGACACCGGCGGCGGCTTCGACGCGGTGCGCGACACGGTGCGCGGGCGGCCCGGCGTGTTCGTTCGCGCGGCGCAGGACATGTTCCAGGCCTCGCTCGATCGCGCCCGCCTCGATGCCTTTGTCGCGGCGATCGCGCGGATCGGCGAGAGCGCACCCGAGCGACTGGCAACCGATGCACCCGTGCTCGCCAACGCGCTGCGCATCAAGCTCAATGCCGAATGCCTTGCCCGGCCGCGCGGACTGCAGGCGGCATGCCTGACGCAGAATCGCGACTCGCTGGTGCTCCAGGCGCAGCGCGGCACGACGCTGGCGGAG
>JAIYAA010000240.1 GCA_027489295.1 Sphingomonadales bacterium | reverse complement strand
TGGCACCACGCCGCGCACACGGTGGACCTGTTCGCCTATCAGGCGGGCCGAATCGTGCAGGCGCATGCGGTGCAGGGGCCGATCCATCCCGAACTCGGCATCGCGATGGACATGTCGATCCAGCTGAAGAGCGAGAGTGGCGCGATCTGCACGCTGTCGCTCAGCTTCAACAATGACGGGCCGCTGGGCACCTTCTTCCGCTACATCTGCGACAACGGCACCTATATCGCCCGCTACGACGATCTGGTGGACGGCAAGGAAGTGCCGATCGACGTCAGCAAAGTGGACGTGTCGATGAACGGCATCGAGCTGCAGGACCGCGAGTTCGTGTCCGCGATCCGCGAGGGGCGTGATCCGAACAGCTCGGTGGCCAAGGTGTTCGATTGCTACCGCGTGCTCGGCGAGCTGGAAGCGCAGCTGGCCGGCTGATCCTTCGTCGCCGCGCCCCCGCGAAAGGCGCGCGGCGACATGCCGACATGCCGCGCGAAGAAGCGCGAGAAATAGGCGGGATCCTCGAAGCCCACGGCGTCGGCGATCTCGCCCACCGACAGGTTCGAATAGAGCAGCAGCCGCCGCGCCTCGAGCAGCGCGCGGGCATCGAGTATCGCCGCCGGGCTGCTGTCCGCAACCCGCGAACAGGCGAGCCGCAGCGCGGTTATGCTCACCCCCAGCGCCTTGGCGTGCACGCCGACGGGCTCGCGGAAGCGAAAGCGCGTCTCGATCCGTGCCCGCAGCCGCGCGACGACCTCCGCCTCGCGTCGGTTGCCGGCGCCGTCCGCACGCGCCGGCCGGGCGTGGCGCAGGCTGCGGACCAGGATGGCGAGCAGCGCCGCCTCCACCGCGGCGCGCTGGCCGGGGGCGGACCAGTTCAGTTCCTGCTGTACCTCCGCGAGCAGCGCGGCAACCGCGTCGCGCTCGGGTATCGCGAGCGACAGCGCCTGGGGCGCGCGGAAGAGCGCTTCCAGCGCTGCGTCGCGGGTGGCGAGCTGCGCGAAATAGCTGTCGGCGATGGTGCACACCCAGCCGCGCGACTCCCGGTGCCAGGTGAAGCCATGGACGATCCCCGCCGGCACCAGCAACAGCGCGGGCGCGTCGAACACCCCCGTCTCGGCTTCCGCGGTCATCGATCCGCCGCCCTCGGCGATCAGGATTACATGGTTCAGATCGCGGTGCAGGTGCGGGCGGATTGTCCATTCGCTGGGGCGCGAGCGATCGTCGAGGCTCTCGACATGCACGAACCCCTCGGCAACGCCGCGCTGCGGCTCGCCATATAGGTAGAAGGCGGGGACGGGACTGCGTTCGCGCATGGCGGGACGGTGACACGATCGGGCGAATCGTCCAAGTAAAAGGTTGACCTCTCCCTCACCGGCGTCTCGCTCGCGCGGCAGCATGTTGTGCAACAAGAGACGAAGGAGAGGCGCATATGCGAACCCAGGTTGCGATCATCGGTGCAGGCCCGGCGGGGCTGTTGCTCGGCCATCTGCTGCGGGCGGAAGGCATCGAGGTGGTCGTCGTCGAGCGCGCGACGCCCGACTATGTCCTCGGCCGCATCCGCGCCGGCGTGCTGGAGCGTACGGCCACCATGCTGATGGAGCGCGTCGGCCTCGCCGAGCGGATGCACCGCGAGGGCCTGCCGCATGACGGCTTCGCGCTCGCCGATGGCGACCGGCTGATCCGCATTCCCGTCACCGAGCTCACCGGCCATCATGTGCTCGTCTATGGCCAGACCGAGCTGACCCGCGACCTGATGAAAGCGGCGCCCGAACGCGGCCTCCAGGTGATCTACGCCGCCGCCGACGTCGCGCTGCACGATGTCGACAGCGACACCCCCTACGTTACCTACACCAGGGATGGCCGCACCGAGCGGATCGACGCCGACTTTATCTGCGGCTGCGACGGCTTTCACGGCCCCTCGCGCAAGGCGATTCCGGGAAATGTCGGCACCGCCTATGAAAAGGTCTACCCGTTCGGCTGGCTCGGCATCCTCGCCGACGTGCCCCCCTGCGATTACGAGCTGATCTATTCCAACCACGATCGCGGCTTCGCGCTCGCCTCGATGCGCTCGGCGACGCGCAGCCGCTATTACATCCAGGTGCCGGTGGACGAGGATATCGGGCTGTGGCCCGATGACCGGCTGTGGGACGAGCTGGCGGTGCGCCTGGGGCCCGAAGCGGCAGCGAACCTAACCCGTGGCCCCGCGATCGAGAAGTCGATCGCCCCCTTGCGCTCCTTCGTGTTCGAGCCGATGCGCCATGGTCGGCTGCTGCTCGCAGGCGACAGCGCGCATATCGTGCCGCCCACCGGCGCCAAGGGGCTGAACCTCGCCGCCTCGGACGTGCACTATCTCTCGGAGGCGCTGGTCCGCCACTTCAGGACGGGGGATCAGGACGCGATCGGCGGATATTCGCAAAAGGCGCTTGCACGGGTCTGGAAATCGGAACGCTTCTCGTGGCAACTGACCAAGCTGATGCATCGTTTCCCGGATAGCGATGCGTTCGATCGCCGGATGCAGCTGGCCGACCTGGACTATATCGCCACGTCGCGCGCGGCCCAGACGACGATCGCCGAAAACTATGTAGGATTGCCGCTCTGACCATGTCCCGCCTGCCCACCCGTACCATCGGCCCCTTCACCGTCTCCGCGATCGGGCTGGGTTGCATGAACCTCAGCCACGCCTATCTGCCGCGCCCCAATGCGGCCGACGGGGCGCGGCTGCTGCTCCATGCGCTGGATGCGGGGGTGACCTTCCTCGATACCGCGGCGCTCTACGGCTTCGGCGCGAACGAGGAGCTGCTGGGGCGCAGCGTGATGCACCGTCGCGCCGAGTTCACCCTGGCGAGCAAGTGCGTGCTCGGCGGATCGGACGGCAAGCGCGGGATCGACGGCAGCCCGGAGGCGATCACCCGCACGCTGGAGGATTCGCTGCGCCGGCTGAACACCGAGCATATCGACCTCTATTACATGCACCGCCTCGATCCCAACGTGCCGGTGGAGGAGTCGGTCGGCGCGCTTGCCCGGGCCGTGGAAGCGGGCAAGATCGGGGCGATCGGCCTATCCGAGATGTCCGCCGCGACGCTGCGGCGGGCGTATGCCGTCCACCCCATTGCGGCGATGCAGACCGAATATTCGCCCTGGACCCGCAACCCCGAAATCGCGGTGCTCGATGCTTGCGCCGAGCTGGGCGTAGGTTTCGTCGCCTTCTCGCCGGTGGCGCGCGGGCTGCTCGCCGGCGGGGTGGGGACCGAAGGCGTGCCGCAGGGCGACCTGCGTGGTGCCATGCCCCGCTTCCAGGGCGACAATCTCGCGCGCAACCTCGCCATGGCCGCGCGGTTCCGGGCGATTGCCGAGACGGCGGGCTGCACCATGGCGCAGCTCTGCATGGCCTGGGTGCTGTCGCGCCGCGACTTCATCGTGCCGATCCCGGGTACGACGCGGATCGACCATCTCGACGATCTGCTCGGTACCTTCGCGCACCCGGTGTCGGCGGAGACGCTCGCGGCGGTCGACGCGCTGTTCCCGCCCAATGCCGCGGCCGGTCCGCGCTACGCGGCCGAGGCACAGTCCCAGGTCGATACCGAGGTCTGGGCCGACGAGCCGCTGGCCTGAACGTCAGTCGGGCAGCATCCGGAACGCGCGGCGGTTGGCGATCGCCACCGCCGCGTGGCCGCGCATGAGCTGCTCGGCCCCGCCGGAATCACCGGTACGGATCGCGTCGAACACCGCGCGGTGTTCACGGTGCGCGCGGAGCAGGTGGTGATACTCGCCCTCCAAATCTTCCCAGTCGAGCGCCAGCGCGGCGGCCGAGGCGAAGGGGAGATGGTTGTTGCGCCCCAGCGCCAGCGCGATCGATGGATTGCCGCTGGCCGCGATCAGCTGATCGTGGAAGGCCAGATTGTAGCGGTAGAAGCCGTCGAGATCGCCATCCGTCAGGTGCCCCTTGGCGAACAGCGCGTCGCCCTCGGCGAGGATCGCCTCCAGGCGTGCTTCTTCCGCCGCCGTCAGCCGCCGTTCGGTCACGCGGCGGGCGGCGAGCCCTTCCAGCACGCCGCGCACCTCGATCGCGCCGGTGATCGCCGCCGCATCCACCGCGCGCGGGGTGTAGCCCCGTGCGCCCAGCTTCACCACCAGCCCCTCATGCTCCAGTGCGCGCAGCGCGGTGCGCACCGGCATGCGCGAGACGCCGAGCGCCTCGGCGGTCGGGATCTCGGCGATGCGGTCGCCGGGCTTGATCGTCCCATCGGCGATCATGCGGCGGAGCGCGACCAGCACCTGCTGGCCCGGCTTGGCAGGCTTTTCCATCACGCCGGCTTAAAGCACCCCGAACGCGATGGGCCAAGAGCCTGGTTTCAGGCGGCTTCCATGGCCGGTGCGCGCTCGGCTGCGATCGACCGGTCAATCATCAGTCGCGATCGCACCCCGCCGGCATCGATGTTGAGCTTCATCAGTCGGCGCTCGGGATAGCGCAGCAGGTTCGCCTGCTGCCGCTCGAGCATCTCCAGATCCTCGCCGAAGATCGTGCCTTGGCCGGCGCGGATCGTATCGGTGAGGGCCGTGTCCGCCACGGCGAAGCGGCGGGCCATGCCCCAGAAATAATGGTGCGAGGTCTCGGTCTCGGGCGTGATGAAGTCCACCACGATGCTGGATGCCTTCCAGCGATCCTCGGCGTGATAGCCCCCCTTGCCGGCGAGTGCCACGCCCACTTCGATCAGCACATGGCTGGGCAGGGTGAAGCGGCAGATCTGCCAGCGATCGACCGGCTGGTCGTCGGGAAGCCCAGCGCCGCGCAGCGCCATCTTCCAGAAGGGCGGCGCCTCGATCCCGTCCATGAAACGGCGGGTGACGACCTGACCGTCTTCGATCAGCGTTTCCACCGGCGCTTCGTCGATCTCCTTCTGGCCGATGCTGGTGCTGTGGACATAGGTCTCGTGGGTGAGGTCCATCAGGTTGTCGACCATGAGCCGGTAATCGCAGGCGATGTGGTAATAGCCGCCGCCATAGGCCCATTCGGGGCTTTCAGCCCATTCGAGATGGTGGAGCTTCGCCGGATCGGCGGTTTCGGCATCGCCGGGCCAGACCCAGAGGAAGCCGTAGCGCTCGATCACCGCAAAGCGGCGGACGCCGGCGAATTTCTCGACCCGCTGGCCCGGCATCGAGGTCGCGCGGCCGGCGCAGCCCATGGTCAGGCCGTGATAGCCGCATACCAGGTCACCGTCGCGCACGAAGCCAAGCGAGAGCGGCGCGCCGCGATGCGGGCAGAAATCCTCGAGGGCGACGACCTCTCCCGCCGCGTTGCGGAAGAACACCATGGCCTCGCCGCAGATCGTGCGGCCAAGCGGCTTGTCCTGCACCTCCGCCGCCGCCGCTGCGACATACCATGCCTGGCGGGGCCAGGGACGTGCTTCCCCAGGGGCCGATTCGACGTGCCGTTCCATTCGCGCCTCATCCTCAGATTCTGATTATTGGATCCAATAGAGGCTGAAAGCGCGCGCGCGTCAAGATGCGTGCGGCGAAACGCCGGTGGCCGGCGCGCTCGGTTCATGGCGTGGGCGCGGTTTCCCCGCGTAGCGCCGCCGCGGCGTCGGTCGCGGCGGCGTGGCGCCGCAAGCCCTCGCGCAGCCAGAGCAGCCCGCGGTCGCTGGCGCGCGCACGGTTGAACTGGATCATCTCGCGCATCTTGGGCAG
The DNA here is from genome assembly GCA_027489295.1 of Sphingomonadales bacterium. Next base: position 20,444 of record JAIYAA010000240.1, on the reverse strand, counting down.
CGGGAAGGGCGGGGGAGCCATTGCGAGCGGCAGCTTGTCCATGAACAGCCGCGCGAGGCGGGCGTGCACCAGCGCGATCCGCTGGGTGCCCGGCAGCAGCCAGGGCACGAGCGTGAAGGAGGTGACCGTGACCTCGATGCGCCGCGTATCGCCGCGGGCGCGGACGAACTGTTCGACAAAGGCCGGGGTGTTGGAAAGTTCGACCACGACATGGCCTGCCGCCTGATATTCGGCCTCGGTGATCGGCTTGGCGAACAGCGGGTTCTCGGACCATCCGAGCAGGACATGCTCCTCCTCGAACAGCAGCTCGGTGGGATGCCCGTGCGCCTGGAACTGCTCGGGGGAGATGATGCAGTCGACCTCGCCGCGCTCCATCTGTTCGGTGACGCCGGTATGCGGCGCGATCACCGAGCAGCGGATGCCGGGGGCCTGCACAGCCATTTCGGCAAGCAGCGGCTGCACCGCGATCGAGGTGACGTAATCCGAGGCGGCGATCCGGAAGCTGCGCCGCGACGTCTGCGGATCGAACAGGGTCGAACTGGAAATCAGCGCCTGCGCGTTGGCGACGATTTCCGCAACGCGGGGGGCAAGCTCTTGCGCGTGCGGGCTCGGCACCATCTGCTTGCCATTGGCGACCAGCAGCGGATCGTTGAACGACTCGCGCAGCCGCCGGAGCGCCGCACTCATGGCCGGCTGGGTAAGGTGGAGCCGCTCCGCCGCGCGGGTGACGCTGCGTTCCTCCATTAGCGTGTGAAACGCGACGAGCAGGTTCAGGTCGAAACGATCAAGCCGCATGCATCAATCCTGTGATTGGATAAGCATAAAATAATAGAATTTTGATTGATGTCAAAAGCGCCGCATCCTGGTGACCAGCGGACGCTCGAAGATCCGCATTATCAGGAGAGTGGATGTGACTCGGGCATGGAGGCGGACCAGTTCGATACTGGCGCTAACGATCGCAGGCATGACAGCACAGGCGCACGCGCAGACCGATGGTCAGGCAGCGGGCACCGCACCGCAGCAGCAGGACGCAAGCGCCGGGGCGGACCAGCAGGGACTGCAGGAGATCATCGTCACCGCGCAGCGCAAGGCCGAGAATCTGCAGCGCGCGGGCATTCCCGTCGCCGTCGTCACCGGCGACCAGCTGGTCAGCCGCGGCCTGACCAGCTCGAACGAGCTGGGGAACTCGGTGCCATCGCTGAGCGCGCAGCCGCAGGGCGGCGCCAACACCGTCTTCTTCCTGCGCGGCGTCGGCAACTTCACCGTCAATGGCTATAGCGACCCGGCGGTCGCCTTCAATTACGACGGCGTCTATCTCGGCCGCGCCACCTCGACCTCGGGCATCTTCTACGATCTCGAGCGGGTGGAGGTGCTCAAGGGGCCGCAGGGCACGCTCTATGGCCGCAATGCGACGGCGGGCGCGATCAACGTGCTGCCGACCCGGCCCAAGCTGGGCGAGAACAGCGGCTTCGTAACCGCCAGCTATGGCAATTACGATGCGATCAACGTCCAGGGCGCGGTGAACGTCGCGATGGGTGAGCACGGCGCGCTGCGGATCGCCGGCAATGTGCTCAGCCGCGACGGCTATCAGACCGACGGCACCAGCGACGAGAAGACCCAGGCGCTGCGCGTCCAACTGCTCAGCGAGCTGACGCCGGACCTTACCGTGCGGGTCGGCGGGGACTTCTCGCATAGCGGCGGCAAGGGGCCGGGCTCGACCTATGCCGGGCGGATCGTATTCAACGGCACGAGCAATGCCTTCGTCCCTTCGGGTTTCGGTGCGGACAGCGGGCTGTTCTCGGCCGATGCCCAGGCCTATCGCCAGACGCTGTTCAGCGGTCTGGCCGGCCGCACGCTCGCGCCGCTCGACGTGCAGCCCTATCTCGATAACAATTATTACGGCGCCAATGCGGAGATCAGCCTGCGCACCGGCGCCGGCATGCTCACCGTGATCCCGTCCTGGCGCTATGCGAAGCTCGACAACCGCTTCGCCGTGCCCGCCTTCTACGGCGACGTCGCCGAAACCGACGAACAGAAGAGCCTGGAGGTCCGCTTCGCCGGCAACCGCATCGGCATGTTCGATTACATGCTCGGCGCCTATTATTTCGACGAGTCGGTCGCGGCGACCTATCTCTATGCGCAGCAGGCGCTCAACGCCTATCAGCAGTTCACCTCGGGCACCAAATCCTATGCCGGGTTCGGGCGGCTCACCGCCAATTTCGGCGATCGCCTGCGGGTGATCGGCGGCTTGCGCTACACCAAGGACGACAAGGACTTCAACGGCCGCGCCGACGTGTTCCTCGTCCGCTGCACCGTGGTCGTGCAAGGACGACCGAGCTGCCCCACTGCGCCGCTGCTGCCCTCCACCGGCCGATACCAGGACCTGCCCGCGTCGACCTATCCGAGCGTGCCGGACAACCAGGCACGGCCGATCGGCGCGACCGGCGCGCTGCTCATCCATGCCGTGACGCCGGTGAACACGACGCTGTCCAACGACCGCTTTACCTATCATCTGGGTGCTGAATTCGATGTCGGGCCGCACTCGCTGCTCTACGCCAATTACGAGACCGGCTATCGCTCGGGCGGGTTCGCGCTGTCGGCCGGCTACGAGACGTTCCAGCCCGAATATATCGACGCCTACACGATCGGCATGAAAAACCGGTTCTTCGACAACCGGTTGCAGCTGAACCTCGAAGCGTTCCTGTGGAAGTACCGCAACCAGCAGGTCAACCACACCGGCATCGACAAGAACGGCAACCAGGGCCAGTTCACCGAGAATGTCGGCAAGTCGACCAACAAGGGTGTCGAGGTCGAAGCCCAGCTGCTCGCGACGCCGACCACGCTGCTCAGCGTCAACGTCCAGTATCTCGACGCGAAGTACGACAATTTCGTCTATCGCGAGCCGATCGGCGCGACCCCGCCGATCACCGGCTGCCCCTATCGCGCCAGCGCGACGGCGGGGATGTACGACATCGACTGCTCGGGACGCACGGCCTTCCAGTCGCCGAAATGGACGATGAACCTCGGCGCCCAGCAGACCGTGCCGCTGGGGGATCACAAGATCCTGCTTTCGGCCGACACGCAGTACCGCTCCAGCCGGGTGGTGGGCTTCGAATATATGCCGAACCAGCTGGTCGGCGCGACCTGGGTGAGCAACGCCCAGATCGCCTTCGGTGCGGCCGACGATCGCTGGTCGATCGCCGCCTATGTCCGCAACATCGAGGACGAACGCTACCAGGCCAGCGCGCAGATCTACAGCGCCGGCTCGGCCGCACTCGCCGTCTATTCGCCGCCGCGTACCTATGGCGTGCGCGTGACGTCGAAATTCTGAGGAAGATCCGCATGCATTCTCTCAAGATTCTCGTCATCGGCGGCGGTATCGGCGGGCTCACCGCCGCCATCGCGCTGCGCCGGAAGGGCTTCGCGGTCGACGTGATCGAGCGCGATCCCAACTGGTCGGTGTACGGCGTCGGCATCATCCAGCAGGCCAATGTGCTGCGAGCGATGAAGGCGCTGGACCTGCTCGACGACTATCTCGGGGCAGGCGTCGGCTTCGACGCGGTGGAGATCTTCCGGCCGGATGGCGTCAAGGTCGCCCGCGTGCCGGCGCCGCGGCTGCTCGAGGGCTATCCGGCGAATGTGGGGATCGGTCGCCCGGCGCTGCACAAGGTGCTGGGGGACCGCACGATCGCGCTGGGCGCCGAGGTGCGGCTGGGCATCACCGCCGAGACGATCGTCGACGATGGCGAGCAGGTGGCGGTTACCTTCTCGGACGGCAGCAGCGGCATCTACGACCTCGTGGTCGGCGCGGACGGGGTCTATTCGCACACCCGCGAGACGCTGTTCCCCGATGCCGAGCGCCCGACCTTCACCGGCCAGGCGGTGTGGCGCTACAACTTCGCCCGCTTCCCCGATCTCGACGCGCTGCAGGTCTATAACGGGCCGACCGGCGTCGGCTTCGTGCCGATCAGCGATGCGCTGATGTACATGTACGTGACGACGCCGGAGCCGGACAATCCGCGCTACCCGCGCGAGGGGCTGGCCGCGACGATGCGCGCCAAGCTCGGCGCCTGCGCCCCCGCCGTGCGCGATCTGGCCGAGCAGATCACCGACGATGACGGCGTGGTCTATCGTCCGCTGGAAGGGATGCTGGTCGAAGGCCCGTGGCATCGCGGCCGCGTCGTGCTGCTCGGCGACGCTATCCACGCTACCACCCCGCATCTGGGGCAGGGCGCCGGCATGGCGATCGAGGACAGCCTGGTCCTCGCCGAAGAGCTCGAGCGGGCCGAGACGGTGGAAGATGCCTTCACCGCCTATCGCACCCGCCGCTTCGATCGCTGTGCCTATATCGTCCGACAGAGCCTGGCGATCTGCCACGGCCAGCTCGGCAAGGGCCCGCCGGTCGATAACGCCAAGGCGACCGCCGAGATGTTCGCCGTCACCGCCCAACCCATCTGACTTCATCCCCAGGAACCCGATATGACCCGCGTTACCGAGATTCGCTATGTCGGCTATGCCGTCACCGACTTCAACGCCGAGAAAAGCTATTACGAGGAGGTATGGGGTCTCGAACCCTTGCCGAGCAACGATGGCCTCGCCTGGTTCAAGGCGCAGGGGCATGACGAACATCACGTCGTCCGCCTGCGTGCCGCCGACGAAAACCGGATCGACGTGATCGCGCTGGCGGCGGACAGCCGCGCCGATGTCGACGCGCTGCATGACCGCGTGACCGCAGCCGGGTGCAAGGTGGTCCGCGCACCCGCCGACCTGACCAGCCCGGGCGGCGGCTATGGCTTCCGCTTCTTCTCGCCGGACGGCCTGCTGTTCGAAGTCTCCAGCGACGTCGCTCGCGGCCAGCGCCGCGACATCGCCCGCTGGGACGGCGTGCCGGTGAAGATCAGCCACATCGTGCTGCATTCGCCGGACCATCAGGCGGCGGTGACGTTCTTCACCGACGTGCTGGGCTTCAAGGTGAGCGACTGGCTGGGCGACTTCATGTGCTTCCTGCGCTGCAATTCGGCACATCACCGCATTGCGCTGCTGCCGGGGCCTGCCTGCCTCAACCATGTCGCCTACGACATGGAGGGGATCGACGGCATGATGCGCGGTGCGCACCGGCTGAAGCTCAACGGCATCAACATCGGCTGGGGGCCGGGGCGGCACACCGCCGGCAACAACACCTTCAGCTATTTCGTGACGCCCAGCGGCTTCGTCACCGAATATACCTCCGAACTGGAAGAGGTCGATTTCGAGGCGCACCAGCACCAGGTCTACACGCCGGCACCGCTGATCATGGACCAGTGGGGCATCGGCACCGGCGGCCCGCAGACGCTGCCGCATCCTGCGCCGAACCCGGGCCTATTCGTGGCGGTGGAGGCCTGATCCGATGGCATTGTTCGAATATTTCCCCAACTATATCTGGAACCTCTCCGTCGCGATCGCGATGGAGAGCGGCGGCCAGATCGGCGAGCTGGTCGACATGTGCCAGCCGATCAAGGACGCCGCGGCGGCCGGCGCCGATGCCGGCACGCCGCAGTTCATGGCGCAGTGGGTCGCGATGGCGGACAAGCTGATCGCGTTGGCCGGCGAGGACGAGGCGCGCGGCCGCGCCTTCTCCGCTTCGACCAAGCTGGAGCGCGCTGCGCTCTATCTGTTCACCGGCGAGCGGATGCAGGGTCATGGTCATCCCGGCCGCAAGGAGACCTATGCCAAGGCGCGGGCGACCTTCGATCGCTCGACGGCGCTCGGCAGGATCAACCGCGAGCGGGTGGAAATTCCGCTCGAGACCGGCGCGATGCCCGCGCTCTATACCCGTGCACCGGGCGAGGGGCCGAAGCCGGTCGTCGTCTATTGCAACGGCCTCGATAGCTGCAAGGAGCTGCTCTACTGGTCGCGCCTGCCCGAGGCGCTCGCCCGGCGCGGCGTTTCCACGCTGTGTGTCGACCAGCCCGGATCGGGTGAGGCGCTGCGGCTGCAGGACCTGCCCGTCGATCCGCATTCGGAGCACTGGGCGTCGAAGGCGGTCGACTGGCTCGAGCAGCAGCCGGACGTCGATCCCAAGCGCATCGGCATGACCGGCATTTCACTGGGCGGCCATTTCGCGCCCCGCGCGGTCGCCTACGAACCCCGCTTCGCATCGGGCGCCTGCTGGGGCGCCAATCACAATTGGGCCGAGGTCCAGCAGAAGCGCCTGAAGCGCGAGGGCGAGAACCCGGTGCCGCATTACTGGGCGCACGTCATGTGGGCGTTCGGTGCCACCGACATGGACGATTTCTTCGCCAAGTCGGCCGACATGAACCTGAACGGTCACATGGACGGCGTGAAGGTGCCCTTCCTCGTCACCCACGGCGCCGAGGATCGCCAGATCAGCGTCCAGTACGCCCATGACTGTTATGAGCAGCTGGTCAACAGCCCGAAGCGCGAACTCAAGATCTTCACCGCGCGCGAAGGCGGGGTCGAACATGTCGGCGCCGACAACATGTCCTACGGCCGCGATTACATCGCTGACTGGTTCGCCGAGACGCTGGGCGGGCACGCCGCATGAACCGGGCAGCAGGAGCGCAGGTCGCGTCCAGCCGGCACGCGATCCTGCTGATCCTCACCGCGATCATGCCCACCATGGGCATCGTCGCGCTGGTGCCGGTGCTGCCACTGCTGCTCCGCGAGTTCGCCGCGGTGCCGGGATCGGCGGTGCTGGTGCCGGTGGCGTTGACCATTCCGGCGCTCTGCATCGCGCTGTTTTCGCCGGTGGCGGGCGCGCTTTCCGATCGGTTGGGGCGCAAGCCCGTGCTGCTCGTCGCGATGCTGGTCTACGGAGTCGTCGGCGCGCTGCCGCTGGCGCTGAAGGATCTGATCGCGATCATCGCCGCCCGCGCGGTGCTGGGCCTGGCGGAAGCGGCGATCATGACCGTCTCCACCGCGATGCTCGGCGATTATTTCGACGGGCCGCGGCGGGAGCGCTGGATTTCCATCCAGATGGCGTCGGTCAGCCTCAGCGCGATCGCGCTGGTCGCGATCGGCGGCGCGCTGGGCGAAGCGCTGGGATCGCGGGGGCCGTTCCTGCTCTACCTCGTCGCGCTGCCGATCGCGGCAGCGGTCGCCGCGGTCCTGTTCGAGCCGGTGCACCGCGCGAACGGTGTCGGCCCCAAGGTCCGGTTGCCGCTCGGCACGATCCTGCCGGTGCTGCTGATCACGATCGCGGTCGGCGTGCTGTTCTACACCATTATCGTCCAGGTGGGGCCTATCCTCGAGCGGAGCGGGGTTATCTCGCCCGCGCGGATCGGGCTGGCCGCCGCTGGCACCAATCTGGGCGTCGCGATCGGCAGCATCCTGTTCGGGCGGTGGAAGGCGCATGCCGGGCCGCGACTGCTGGCAGCTGGGTTGGTCCTGGTGGCGGCGGGCTATGCCGGGGCGGCGCTGGCGCCCGGCTTCGCCGCGATCACCGGCTTCGCGATCCTCGCCTGCATCGGCAGCGGGCTGATGCTGCCCAACATGCTCGCCTGGGTGATGCGCCGGCTGCCGGCCGCTGCACGCGGATCGGGCACCGGTGCCTGGACCGGCGCCTTCTTCCTCGGCCAGTTCGGTGCGCCGCTGCTCGCATCGCTGCTCGCCCCCGTTACCGGCGGGCTGTCGCAGACCCTGATGCTCTACACCGGGCTCGCGCTGGCAGGGGCGCTCGCCGCCCTGATCGCCGGCAGTCGCGCCCCCATGCTCCACCCCGCTTGAAGGATTCTAACTGATGGAAAAGCTCGTTCGCCGCGTCGTCACCGGCCATGATGCCCAGGGCCGCGCGATCATCCAGGAGGACGGCACCGTGCCGCGCGTCCAGCGCGTCGGCGGTGACATCGGTCCGCTGTTCCACGAGGTGTGGAACACCCAGGCGACGCCGGCGCCAATCGATCCCGCCTCGGGCGAGCCGCCCGAACAGGGCATCGTCCTCGCGCCGCCGAAGAACGGCACCCGCATCCGCGTACTCGACATCCCGCCCGAGGGCGACGGCATCCGCAACATGACGCCGGAGGAAGCGCGTGCGCACTTCGCCGAGGTCGGCGCGGGCAGCGCCTCGGCGCATGGCGAGGGCGCGCGCCACGCGCTGATGCACCGCACCGAGACGATCGACTATGGCATCGTCCTCGAAGGCGAGCTGGTGCTGATCATGGACGAAGGCGAGACGACGGTGCGTGCCGGCGACATCGTCATCCAGCGCGGCACCAACCATGGTTGGTCGAACCGGTCGGACAAGAACTGCCGAATCGCCTTCATCCTGATCGACGGCGCGTTCGACGAAATCCTGAAGCGCTGACCATGCGGCTGACGATCACCGGCGCCGACGGCTTTGTCGGCCGGGCGGTCGTCCGGCGGCTGCGTGAAACGGGCGTGGCCGCCGATGTGCTGCTGGTCGACCGGGCATTTGCCGCGCCCGGTCCGGAACGGCAGCTTGCCGGGGACCTGACCGATCCTGCGCTGCTGTCGGCAGCGACCCGCGACTGCGATGCGCTGCTCCACCTGGCGGCGCTTCCCGGTGCCGCCGCGGAGCGGGATCCCGCCGCCTCGCGCGCGATCAACCTCGACGTGCCGCTGCGGCTGATCGAGGCGATGGCCGGGCGACGCCTGATCCTTGCCGGCTCCATCGCCGTGTTCGGCGCGGCGCCGGCAGGGCCGGTCGATGACGCCACCGTGCCGATGCCGGACAGCGTGTACGGCACCCACAAGCGCATGGTCGAATTTGGCTTTGCCGACGCGGTGCGGCGGGGTGCGATCGCGGGCGCGGTGCTGCGGCTGCCCGGCATCGTCGCGCGGCCGCCGGCGGCGACCGGCTTCGGTTCCGCGTTCCTGAGCGACGTATTCCATGCCGCGGTGGCGGGCAGCCGCTATGTCGTGCCCGTGGCGCCGGATGCGACGAGCTGGCTCTGCTCGGTCGGCGCATGCGCAGCGAACCTCGCCAACGCGCTGCTGGGGAGCGGGGCGGAGCGCGACGCGGTGACGCTTCCTGCGCTCCGGGTACGGATCGGCGATCTCGTCTCCGCGCTGCAGCGCCGCCATCCCCAAGCAACGATCACCCATGCCGAGGACGTGGCGCTGCGTCGCGCCTTTGGCAGCTATCCCCCGCTGGCCACTGCCCGGGCGGCGGCGCTGGGCTATCGCACCGAACCGGATATCGACACCCTGGTCGACGCCGTCCTCGCCGATCTCTCTCCTGCATCGAAACAAGGATTTCCCGCATGCGCCTAGCCACCCGCGACAACGGCACACCCGACGGCGAACTCGTCCTCGTCTCCGCCGATGGTGCGCGCTGGATGCCGGCCGGGCCCGATTGGCCCAACCTGCTCGCCGCACTGGAGCAATGGGACGTCGCCCGGCCGGCGCTCAATGCCGTCTCGGCCTGCCTCGCCGCCGGCGAGGGGGCGCCGCTCGACCCCGCAACGCTCCGCGCGCCGCTGCCGCGCACCTGGCAATGGCTCGACGGCTCGGCCTTCCCGACCCATGGCGAGCTGATGCAGCAGGCGTTCAACCTGCCGCCGATCGAGACCGACAAGCCGCTGATGTATCAGGGAATGAGCCACCAGTTCCTGGCGCCCACCGCGGATGCGCCATTTCCGTCCGATGCCGACGGAATCGATTTCGAAGGCGAATTCGGCGTCGTCACCGGCGCGGTGCCGATGGGCTGTTCGGCCGAAGAGGCGCTGGCGCATGTCCGCCTGATCCTGCTGATCAACGACTGGTCGTTGCGCACCATCGCACCCATCGAGATGAAGACCGGGTTCGGCTGGGTCCAGGCCAAGCCGGCCTGCAGCGTGGCGCCGTTCGCGGTCACGCCGGACGAGCTGGGTGACGCCTGGCGCGACGGGCGCGTATGCCTGCCGCTGACCGTTACGCTGAACGGCGCCTGGTTCGGCAGCCCGAACGGCAGCGCCATGGCCTATGGCTTCCACGAGCTGATCGCGCATGCCGCACGCACCCGCAGCCTCCCTGCCGGCACGATCATCGGATCGGGCACGGTTTCCAATGCCGATCACGCCGTGGTGGGATCGACCTGCATCTCCGAGCGCCGGGCGATCGAGCGGATCGCGCATGGCGAATTCCGCACCGGCTTCCTGACGCAAGGCGACCGGGTGGCGATGCAGGTGGGCGAGGAGGCCGCCCATTTCGGCCGCATCGACCAGCGCGTGCGGCTGACGTCCTGAAGCCCCGCTAGTCGCGGGGCCAGTGGCGACCGAACCAGTCGCCGATCACGTCCGCGACCGCCTTCGGCCGCTCTATCGGCAGCATGTGACCGGCGTCGGCGAGCACGTGCAACTCGCCCTGCGGCGCGAGGTCGCGCATCGCCTCGTGCTGCGCGGGCGGCGACCAGCGATCCTGCTCGGCGGCGAGCAGCAGCAGCGGCGCTGTGTAGCTGCGCAGCGGCGTCTCCGCGTCGGGGCGGCCGAGGAGTGCCGCGATCTGGCCCTCGTAGCTCTCGCGGGTGTTGGCCGCGACCATCGCGCGCAGATCGGGCGTCAGCGCCGCCACGCGATCGGCCGGGGCGCCCATCATCGGTGGTAGCCAGGCATCGGCGAGCGCCGCCATGCCCTCGGTCCTCGCACAATCGATCAGCTTCTGGCGTCCCGCTGCCTCGCCGGGAGCCGGCGGATGGATGCCGGTATTGGCGAGGCCAAGCCCGACCACGCGGTCGGCCGCCTGGCGCACCGCCTCCAGCGCGACGCGACCGCCCATCGAATGGCCGATCAGCACCAGCGGGCCCGGCACGCTGCCCAGCACATGCGCGGCCATGGCGTCGATCGAGCGGAAGCCTGGGAAGGCGACGATCCGTAGGTCTAGGTCCAGCGCCAGCGGCAGCGCGTCGCGTACCGGCGCCCATACCTGTTCGTCGCACAACAGGCCGCATAACAGCACCAATGTCGGCATTTCTCGCATCCCCTCCTGCGGCCCCTCCTACGGCGCGTTATCGGCCAAGCCGTTCGGCCAGCCATCGGGCGGCGGCGTCGGGGCTTTGCTTGTCGCGATCCCGATCCACCCTGTAATTGGCCTCGCGCATCCGCTCCACCGGAATCGCGCCGATCAGCGGCCGCAACGCGGCCTGGAAACGGCGGTCTCCGGCGCGCGACGGGGCGATCAGCAGGATCGCATCATAGCCCGGGATCGCCCCCTTCGGGTCCTGCAGCACGGTCAGCTTCTCGGCGGCGATCCGCCCGTCCGAGGAGAAGGCGGGGATTACGTCCGCCGTGCCGCTCTCCAGCGCGCGGTACATGAAGGTCGGCTGATAGGGATGGGCCTCGGCGAAGCGCAGGCCATAGGCGGCCTGCACGGCCTTCCATTCGGGCCGCTCGAGGAACTCGATGTCGGTCGCGAGCTTCAGCGACGGCGCGATCCGGGCCAGATCGGCGATGGTCGCAATGCCGCGGCGCCGGGCATCCTCGCCGCGCATCACGAAGGCATAGGCGTTCTCGAAGCCGAGCGGGCCTAGCAGCGTGACGTTGCCGGTGCGCTTCGCCCAGTCCGCCACGCCGCGGACGATCTCGGCGCGCGGCGGCACGTCGGGGCGGTGCATCTGGTTGGTCCAGATCGTCCCCGAATAGTCGACATAGACATCGATCGCGTTGCTCGCGAGCGCGCCATAGGCGACGCCGGAACCCAGTCCTTCGCGGTAGCGCACGCGGTAGCCGGCCGCCTCCAGCCGCGCGCCGATCACCCGGGCGAGGATATATTGCTCCGAAAAGCCCTTGGCGCCGATCGTCACCGTGCCGCGTGCCGCCGGCCAGGCCGGTGCCAGCGCGGCGAGCGCCGCCGCGGCCAGCACGCCCAGGCTCAGCCAGACCAGCCCGCGACGGCGCCGGGCGATGCTCCACTCCGCCAGCCCGAGCAGCGCGTCCACCGCCAGCGCCAGCGCGGCAGCGGTGAGGCAGCCGACCAGCACGAGCGTCCAGTTCTGCGTCTGCAGCCCGGCGAAGATCAGGTCGCCCAGGCTCGGCTGGCCGACGGTCGTTGAAAGCGTCGCCCCGCCGATCGTCCAGACCGCGGCGGTGCGGATGCCGGCCATCACCACCGGCGCGACCAGCGGCGCCTCGACCAGCCGCAGCGTTTGCCAGCGCGTCATGCCGACGCCGTCTGCGGCCTCGCGCACGGCGGGATCGAGCGTGACCAGCCCGGTCACCGCGTTCCGCAGGATCGGCAGCAGCGCGTACAGGGTGAGGGCGAGCAGCGAGGGCAGGAAACCCAGCGCCGGAATGCCTCCGCCGAAGAGCGCCGACAGCGACAGCAGCAGCGGATAGAAGAGCGCGAGCAGCGCCAGGCTGGGAATGGTCTGGATCAGGCTTGCCAGCCCCAAGGCGACGCGGGCGACGCCGCGGTGGCGCGCCGACAGCACCGCCAGCGGCAGGCTGATCGCAATGCCGAGCAGCAGTGCGGCAAAGGCAAGCAGCAGATGCTGGGCGAGCAACTCGGGCACGCGGGCGAAGGCGGCGTTCATCGGGCGAGTGCCGCCAGCCGCTCGGCCTGTTCGCGGGGTACCGCCACCAGCGCGTCGGCGACCGGGCCGCCCTTGCCGGCGAGCAGCTCGCGCGGGGTCGCGTCGCCGACCAGCCTGCCGGCCTCCATCACCAGGATGCGATCGGCGAGCAGCAGCGCCTCGGCCATGTCGTGGGTGACGAGGATCGTGGTGAGCCCCATGGCGTCGTGCAGCGCACGGATCGCCTTGCCCAGCGCATCGCGGGTCACCGGATCGAGCGCGCCAAAGGGCTCGTCCATCAGCAGCAGCCTGGGATCGGTGGCGAGCGCGCGGGCGACGCCGACACGCTGGCGCTGGCCGCCGGAAAGCGCATCGGGCATCCGTGCCGCCATGTCCTCGGGCAGATCGACCAGCTGCAGCAATTCGGCGACACGGGGTGCCGGGTTGCGCGCGCCCGCCAGCCGCAGCCCGATCGCGACGTTCTCGCCGACGGTCATGTGCGGGAACAGGCCGACATTCTGGAAGACATAGCCGATGCGGCGGCGGAGCAGATGCGCCGGTTCGGCATCCACGCCCACGCCGTCGATCGTCACCCGCCCCGCGCTCGGTGCAATCAGGCGGTTGACCATCTTGAGCAGGGTGGATTTGCCCGAACCGGAGGCGCCGACAAGTGCCACGAAGCTGCCGCCCGCGATGGTCAGCGACACGCCGTCCACCGCGCGTGCGCCTTTTGAATAGGACTTGCTGACGTCCTCAAAGGCTAGGTTGCGCAGGGTGTTGGGCATCGGCAGCGTTGTGCGGGATCGCGCGGCAAAGGTCAAAAGCGGCGCTGCGTGGCGCGGATGCAACAGCGTGCAGCTATTGTCCGGGCGCCGCTGCCGGTTGCTTGACAGTACCTTATTAATATGATTTTTCAGCCAAAGGGCGACAATCGTTTGCCCGCCGTAAATCATTGGCAGCGGCGAACAAGCCGCATGCCTTGGGGAGGATCTATGAAAGCGACTTTCGCGCGTTCGCGCGTGTCCGTTTCCGTGCGCCGTCACGCCCTCGCATCCTGCGCCACGCTGGCGATGATGGCACTTGCCGTACCGGCAATCGCCCAGACCGCTGCGGCCGACCAGGCCGGCGAGCCTTCCGCGCAGGAAACCGAAATCGTCGTCACCGGCCTGCGCGCGAGCCTCAATCGCTCGATCGACGTGAAGCGGGACGCCAGCTCGATCGTCGATTCGATCGCGTCCGAGGATCTGGGCAAGTTCCCTGACACCAACGTCGCCGAATCGCTCCAGCGCATCACCGGCGTGTCGGTGGATCGCAGCGGCGGCGAGGGACGGTTCGTGACCGTCCGCGGCTTTGGCCCGCAGTTCAACCAGCTGCTGCTCAACGGTCGCACGCTCGCCACCGAAAATCCCGGCCGCCAGTTCAGCTTCGACCTGCTCCCCGCCGACCTGATCTCGGGCGCCGACGTCTACAAGACGGCCAATGCCAACCTGCAGGAAGGCGGTATCGGCTCGACGATCAACCTCAAGACGCCGCGTCCGTTCGATACGCCCGGCCAGCGCGTGATCCTCAGCGCCAAGGCCAATTACGAGAGCCTGGCGGACAAGTTCACGCCGGACCTGTTCGGCCTCTACAGCAACACCTTCCTCGACGGCCGCCTGGGCGTGCTCGTCTCGGCCTCGTACGAGCAGCGCAAGGCGCGGATCGATACCGCGGTGGTCGACGGCTATTACAAGACCAGCGTCGGCGGCGCCAACGGCACCCCGGTGCTCAACAACGTCAACATGCCGCAGGACTATAACCAGTATTCGGACAGCCAGGATCGCAAGCGGCGCACCTTCACCGCCACCATCCAGGCTCGCCCGACCGACACGCTGACGATGACGCTGGACGGCGTGTACAACAAGTTCGACGTCAAGTCGGTGGCCAACCAGGTCGGCCATTTCTACTCGCCGGCCAACATCAGCAACGTGAAGCTGGACAGCAACCGCACGGTCGTCGGCTTCGATCAGGACGCGACCGGCCATACCGACTATGTCGCGCGCACCTTCAACCGCCCGACCGAGCTGAAATCGGTCGGCTTCAACACGGTGTGGAAGCCGAATGCGATGGTCGACGTCGCGTTCGACAGCTCTTATTCTGAAGCGCGCAACAACAATGGCGGCAACGAAATCTTCGCGGTGATCGGGTTCAACAACCCGATCAAGTTCGACAGCACCGGCAGCGGCCTGCCGAGCCTCACCGCGACCAACGGCTTCACCAACCCGAATGTCGGCCGCGCGCACTTCGCGACGCGCCAGGGCTCCAACTATGGCGAGACGGTCTATGAGAACCGTCTCGATCTCACCCTGCGCACCGATTACGAGCATCTGACGGCGGTGCGCTTCGGCGCGATCTATACCGATCGCACCAAGGACAACCAGCTGGTCCAGTCGAGCAGCGACACCTGGTGCTCCTATTGCGGCTATTCGATCCCGGTCGCGAGCGGGATCCTCCAGCCCTTCACGCCCAGCAACTTCCTGAGCGGCGCCGGCGGCAGCTTCCCGCGCGCCTGGCTGTCGTTCAATCCGGAAACCTATTTCAGCTTCCTGGAGAGCAAGGCGGCCGCCGATGCGCAGGATCGCGCGACCGGCCAGCCGGTCGGCACCACCTATGCGCAGATCCAGAAGACCAACGGCTTCGCCGCGACGCCGCAGCCGAGTTCGTACAGCGTCCATGAGAAGGTCGCCGGCGCCTATGCGCAGGTCGACTTCAAGGGCGAGATCGGCGGCATGAAGCTGACCGGCGCGCTGGGCGCGCGCTATGTCCACACCGAGCTGGAATCGAACGGCGTCAACCAGGTGCTGCTCGATCTGCTGCCGACCCCGAACGATCCGACGCTGTACCGTGCGCCGCTCTCGGCGACCGCGGTGCCGGTGTCGGGCAAGACGAGCTATGACAGCTTCCTGCCAAGCCTGAACGTCAAGCTCGATCTGTCGCGCGACATGGTGGCCCGTTTCGCCGCGTCGCAGACCGTCACGCGCCCGAACCTGACCGACCTCGCGCCGCAGCTGACCTACACGGTCACCCGCCCGGGCAACCTGCAGGCGAGCGGCGGCAACCCGGCGCTCAAGCCGTACAAGTCGACCAACCTCGATCTCAGCTACGAGTGGTACTACCAGAACGCCGGCTTCTTCACCGTCGGCGCTTTCTACAAGCGGCTCGACGACTTCATCGTCACCTCGGTGGGCAACGAGACGATCACGATCGCCAATGCCTCCAACCTGCCGGAGTTCGCCGGCGGCAAGGCGACCTTCGCGGTCAGCCGTCCGCGCAACGTCGGCGCGGCGACGGTTTACGGCCTCGAAGTCGGCTTCCAGCACAATTTCTCGTACCTGCCGGCACCGTTCGACGGCCTGGGCGTGACGCTGAACGCCACCTTCGTGAAGTCGAGCACCGGCGACAGCAACGACAGCGCAGCGCGCTTCTCGCTGGTCGGCCTGGGCAACAGCCAGAATGCAGTGTTGTTCTACGAGAAGGGCCCGATCCAGTTCCGCGCGGCCTATAACCACCGCGACGGCTTCCTCTCGACCCAGTCCAACGCGACGGGCGGCAACCCGGTCTACACCCGCGGCGCCGGCCAGGTGGACCTGCAGGCGAGCTTTGCCGTCACCAAGGGCGTGTCGCTGGTCGCCGAGGCGATCAACGTCACCAACGCGGTGGTCCAGACCTATGACGGCACGGTGAACAAGTTCCTGAGCTACATCGAAACCGGTCCGCGCTACGCCCTTGGGGTGCGCGCCCGCTTCTGATCGGACGCCGAGGACCAAACAGGAAGGCGGGGCTTTCGAGCCCCGCCTTTTTTGTTGGCCACGAAGCGGATCATGCGATCCGCTCGAGGTGGAGCAGGAACGCCGCCTGCGGCTTGAGGCGCGGCGGCTGGAGCCCGGCAGCCATCAGCGCCGCGCCGGAGAACACCGCGCCGTCTCCGAGCGCTGCGAACAGCGGCGATACGGGATAGCCGCTGCCCGGCCAGGCCAACGTCACCCGGTAGCGCGCCGCCGGATCGAGTCCGTCGAGCCGCAGCGGGGCGGCGAAATAGCCGCGCGGCTCGGTGATCTGGGTATAGGAGAACAGTGCTTCCCGCTTGTCCCCCGCGACGATGCCGAACGCGATCTCGCCCTCCGCCCGGTCAAGCCGGTAGAGGTCGCCCGAATGGATCAGCGCGCGGTGCCGCTTGTGGAGCGCGATGCCGGCGGCGAGCTCGTCCCGCTGGGCATCGTCCATCGCGTTCAGGTCCGCCTCGACGCCGAAATGGCCGAACAGCGCGGTGGCGACGCGCGTCGCCATGCGCACCCGGCGGCCGGTAATGTGGCAATCGGCCGGGCCGACATGCGCCCCCATCAGCTCGGCCGGCACGAAGGTGGAGAGTCCGCGCTGGATGGTCAGCCGGTCGAGCGCGTCGTTGGTGTCCGAGGTCCAGACGCGATCGGTGAAGTCTAGGATGCCGAAGTCGGTACGGCCGCCGCCGGCCGAGCAGCTCTCGATCTCGACCGCGGGGTGTGCCGCGCGCAGCCGGGCGAGCACCTCGTACAGCCCCAGCACATGCGCATGCGCGCCGGCAGCCCCGTCGGCACCACCCGGATGGGTAATGTCGCGATTCATGTCCCACTTCAAATAGGAAATGGCGTGTTCGCGCAGCAGCGCATCGATCCGTTCGAACAGATGCTCGCGCGCCGCCGCCTGACCGAAATCGAGCACCAGCTGGTTGCGGAAGCGCAGCTGCGGGGCAGGGGGCGTGCCCAGCACCCATTCGGGATGCGCGCGGAACAGCTCGCTGTCCGGATTGACCATCTCGGGCTCGACCCACAAGCCGAACTCCATGCCCAGCCCGCGCACATGCGCCACCAGCGGCCCCAGGCCGTCCGGGTAGATCGCCGGATCGACGATCCAGTCGCCCAGCCCCGCGGTATCGTCGCGCCGGCCGAGGAACCAGCCATCGTCGAGCACGAAGCGCTCGATGCCGATCGCGGCGGCCTTGTCGGCCAGCGCCATCAGCGCGTCCGGCTTGTGATCGAAATATACCGCTTCCCAGGTGTTGTAGTGCACCGGCCGCGGCTTGACGCGTAGCCGATCGTGCTGCGGCCGCGCGCGGACATGGGCATGGAAGGCACGCGCCAGGCCGCTCCGCCCGGCATCGGACCAGGCGCAGACCAGATCGGGGCTGGTGTAGCGCGCGCCCGGCGCCAGCCGGCACTCGCCCGGCAGGAACAGCTCGCCCAGCTGGACATAGGCACGCCCGTCGGAGAGCGTCTCCGCCCAGAGGCGGTGGTTGCCGCTCCAGGCGAGCTGGACGCCGAACACCTCGCCCGCCTGCTCGCCGCAGGGGCCGAGTTCGGCGAGGATCGCGGGGAAGGCATCGTGGCTGGTGCGGCCGCGCCGGTTCTCGCGCACCACCGCGCCCATCGCGCGCGGCACGCGGCGGGTCTGCAGCTCGCCCGACCAGCGGCCCTCGAACAGTGTCCAGTCGGTCACCGCCTCGGGGACCGGCAGGGCGGGGGCGTCGCAGGCCTCGACGCTGAGCGCGGTATCGCCGCGATTGATTAGTGTGGTCCGCATCCGCAGCACATCGCCGGCGAGATGCAGCCGGTGGACGAGGCCGATGCCGTGGGCTGCGTCCTCCGATTCGATCTCGACCGTGCCAGCGTCGATCCGGTGCACCGCGGTGATTGCGGTCCAGGTCGCCCAGCCCCGGCCGTCGCGATGCGCGGACAGTCCGGGGCGACCGGGAAAGCCGGCGCCGATCAGCGGCGTGAGGCCCAGCGGCGGCGTGGTCGCGGGCGAGCAGGGTGCCTCCTGCCGCACGCCCAGCAGCGCCAGCGCGGCGGGATCGACATCGTCGGGCAGGCGGCGGCCCCAATAGAGGATCGCCGGCGCCTCGCCGCGGCAATCGACGATCAGGCAGGTGGCGCGGCCATCGAGCCGGACAAACGGGTCGGTCACAGTGCAATCCTCTCTCGGCAGGCGGGACGTTGTGTCCGCGGCGCAGTCGTTATTGACCGAGGTTTATTATGGTATAAATATGATGATCAACAAGCCGGGGCGTTGCGCGACGCGATCTTGCCAAGCGCAGCGTGCCGGTACAAACGATTTAGCAAAAGGGTCGCGGCGCATGCACGCTGCGGCCCGGAGAGGAATGCAGTCAGGTGCTTGGCGTCTGCTATTACCCGGAACATTGGTCGCGCGCGCTGTGGGCGGAGGATGCCCGCCGCATGAAGGCGCTGGGGCTTCGCTATGTCCGGATCGGCGAGTTCGCCTGGTCGCGGCTGGAGCCCGAACCCGGCAGCTATGACTTCGCCTGGCTCGACGAGGCGATCGAGACACTGGCCGCCGCCGGGCTGGAGGTAGTGCTCGGCACCCCCACCGCGACGCCGCCGAAATGGCTGATCGACCGCTATCCCGAGATCCTTCCGGTCGATCCCGAGACCGGCCGCACCCGCGGCTTTGGCTCGCGGCGGCATTACGACTTTTCCAGCGACGTCTACTTACGCGAATCCGAGCGGATCGTGACCGCACTGGGCGAACGCTATGGCAAGCATCCGGGCGTGGTCGGCTGGCAGACCGACAACGAGCTGTGCTGCCACCTCACCACGCTCAGCGCCTCGCCGGTCGCCCGCGATGCGTTCCGCCTTTGGTGCAAGGCGCGCTACGGCACGATCGAGGCGCTCAATACCGCCTGGGGCAACGTCTTCTGGTCGATGGAATATCGCAGCTTCGACGAGATCGAGCTGCCCGTCGGCGCCGTGACCGAGACCAGCCCGGCGCACCGGATGGCGTGGCGCCGCTTCTCCTCGGACCAGGTCGCGCGTTATCACGACGCGCAGGTAGCGATCCTGCGGCGCCTGTCGCCGGGCAAGTTCATCACCCACAACTTCATCCCGATGAACGAGACCGGGGTCGACAACCACCGGCTCGCCCGCGACCTCGATTTCGCGGCGTACGACAATTATCCGCTCGGCCGCACCGACCTGTGGATGGCGGATGCACCGGCCGAGGAATTCCGCCGCTACATGCGGACCGGCCACCCCGATTTCGGCGCCTTCTTCTTCGACCAGACCCGCGGCCTCGCGCCCGGCGCCTTCTGGATCATGGAGCAGCAGCCCGGCCCGGTGAACTGGGCGATGCACAATCCGCGCCCCGCGCCCGGCATGGTGCGGCTGTGGACATTGGAGGCGTTCGCGCACGGCGCCGGCGTGGTCAGCTACTTCCGCTGGCGCCAGGCGCCCTTCGCGCAGGAACAGATGCACGCCGGCCTGCTCCGGCCGGACAGCAGCGAGGCGGCAGCCTGGCCCGAGGTCGAGGCGGTCGTTCGCGATCTCGCCCTGCTCGGCCTGGAGGAGCGTCCCCGTGGCCGCGCCAAGGTGGCGCTGGTTGTCGATGTCGAGGCGCAGTGGCTCGGCGATATCGAGCGGCAGGGCGACAGCTACGACTATACCCGCATCCTGCTCGGCTATTACCAGGCGCTCCGCCGGCTAGGCGTCGATGTCGACTTCATCGCGCCCGACGGCGACCCTGCCGATTACAAGCTGATCGTCGTGCCCTCGCTGGCAATCGCGCGGGACGACACGGCGGCGCGTCTGGCGCGCGGCGGCGCGGTGGTGCTCTACGGCGCACGCTCCGGCGCCAAGACCGAAGACCTGACCCTGCCCGAGACACTGGCGCCGGGCGCGCTCGCCACGGTGCTGCCAATCCAGGTGCAGTCGGTCGAGACGCTGCGCCCGGGCTGCGAGGGCACCATCGCGTGGAACGGGCGCGTCTATCCAAGCGGCGGCTGGCGCGAGGAACTGGGGCTGGATGCCTCTGTGGAGACGCTGGGCCGCTTCGAGGATGGCGGCGCGGCGTTTGTCCGCAAGGACAAGGCACTGTACCTCGCCACGCTCACCGATGCGACGCTGCTGACCGATCTGCTCGAAGCGCTGTGCGCCGAAGTGGGCGTGGCGACGGTGCGGCTGTCCGAGGATTT